>DATIEI010000001.1:0-8007 GCA_035455845.1 Solirubrobacteraceae bacterium
CGTCGCCGTCGTGCCAAGCAGCGCCGCCTTGCCCCGGGCAGCTATCTGACCGACGGCCAGAATCTGTTTCGGGTCAATTCGCTGTTGGTGAGCGGAGCGTCCATGCTCGCCACGATCGAGGATTGCCTTACGCTCGAGACCCGGAGCTGCTCGGCGACGGAGCTGGATCGAATGCGCGACATCAGGGAGGCCAGGGCATGATCTTGATCGCATATGACGGATCGGCGGACGCACGGGCGGCGATACAGCGTGCCGGTCAGTTTCTGAGCGGCCGCCCGGCGACCGTGCTCTCGGTGTGGGAGCGCTTCCAGGATGTGCTGACTCGCTCGGGCGCCGGGATGCCGATTGGCTCCGTCGACTACGACGAGCTCGATCGCTCCTACGAAGGGCAGGCTCGCGAGCGGGCCGAGGAAGGGGCCGCGCTGGCTCGGGAGGCCGGCCTGAATGCGCAGCCGCGGACGTGCGTCCGGAGGGGCTCGATCGCCGATGCGATCCTCGCGGAAGCCGATGAGCTCGGCGCCGAGGCAATTGTGCTCGGCACGCGGGGGCTGACCGGGCTCAAGTCGCTGCTGCTGGGCAGCGTCTCCCACGCCCTGGTCCAGCACGCCGACCGGCCGGTGATCGTCGTCCCCTCACCTGAGCTGGCGGCCGAGCGGGCGGCCCGGCGGCGGTAGCGGCCGAAGCGCGTCGGCGTGTCGGACACGATCGACCTTCACTGCCACCTGCTGCCCGGACTCGACGACGGGGCGCGCGATCTCGGCGACGCGGTGGCCATGGCGCGGCAGGCGCAGGCGGACGGGATCGGAGCCATCTGCGCCACGCCCCACATCCGCGTAGACCATGCCGTGGTCATCGCCGAGCTTCCCGCCCGGCGGGCTCAGCTCTCGGCGGCGTTGCTCGAGTCAGGCTGCACCACACGGGTTCTCGCCGGCGGTGAGGTTGCCGCGGACATGCTCGGCCGGCTCGACGATCGCGACCTGAAGGCGGTCACGCTGGGGGGTGGTGGACGGTGGGTCCTGCTCGAACCGCCCGCCGGCCCGCTCGACGACCGATTCGAGGCGGCGGTGCACACACTCCATGCCCGCGGATTCCGGGCGCTCATCGCCCACCCCGAACGCCATCCCGGGGCTGATCTGATCGCGCGCCTCGCGCGGCTGGTGGCCCGCGGCGCTCTGGTTCAAGCCACGGCGGCCTACTTCGCCGATCCCCGAACAAGGTCCGACATGGTGGCGCTGGCCGAAGCCGGGGTGATCCACGTGCTCGGGAGCGACGCGCACTCCTCGCGGGCGGGGCGGCGCGTCGAGCTGGTGGCGGCATTTGAGTCGCTGCGGACGGTCGAGCCGATCGGGCCTCACCTGGGGTGGGTTGCCCGCGTGGCGCCCTCGGCCATCGTCGAAGGCTCCGATCCGGTGTGCCCGTTCTCGACCGAGCGGATCACGACGTGACGCAGAAGCTGTTCGACCACGTCGCGGTGGCCGGTACCGAGCCCGTGGCGTAGGAAGTTCGCCGATCCCGCCGCCGCGCCGAGCATCAGCGCGTCGCGCAGCGAGAGGCCGCGCGCCCAGCCGGCGGCGATCGCCCCGGTCATCGTGTCGCCGCACCCCTCGCGAAAGCCGCGAGGGAGCGACGGCGGAACGATCTCGAACGGCTCGCCGTCGCTCGGCAGGACCAGGATGGGGTCCTGGGCCCGAGTCACGGCCACCGCCTGGGCGCCGGCCGCCTGCAGCCGCCGCGCCGCCGCGAGGGCGCGGTCCCCGTCGACCGGGCCACGCACGTACTCGGCGAGCTCCCAATCGTTGAGCTTGACGAGGGCGGGAGCGAACGGAAGCGTCTGATCGAGGCGCGGACTCGAGAGATCGACGATCACCGGGATCCCCGCGGCCTGCACGTCGGCGACCAGCGTGGCGTAAACGTCCTCGGGCAACCCCTCGGCAGGCCACGGATTGCCCACGACCAGAACGGCGCTGTCGACCGCCGCGGCGCAGGTGGCGGCCAGCAGGTCATCCACCTCGTGCCGGCTCGGAGGGGGGCGGTTCGCGATCGCGAGGACCTGCCGCTCGCCGCCGCGGCGATCGATCACGTAGCTGCCGCTGGATCCGGCCGTCTGCACGAGCCGGCGCTCGCCCGGCAGGGCCCCCTCGAGCAGGGGCGCCAGCACGTGGCCGGTCTCCCCCCCGGCGAGCGAGCACAGGATCGGCCATGCTCCGAGCTCGGCCGCCATGCGAGCGACCCACACACCCTGACCGGCCACATGGAGATGAATCTGGTCGGCCGTGCCGGCGCGCTCGAGCGTGATGCTGAGCAGGGGATCGGGCCCGAACACGGTGACGCGAGGTCGGTCGGATTCGATCGGCATATCGCCACCAACGCTTGACCATCGGTCCCATTTCCGCATCAGTGAAATGCCGCAACCGGCGCGCGGCCTGGACCCGATGAGCGGCCAGCGCCCGCCCCATAGCGTACGTCTCACATTCCGCCAAACTCGACCTGGGCTACGAACATGACCATTCATCCGAAGAAACAGAAGGACCTGCTGCTGGCCCCGGTGGCCGTCGAGATCGACCAGAACCTTCAGCGAATGCGCGACCGCTCCCCAACCGAGGTGGAAGCCGAGCTCGAGCTCGAGCTCGACCGCCCGGCGATGTGCGGGAAGCGTGATGAGCGGGTCGAGCTCGTGCTTCGCCAGGCGCTCCGTAACGTCGACCTGCACGGCTGGAGCGCTGCGATCACGTCCGACGCGTCCCGGCTCCATCTGGAGGGCGGATCGGTGTCCATCGACCTGGGGCTGAGCTCGGGTATCACGGGCTACATCGAGGACGGCGCCGCGGCTTGACCCGCCGGCCGGCTACCGCGTAGCCCGGCGGCGCAATCCGTGTGCGCGGCTGCGCTGGCGCTCGCGGGCGGCGGAGACAATCTCGACCACGTCCTCGGGGCCGGTCGCCAGATGTAGGTCGGCCAGCTCGGCTCGGTCGACGCGGAGGTCGGCCACCGCCCGCGCGGAGAGCCACTCGAGCAGCCCGTCCCATTCGCCGTGGCCGAGCAGGATCACCGGGAAGTGCTCGATCGTCGCGGTTTGGATCAGGGTCAGCGCTTCGAACAGCTCATCGAGGGTGCCGAAACCGCCGGGTCCGATCACAAACGCGCAGGCGTAGCGGACGAACATCACCTTGCGGGCAAAGAAGTGCCTGAAGCGCAGGCGGACATCCAGGTAGGGGTTGAACGCCTGTTCGCGGGGAAGCTCGATGTTGCACCCCACCGACAGCGCGCCGGCGTCGCGCGCCCCGCGGTTGGCCGCCTCCATCAGCCCTGGACCGCCACCCGTGATGACGGTGTAGCCCGCCCGTCCCAGCTCGAGCGCCACCTGGCGCATCAACCGGTAGTGAGGATGTTCCCGTGGCGTGCGCGCCGAGCCGAACACGGTGACCGCGGGACCGATCTCGGCCAGACGGTCGAAGCCGGTCGCGAACTCGGCCGCGATGTCGTGAATCCGCTCCGCGTCGGCCGAGCGCACGGCCGGCGGCTCGTCGCCGAGCCACAAGAGCAGCTCCTGATCGAAGGTCGGCGGGGATGAGGGGGGGTCGCTCAGAGCGTCCAGAAGTGTGCTACGTGGGACGCGACGCGAGAAGTCACGAGCGGATCGGGCGCGATCGACTCGGCCCTGCCCGCACCGTCCAGCGCGGTGATCGTGGCCAGGACGCTCTCGGCCAGTGCCCGATGGTGGTAGCCACCCTCCAGCACAGCGCCGACCGGAGCGCTCAGAGCCGTGGACAGCTCCCGGACATGACAGGCCATCTGGGCAAAGGACCCGGCCTCGAGCCGGCAGTCTCCAAGCGGATCGCTGCGGTGGGCGTCGAAGCCGGCTGAGATGAGGATCAGCTGGGGCTTGAAGTCGAGGGCGGGGGGGAGAACCACATACTCGAGTACCGAGATCCAGACCTCCTCGCCGGATCCACGGGGGACCGGCAGGTTGATCGTGTAGCCGAGGCCGTCCCCGGACCCGGCGTCGGTGACCGAGCCGGTTCCCGGATACAGCCCGAGCTGGTGAATGCTCGCGAACAGCACGTCGGCGCGATGCCGGAAGATCTCAGCCGTTCCGTTGCCATGGTGCACGTCCCAGTCGAGGATCAGGACCCGCTCCACGCCGAGCTCCCGGATGGCCAGCTCCGCGGCGATCGCCACGTTGTTGAACAGGCAGAAACCCATCGCGCGGTCCCGCTCGGCGTGGTGACCCGCCGGGCGAGTGGCGCAGAACGCGGTGCGCGCTTCGCCGGCCATCAGCGCCCGCACCATCGCGCATGCCCCGCCGGCGGCATAGGACGCCGCCCGGAACGAGGCCGTGCCGACGTATGTTTCAGGGTCGAGCTCGCCCCCGCCCATCCCACCCAGCTCGAAGACGCGGCGGATGTGCGGGACGCTGTGCGCGAGCTCGAGCTCCCGGACGCTGGCGACGGGCGCCGGGCGCCGCTCGCAGCCGGGCCACCCGGCGCCCTCCATCGCCTGTTCGATCGCCGCAACTCGCTCGGGGACGTCGGGATGCTCGGGCAGGTATCGACGCGGATCGTGCTCGAGCGCGGCCGGGTGATGGAAGAAGAGCAACTCTCCTCAGCGCGGTCTCACCCCGAGGCGCCGTTGCGCGAGGGGACCGCGAGGACCGGGCACGGTGCGATGTGCAACAGCCTCTGCGTGACGCTTCCGAGCAGGAGCCCGCGGAGGGCGGTGTGTCCTCGCGTGCCGACGATGATCAGGTCGGACTGCTCGCGCGACGCGATGTCGGCGATCGCATGGGCGGCTCCACCAACCTGGCTCCTGGTCATCTCGAGTGTCGCCCGGACGCCGTCACCGGAGAGCTCCGAGACCTGGCGCTGGATCTTTTCCTCGAGGTCGTTCTCGTTGGGGTGGACAGGCAGGCGGCCGCCGCCTTTTCCGGGCAGCGTGAACTCCTCGCAGTAGACGACGAGCAGCGGCGCCCCCGACTCGGCGGCGAGCGCCCTGGCCACCGGCAGGCTGTGATCGGCGGCCTCGGAACCGTCGGTAGCCCAGATCACCTTGTTGAACATCGGGGTTTCTCCTCTCGGTCGCGGGTGGGGACGGTCTGGGCGACCTGGCGCAGGAGAGTGGGGTCGATGACGATCACCGCGTGCGGTTCGAGGATCGGGTCGTCGGTGACCACGCCCTGGCCCCCCGGCCGTGGATGCGGTTCTCGAACACGGTCGGTTTGGCTCAGTCCTCGCCCCAGCCGAGCACGCCGGCAATGTCCAGCGTCGACAGAACGCCGGTCGGTCGCCGCGTATCCGGGTCGACCACGACGAGGTGACTGACCCTGTGCCTGAGCATCAGCTCGCCGGCCTCGCGCAGTGGCATCGCGGGGACGACACTGATGATCGGCTCCAGCGCAAGTGCTCTCGCACTCGAATCGGGGCCGAGGTGGATCCCGGCCCGCAGCACATCGAGGTCCGAGATCAGGCCCCATACGAAGCGCTCGGCCTGCTCGTCCTGCGAGATGGCCATCACCGCGACGCAGTGGACGTGGTGGGTGGCCATGAGCCGAGCGACGTCGGTCAGCCCAGCATCCGGAGGACAGGCGACGATTCCGGGATGCATCGCGTCGGCGACCGTCGCGTGGCGCATGGACGGCATCAGATAGCTGCCGGATCTGGGTTGAGTCGCGATGTGGGGCATGGCTGGCCTCCTCGTGTTCCATGCGTCACGCTAAGCCGGGCACCGCCGCCGGTAATCCGCCGCCCGCCGAACGCGGATTGCGGGTTTTCCACATGCGGTGGATCGGCCGAGCGGTCGGGGGTTAGCTGTCGGCGTAGACGGCGGCGATGTCGAGCGTTGACAGGATCCCGAGCGGGTAGCCGCCGGCCCCGTCGAGCACGACGAGATGCGAGACGCCGTGTTCGCTCATCAGCTGCGCCGCCCGGTCCAGGGCGGCGTCGCTCGAGACCGTAAGCGGTTCGGTGGCGGCGGCCTCGATCGCCGTGCATTCCGCGCCCGTCGCGGCGGCGGTCGCCACGTCGAGATCCGAGACGATCCCCAGCGGCCGCATGCCGTTCCCGGTCGTGACCAGCACGGCGTGCACGCGGTAGTTGGACATGACTGCCGCGACGTGCCGGATGGAGTCGTCCTCTCGGCAGGTCATCACGCCGTGGTGCATGCAGTCCTTGACTCGTATATGGCTCAATGAGCGGGTTCGAAGTTGTTGATCGGTCATGCGCACAGCTTCGTCACCCGCACCGCTTCGGCGTATCCGGGCAATCCCACACTGAGGCGCGGCACAGCACGGATGGAGCACGCGCTGCCTGCGGGTTAGATCACTCGTGACGATCCGGAGGCGTCCATGTGAGACCGAAGGTCCTCGTCACGGCGGCCAGCCGCCACCACGCAACCCATGAGATCGGTGAGGCGATCGCCGCCGTGCTCATCGACCGCGGCATCGCGGCCGAGGCTTCGGCGATCGAGCAGGTGACGGATTTGGGCGAGTACGGAGCGGTTGTGCTGGGCAGTGCGGTCTACGCGAACCGCTGGCTCGGCGAGGCTCGCCGCTTCGCTCAGATCCACGCCTCCGAGCTCATCCGAATGCCGGTGTGGCTGTTCAGCTCGGGCCCCGTGGGGGACCCCGGCCACCTGATTCCTGCCGGCGTGGCAGCAGACGTGCCGGTCCTGGTGCGGCTCACCGGGGCGGTTGGCCATCGCACGTTCGGCGGGCGTCTGGAGATGAAGAGCCTCCATTTCGCCGAACGGGCGGTTGTGCGAACCACTCATGTGCCCGAGGGCGACAGCCGCGACTGGGACGCGGTCGAGCGGTTCGGCGGCGAGATCGCCGAACAGCTGCTCGGCACGGGCGCAGCATGGGACGGCCTTGAGTAGTTCTCCGAACGACCCGTGTGGCGGGCGGCGGATGAGGCACCAATCGAACTGGCGGAGACTGCGCCGATAGCCCCAATCGTCCACGGTCCTCCAGTGGGATCGCGCCTGAGGAGGAACAACCATGTCTGAAGCAGTCATCGTCGACGCAATTCGCACGCCCGTCGGCCGGGCGATCAAAGGCACGCTCCGCGACATCCGCGCCGACGACCTTGCCGCGATCCCGCTGCGCGCGCTCGTCGAGCGCAACCCGGACATCGACTTCCGCGAGACGGATGACGTCATGATGGGCTGCGGCTTCCCCGACCACGAGCAGGGTTACAACATCGCCCGCAACGCGACCCTGCTCGCCGGTCTCGACCACCACATCCCGGGCGTCACTGTGAACCGGTTCTGCGCCTCGTCGCTGCAGACCATCCGGATGGCTTTCCACGCGATCAGGGCGGGCGAAGGCGATCAGTACATCGCCGCGGGGGTTGAGTGCACCTCGCGCGGCGCCGGCATGACGCTGCCCGCGATGAACCCGCGGCTCGAGGGATCGAATGGCACGGGCTACAACGTGTACATCCCGATGGGACTGACGGCCGAGAACGTGGCCGAGCGGTGCAAGGTGTCCCGGGAGGCCCAGGACGAGTGGGCTGCCATCTCGCAGCAGCGCGCGGTCGCCGCCAGGGAAAGCGGACATTTCGATCCGGAGATCGTCGGGGTTGACATTCCGGAGATGCACGACGCCGGCGGCGATGTGATCCCCGCGCATTCGGTCACTCGAGACGACGGGCCGCGGCCCGGTACGACGATGGAGGCACTGGCGAAATTGAAGCCGGCGTTCAAGCCTGGCGGCTCGGTGACCGCAGGCAACTCCTGCCCGCTCAACGACGGCGCCGCGGCCGTGCTGGTCATGTCCGAGGAGAAGGCCCGAGAGCGCGGCGTCAAGCCCCGGGCCCGGATCGTGGCCTCCGCCGTGGCGGCGGTCCGTCCGGAGATCATGGGTCTCGCGCCGATCCCGGCGATCCGGGCGGTACTCAAGCAGGCTGGCCTGAAGGTCGACGACATCGACCTCTTCGAACTGAACGAGGCATTCGCCGCCCAGGTGGTGCCGTGCCGCGATGAGCTCGGCATCGATCCCGAGAAGCTCAACAT
>DATIEI010000002.1:0-12907 GCA_035455845.1 Solirubrobacteraceae bacterium
CGCAACTGCCGGTGTCGCAACCCACGTGAGTGCCCTTCATGCCGAGCGTGTCGCGGATGAAGTGCACGAGTAGCTGTCGCGACTCCACTGTCGCCTTGGTTCTCTCGCCGTTGATCGTGAACTCGATCGCCTGCACGGTGCCTGCGTCGACCATGACTAGTTCCCTCCCTTGACCATCGCCTGACATACGGCGCGCCGGGCCACCACGCGCGCCATCGCGCGCCGGTACTCGGCGCTTCCATGCGCATCACCAAGCGGCTCGAGGTCGTCGCCGATCCGCTCGGCGGCGGCGCGGACCGCGTCGACGCTTGCCTCTGCGCCCCGCAACGCCTCCTCCATCCCACCGTGGCGCATCGGCGCCGGCGAGACACAGGCCAGCACCACGCGCGCTTCCTGGATCGTGCCATCGCCGCGGACCACCGCCGCCGCACGCGCGATCGCCTTGGAATCCGCGCCCACCGCGACCGTGCTGTAGCCGGCGCCCGCGTCGGCGCCGAGCGGCGGAACCGTGATGCTCCGCAGGAGTTCGCCCTCCCCGACCGCGGTGGCGAAGTAGCCCTGGAAGAACTCCGCCGCCGGCACCTCGCGCTGCCCGGACGCCGACTGGATCACCATCTTCGCGTCGAGCGCGACCAGCAGCGGCGGGAGGTTGTTCGTGGGGTCACTCAGGCAGCAGTTTCCGCCGATCGTGCCCCGGTCGCGGATCTGCTGGTCCTCGATGTGACCGGCCACCTCGGCCAGCAGCGGGTGGCTCGAGCGGATCTCGTCGGAGTGGTCGAGCTCGTCGTATGTGACGCACGCCCCGATCTCGAGGCCTCCGTCAGACGTGCGAGTGATCTGGCGCAGCTCCTCCAGGCGGCTGATGTCGACCAGCAACTCGACCGAGGCCACTCGGTGCTTGAGGACATTTACCAGGCTCTGACCGCCGGCGAGCGGCGCGGCGCCGTCGCTGGAAGCGAGCGCCTCGAGCGCCTCGGCGACCGTGTCCGGGCGCGCATAGGCCACCGATTCAAGAAGCATCTCAACCCCTCTGTCAGCTAGTTCTGTCGGTACATGTGCCTCGGCCGCGGCGGTCCCGACACCGGCCGTCTAAACATCTCAGATATTTGATCAATCGTCAAGGTTGGTCGGGTGATGGGCGCCGCCGCCGTCGAGCGGGATCGGCCCCGCGCGCCCCCGGAAAACGCAGCCTATCCGACGGCCGCCTTCTCGGACTCGGCCCCGCCCGGCATCAGCTCGAACAGCTCGTCGCTGCGGGCGCCCATCTGGCCGGCGATCATGTTGGCCGTGCGGGCCAGGTGGTTGTGCAACTCCATGCTCGCCCGGTCGGGATCGTGGTCGATGCAGGCCTGGAGGATCCGCTCGTGCTCGAGCCGGCGCTTGTCGAGGTTCAACCGGACCGGCAGCATCGCGAACCGGTAGCGCTCGCTGCTCTCCCACAGCGGGCCGATCAGGCGCAGCATCCAGCGCGAGTTCGCCGCGTCGTACAGCGCGAAGTGGAACGCCGTGTGGGTCGCCCAGATCGGGCCGAGGGCGCGCTGCTTGGACGCCCGTACGTGGTCGGCCAGGCGATCTGTCGCCAGCTGGGCGTCCTCGTCGGTGAAGTTCTCGGCGGCGTGACGGACGCACAGCGGCTCGAGCGCCAGCCGGGCCTCGTAGACCTCGCGCAGATCGCGGATCGACAGCTCGGTGACCCGGGCCCCGCGGTGGGGGATGTTCTCCACCAGGCCGACCGAGTCCAGCAGCCTCAGAGCCTCGCGGATCGGCATCGGGCTCATCTCGAGGATCTCGGCCAGCTCCTCGATCGGCAACCGCTCGCCCGGGGCCAGCACGCCGGTGACGATCGCCTCGTGCAGGGTGGCAAAGGCGCGCTCGGCGAGCGTGCGGTGACCGCCCGCGGGACGCAGGGCGGACAGCTTCTCAGCGCTCGGCACGGCTCTCTACCCCCTCGGTTGGTTGCATGTCTTGCTCCAAAGTAGTTTCGGGTTGCCCGGACGCGGCAGTACGAGATGACTCGGTTCCGGCGCGAGTGCGCCTCGACCGAAGCCGATTGACGAAGGCGAGCGAGAACTCGCGGCCACCGGTGACTCCCTGGGGGCGGAACAGCAGCATGGCCGCCATGATGACGCCCAGGATCAAATCGGACGCGCCGTTGGGCAGCGTGACCGAGAAGAACACGACGTGCACGGTGTTCTCGGCGGCGCTCAGCCAGGAGTCGAGCAGGCTGATGCCGAGCGCGCCCACGGTCGCTCCCCACAGGCTGGCCGAGCCGCCGATCACCAGCATGGCCAGGGTGAGGAACGTGAGCTCGAGGTAGACCTGGTCAACCGTGATGCTTCCCAACTGGTGCACGAGAAGCGCGCCCCCGAGGCCGCAGAGGCCCCCGGACAGAGTGAAGGCCAGCCACCGCTCGCGGGTCACGTTGACCCCGATGGCCTGCGATGCCGCGGGGTCCTCACGACTGGCTCGCAGCAGGCGCCCTCGGCGGGAGGACTGATAGAGGAACGCGACGATCGCGGCGACCCCGGCGCCGATGAACGCCTGCCAGACGCCGACCGAGGTCGGGACGAGCGAGAGCGTGGTCGGTCCCGGGCCGATCTTGGTCCATTGCAGGAACAGGTTGTATGTGATCTCAAGGACGGCGAAGGTGGCGATACCGGCGGCGATCCCCGACAGGCGCATCAGCGGAAGCCCCACGATCAACGCGACCACCGCGCCGAGACCCGCGGCGATCAGGTACGAAGCGAAATTCGACACCGTGTGATCGGCGATGAACGACCACAGACCCATCAGCACAAAGTGCTTGGGCTGGGTCGGGATCGTGAACAGGCCGGCGCTGAACGCACCGATCGCGACAAAGCTGATCTGGCCGAACGAGATCACCCCGGAGTTGCCGATGAACACGTACAGGCCGTACACGATGACCGCCGAGATCAGCGCGGTGATGAAGTTCTGCTGGGTGGCGGCGCTCGTGCCCGAGCCGATCAGGGCCACGACCAGAAGCAGCCCGATGCTGGCCAACAGCGTCTGGATCGCGCGCAGGCGGCTCACACGCGCTCCAACAGCGTCTGGATCGCGCGCAGCCGGCTCACATGCGCTCCAACAGCGTCTGGATCGCGCGCAGGCGGCTCACACGCGCTCCACCGTGGTGCGGCCGAAGCCGGTGAACAGGCCGCCCGGCCGGAGCAGCAGCAACAGGATGACCAGCAGGAACACGAACGCGGTCAGGAACTTCTCCTGCGAGGCCGGGAGGACGTCGCCGAGCACCGAAGTGGCAAAGCCGATGGCAAACCCGCCGGCGGTCGCCGTCCACAGCCGGTCCAGTCCACCGACCACCGCGCCGACCAGCGCGATGATCGTGATGTCGAGGCCGAACGTCTGGGTGACCAGCGGCGTCTGCACCGTGTAGAGCAGCGCCACCACGGCGGCCATCACGCCGGCGATCACGAATGCGAACGAGATCACGAGGTTCGTGCGCACCCCGAGCAGGCGCGCGGTGCGGAAGTCGGTGGCCGCGGCGCGCATCTGCAGCCCGATCGAGGTTCGGTTGAGGATCAGCGCGGTCCCGCCGAGCAAGACGATCCCGGCCACGATCTCGACGATCGTGATCCAGCGCAGGTTCAGGCTGCCTCGGATCGCGATCGTGTTGAGGGTCGAGAGCGGGTCGGCCGGCTTGCCGTTCGCCCCGAAGGCGATCAGCCAGACCGCTTCGAGTGCGAAGGCCACCGCGAACGTGGCGACCAGCGTGGTCGCCGGCGCCGCACCGCGCAAGGGCCGGAAGGCGATCCGCTCGATCGCCACCGACAGGCCGACGCACACCACGAAGCACAACGCGATCTGGGCGATCACCGGCCAGTTGCTGGTCAGGCTGAGCGCGTAGGCGCCGGCGGTGATCAGCTCGCCCTGGGCGAAGTTGATCAGGCGCAGCACACCGAACACCAGGGCCAGCCCGACCGCGACCAGGGCATAGAGCGCGCCCAGCGCGAGTCCGTCGATGATCGTCTGACCCAGGTTCATGATCCGAAGTACGCCTCCACCATTCGCTCGGTGTCGTCCGCGTCCTGCGGGGTCATCTGCATCTTGACCCGCCCGTCGCCGAGGACGTAGGTGCGATCGGCGAACCCGACCGTGATCTGCGCCCGCTGCTCGACGAGCATGATCGTCACGCCCGTCGAGCGGATCTCGCTCAGCGTGTTCCAGACCGTCTCGACCACGGCCGGTGCCAGGCCCAGCGATGGCTCGTCGAGGAGCAGCAGCCGCGGCTTGCTCACCAGTGCGCGCGCGATCGCCAGCTGCTGCTGCTGGCCACCGGAGAGCAGCCCGGCCTGGCGGTCGCGAAAGTCGTGCACGACCGGGAACAGCGTCCTGACCCGTTCGAGGTCGTCCGAGATGCCGTCGGTGGACCCGCGGCCGACCAACCCGAGCCGGAGGTTCTCGTCCACGGTCAGGTCGGGGAAGATGTGGCGGCCTTCGGGTACCAGCGCGAGGCCCTGGCGGACGATCCGCTCGGTCGGCACGCCCGCGAGCGACCGACCCTCGAACCGCACGCTGCCGCCGGCGATCGGGAGCGCGCCCATGACGGCATGCAGCAACGTGCTCTTGCCGGCGCCGTTGGGTCCGACCAGCCCGACGATCTCGCCGGCCTCGATGCTGAGCGTGGCTCCGCGCAGTGCCGGCACCGCGCCGTAGCGGACCTCGAGCGCCTGCACCTCGAGAGCCGGCTCAGCCACCGGCCTGCCTCCCGTCCTTGACTCCGGAGGACCCCAGGTATGCCGCGGTAACGTCGATGTTGCGCCGGATCTCGGCCGGCGTGCCCGACGCGAGCGTGCGGCCCTGGTCGAGCACGTGGATCCGATCACACACATCCATGATCAACGCCATGTTGTGATCCACCAGCAGCACGCCTGCACGGTACTCGTCGCGTACTCGGCGCACCAGATTCGCGAACGAGACAATGTCGGACTCGGCCAGCCCCGCCGCGGGCTCGTCGAGCAGTACGTAGCGCGGCCGCGAGGCCAGCGCCCGGGCGACGCTGACCTTCTGCTCATCGCCGTGCGGCAGCGCTCCAGCGGGGATCCCGGCCCGCTCGTCCAGGTCGAGCGCGTCGAGCAGTTCCGAGCACACGGCCTTGGCCTGCCCGCGGGACATCCCGATGCCCAGCGCGCCCAGTTGGATGTTCTCGGCCACGCTCAGCGCGCGGAACAGATGGCCGTGCTGGAACGTGCGCGCCAGCCCGGCGTGCGCCCGGCGCCGGGCCTGCCAGGTGGTGACATCCTGGTCGCCCAGCACGATCCGGCCTGAGGTCGGCAGGTCGAACCCGGTGATCAGATTGATCAGCGTGGTCTTCCCGGCGCCGTTCGGGCCGATCAGCCCGACCACCTCATGGCGCTCGATCGAGAGGCTCACCCCCTGCAGGGCGTGCACGCCCTCGAACGACCGCGAAACGTCGGTGGTCGAAAGGGATCCCTCCGACCACCGACGCTCGCGAGACCTGGCCCGCTCAGGCAAGGGGGTGTTCATAGTCGGCGGCGCCTGACGGCGGCGCCTTTATCCGGAGATCTGCGCCAGACCACCAGACTTGATCAGGTACTTGTACTGCCCCTTGCCGTTCACGACCTCGAGCACGCGATACGCGCGCCCGGACACCGTGTGCAGCGACGACGAGAAGCTGACCAGGCCTGAGATCGTGGGCAGGTTCTGGAAGCCCTGCATGGTCGCGGCGAGCTTGGCGCCGTCGGTCGAGCCGCCGTTCTGCTTGATCGCGGCGACGATTCCGTCGATCGCCGCGGCGCCGGTGACGAACCCGCCGGTGGTCGGCGCGTGGCCCTCGGCGGTCAGCTTCGCGATCATCGCCTTCACCGCTGCACTCGGATCGTCACCGTAGATCGAGGTGTACGAGTCGGTCCAGAAGTTGGTCGAGATCTTGGGGTTCTTGGGCATCCAGTAGGTTCCGTCCAGCGACCAGGGCGCGAGGAACGGGGTGTTGTTCCCGGCCGAGCGGACGTCGGACAACAGCGTTGAGATGTCGGGCGCCGCTGTTGTGCACACCTGGATCACGGCCGCGTGGTCGGAGTTCACGCGGTTGGCCACGTTGGCGATCGTGTGGTCGCCCTGGGTCCAGGTCTGCTGGGAGATCACCTTGCCGCCCAGCGCCTTGAACTTGTTGGCGAACGCCTCACACACGTCGACGCTGTAGACGATCTGCTTGTCGGTGACCACGGTGGCAGTCTTCCATCCCTGCTTGATCGCGATCTGCGCGTCGGCGGCGCCCTCGTCCTGCGCGACGTTGCCGTAGCTGAACGCGAGCGCGCCCGCCGAGCCGAACCGCTTCGGGCCCATCTGGTCGGTGCCGATGCACGGCGCGACCGTGAGCAGCTTGGCCGACAGGCCGACCGTGATCGAGGGCGTGGAGAAGTCCACGTCGCAGGTCACCCACAGGATGTTCGCGCCCTTCTGGACGAGGTTGAGCGCGTCGGACCGCGTCTGGGCGGGCTTCAGCTGCGTGTTGGCGATGTCGAACTTGATCTTGCGCCCGTCGACGCCGCCCGCGGCGTTGATCTTGTTGGCCTCGATCTCGGCGCCGTACAGAGCCGGGTCGTCGGTCGGCGCCATCAGCGCGCTGAAGTCGATCGCCGCGCCGATCACGATCGGCTTGCCGCTGCTCGATGATGACGAGCTGCCGCTTGTGCTCGAGCCGCCACTGCTGGCGCCGCTACTGGCACTGCTGCTGTTGCTGCTGCTCGACCCGCAGCCGGCGACGATCACGGCTACGGCCGCGACCAACGCCAGCGCGGTCACCGAGCCACTGAATTTCCTCATGTCCAGCTCTCCTCCTGGGTCTTGAAAACGTCAGCGGGCCGCGCCGACCGCCGGCTGGGCGGTGCTCTGCGCGGTTTGGAAGTGCGGCATCACGAGGTCGGCGAACATCTCCTGGGTCTTGATCGCCTTCCAGTGCTCGAAGCCGCCGGGGTTGACCGTGATCGCGATCTCGCTCAGGCCCTCACACACCTCGATCGTCTGCTCGATCCTCTCGATCACGTCCTGCGGGGTCCCCACCCACACGATGTCGCCCTCGATCATCTCGTCGTAGGGCGTCGCGGCGAGCTCCTCCATGATCCCCGACGTATAGAAGCCGTAGCCGGCGGCCTGCAGTTCCTCGTCCGAGGCACGCTCCTCGAGCGGTGAGGCGTTGCCGACCAGGAACCCGCGCATGGCCTGCTCGGCGTCGCGCTTGGCTACCTCGCGGTCCTCGTCCATGTAGCACGCGTGGATCCAGACGATGTCCGGCTCGTTGCCGTGCGCGGCGCAGGTCTCGCGGTAGATGTTGAGCTGAGCTTCAAGCGCCTTGTAGGGCAGGAGCGGGGGGACGGCGACTGAGTATCCCTTGCGTCCGGCGAGCTCATAGGTCGAGTCGCTGGTGCCGCCGACGAAGATCTTCTGCTTGCGCTGCGGGGGTGGCGGGACGATGTGGCCGTCGTCGACCTTGTAGAACCGGCCCTCGTGTGAGAAGCGCTCGTTCTCGAGCGCCTTGAAGAACAGCTCGAACGACTCGTCGTAGAGCTCCTTGACGTCCTCCAGGCGGACACCCCCCTTCGGTGGAATCCAGCCATGGCCGCGGCCCACGCCGAACTCGTAGCGCCCCTCGAGCAGGATCTCGGCCTCGGCGATCCGCGACGCCAGCACGGTCGGGTTGTGGTACGGCAGCACGTGGAGCATGGTCCGGAAGTGGATCTGCCGGGTCTTCGGGCCGAGCTGGCAGAAGAACGACAGCGGATCGGGACAGGCCGAGAACTTGGGGAAGAACATGTGCTCGACGATCGCGTAGGTGTCGTACCCGAGCCGGTCGGCGTGCACGACCTGTTCGGCCACCTCGGCATACAGCCGCTCGGCCGACTTGCCCGGCCAGTGCTGCATCTCTGAGTAGATGCTGAACCTCATGCTCCTCCTTGCCCGCTCTGGGATCTCCGCGTCCCGGCGAAAGTATCCCGTGGTTAGATCAAATGTCAAACATCACCTCAGGCGGAAAAGAACTCTTAGCGCGACGCCAACATCGCTAGGCTGGCCTCGTGGCGAGCGAGCGGGCAAAGCGCGGCCTGGGCTTGGTGGTCCACGCCGGCACGAAGATGGCCTGGGGCAAGGGCGCGGTCGCCGGCGACTTCGTCTTCCTCTCGGGTGCGGAGGCGCGCTCGGAGGAATCCGATGTCCCGCTGGAGGGCATCAAGGCCCAGACTGAGCTCTGTCTCGAGCGGATCAAGCAGAGGCTGAGCGACGCTGGGGCCTCACTTGAGAACGTGGTCAAGTTCGTCTGGTACCTGACCGACCGGAGTCTCGAGGCGGAGTTCTACGAAGCCCGCGACGGCTGGCTGGCACGTAACTGCAGGTCGCTCGTGGACGAGCGCTCCTACGCCTCGACCCTGCTGATCGTCGGGCTCGCGCGTGAGGACATGCTGGTCGAGATCGACTGCATCGCGTACATCGGGGACTGACCGGCCGGCGATCGTGCCGGAGCGCCGTGACGGAGCGCCAGGATCAGGCTCCGAGCATGCTGAAGCCGCCGTCGTAGACCAGAAAGGCGCCGGTGAGGTGGGCGGAGTCCTCGCAGGCCAGGAACACGATCGGCGCGACGATGTCCTCGGGCTTTGGGATTCGCTTGAGCGGCGTGCGCGCGAGGATCTCCTCGCGCCGGCCGGATTGCCAGTCCTCGCGGGCCAGCGTGGTCTCGGTCTCGATAAAGCCCGGGCCGAGCGCGTTGACCCTTACGTGCGGCGCGAACGCGGCGGCGTAGGACTTGGTCAGGCCGATCACTCCGTACTTGGACGCCGCGTACTGGGGAGCCCGGGGGCTCCCGGTCACGACCACGTTCGAGCACACGCTGGCGATCGCGCCACCGCCCTGCTCGAGCATCCGCCGGCCGACCGCGTGCGTGACCAGCAGCGTGCCCTTCACGTCGGTCAGCAGCACCCGGTCGATCAGCCCCTCGTCAAGCGACCGCCAGGACTGCTGCTCGGGTGCCGCGTCGCCGACGTTGTTGACCAGCACGTCGATCCGGCCCAGGCTCTCGAACGCGGTGGCGGCCATGGTCTCCACGTCATCCAGGCGAGTTATGTCGGCCTGAACGGTCACCGCCCGGCGCCCGAGGTCGGTGATCTCGGCGGCCACCTGCTTGGCGCCGGCGGCTGAGCGGCGGTAGTGAACGGCGACATCGGCGCCCTCGCGGGCCAGGCCGAGCGCCAGGGCACGGCCGAGGCCGCGGCCGGCGCCGGTGACCAGCGCGGCGCGGCCGTCCAAGCGACCGCTCATGTGCCGTCCGCCAGCCGCACGTCTTCGAGAGCCGGCGCGCCCCGCTCGGCCACCTCGATCCCGTGTTGGCGCCCGCATCCCGGGCACAGGTACTGGACCAGCTCGAGCGAGTCGTGGACGACGATGCCCCGTGGCAGATCGTCATCACGCAGGCGGCGTGTCGCGCAGCCCTCGCGCCATGAGCCCGCAACCGGGCCGAGTGCCCGGCCGCACGCGCACTGGAGCAGCAGGCCGTCGCTGCCCCGGGCGAGGATCAGGGAAGGAGTGAAGTTGGACACCGGCTCACCGGCGGCGGGGGGATCGGCCGAAAGCGGCGGCTCCGCTCCGTCGAGGCGCGCGGCTCGGAGCGCGTCGCGGTCGCCGGGCACGCCGTAGACCGCGCGAGCCTTTTCCTCGCCGATGATCCCGAGCGCGAGATCGTCGGCCACGCGCTGCTCGTCGCGGTCGAGCGGATCGCCGTAGCCACCGCCGCCCTGCCACGTGTAGAGCACCACGTCGCCGGGCACGAGCTCGAACTCGGGCACCTTGGCCTCGAGCTCCTCCACCTCGCCTCCGAGCTCGTCGAGATCGAGCGGCGCGAGCACGTCCGGCCGCAGGGACAGCTTGCCCTCCGCCAGCAGCTCGTGCACGCGGGACCCGCGGACCAGCAGCTGGCGGTTGCACACGCCGGGCCAACCGCCGAACTGGCCGAACGAGACCGGCACCTCGACCCCGTGCGAGGTCAGCGAGTTGCGCAGTCGCGCCACGCCGTGCGGAGTCCAGGCCGTCCCGGCCGCCCGTCCGCCGCGCCACGCGCCGTCGCCGGCGGTGTCGGGGAAGAACGAGCGGAACAGGAACAGCATCGGGCCGTGAAGCTCGTTGGTCTCGACGTTGGCGATGTGGGGACGCGGCGCGACCAGGGCGCCCGACTGATCGATGCCGTCGGCCGCGGCGCTCGCGCCCCCGCCGCCGATCTGGGGGTCGATCAGCTGCGTCCCATATGGCTCGCCGTGCTGGTTACGGTCGCCGCTGAACAGCGCCGCGAACGTGCCGTGGGTCGTCGCGCACGAGTGGTGGCGCAGCTCGTCGGAGAAGGCGAGCAGCTTGGAGACGGCGTGGCTCGACACGCTCATGATCGTCCAGCCCTGGCCGACCGTAGCCGCGCCCGTGGCCGCCGGTCGCCTGGCGTTGACGATCAGCCCCTTGGGCGCGATCACCTCGAGCGCCCCGAGGATGCCGTGGTTCCATGGGATCCCCGCTCCGAGGATCGGCGCGGTCCCGCCGAAGATCGCCCCGATCAGCGCGCCCTCGGTGCAGTTGATGTAGGTCTCGGCCTGCGGCGAGGAGTCGCGCATGTCGAAGCGGAGCACGTCGTCTCGCTTCTCGAGCCGGACGTCGACCGGATAGACACGGTTCTCGATCCCGTTGTGGTCGAGGAATCCGCGGGTGTGGAAGATCCCATCGGGCAGCGAGCGCAGCCGCTCGCGCATCCGGCGCTCGGAGTAGCGGATCAGCTCCTCCATGGCGGTGGTGATCGTGTCAGCGCCGTAGCGGTCGATCAGCTCGTGCAGTCGTTCTCGCGCCACCGAGTTGGACGCGATGAAGCCGCGCAGGTCGAGCCCGACCATCTGCGGCTGGCGGGTCATGTTGAGGATCAGCCGCCATACGTCCCGGCGAAGGACGCCGGCCTCGATCAGCTTGATCGGCGGCATCATCAGGCCCTCCTGCTGCTTCTCCCGCGCCCGCGCCGAGATCGAGCCGACGCTCATCCCGCCCATGTCGACCTGGTGGGCGGCGACGCCGGCCCAAGCGATCAGCGCCCTTTCGTGGTGGATCGGCGCCACGAGCGAGACGTCTGGATGGTGGACCGCTCCGTAGTAGGGGTCGTTGACCACGAACATGTCGCCGATTCCGATCTCCTCGGGCGGGAACTCCTCCATCACGTGCCGGAGCACGATCGGCATCGCGCCTGAGTGGAAAACCACCTGCGGTCCCATCGAGGCGATCCGGCCGTCGGCCGTGTACAGCGCGTTGTTGAAGTCGCTCGCCGCGGTGACGATCGGCGAGACCGAGACCTCCTTGAGCGCGATCGCCTGCTCTTCGTTGATCGCCTCGAGCTTGTGGCGGAGGATCTCGAAGGTCACCGGGTCGAGCGCCAGCGGCCGCTCGAGCCTTTCCCAGTCGGCCGGGCTCGGGCCAAGGACGTAGTCCTCGGCCCTGGGCTCAGTTCGCTCGTTATGCGCGTTGGACACGCGTCGGGCGGTTGTTTCGCGGGTTCCACAGCGGGACCTTCGCCGTCTTCTCGTAGGCCATCCCGTGCGGATAGCTGATCAACTCGACGTACGTGCCGAACGGGGGGTGGAAGTAGTTGATCGTCTGTCCGTCGGCGGGGCCGCTGGTGATCGAGAACGGGCCGAGCAGCTTCTTGACGTGCTTCGACTGCATGTACTTGACCGCCCTGGCGATGTCGCGCACGTAGAACGCGATGTGATGCCCGCCGTAGTCCGAGTTCAGCGGGAACTTGTGGCTCTGGCCGGGAGCGCTCCACTGGAAGAGCTCGACGTTCGGCCCGGCTCCGCCGCGGACCATCCTGACCTTTTCGATGACCGCGCGCGGGTTGACTTCGAGCAGTTGATGCATGAGGTTGCCGGTGGGATCGGCGAACGGCCCCCACGTCAGCGGGTTGGTGAAGCCAAGGACGTCGACGAACCACCGCGCCGCCTCGTCCACGTTCGGAACCGTGAACCCGATGTGATCGATCCCGAGCAGTCCCGGAACCCGCGTCTGCACCGAGCCGAGTCCGTTCAGCTTGGGTGACCAGAGCGGGCGGAGCCCGGCGTGCTGGTAGGCCTCGCCGTGCGGGTAGGTGATGAACTCGATGAACAGGCCGAACGGCGTGCGGAAGTAATTGATCGTCTGGCCCGCGGCAGGGCCGGCGGTCACCGAGAACGGGCCGAGCAGATGCTCGACGCCGCGCGACTTCATGTACTTGACCGCCTTGTCGATGTCGGTCACGTAGAACGCGATGTGATGGCCGCCGAAGTCGGAGTTCTTGGGATGGGTGTGGTCCTGGTGCGGCGCGTGGTACTCGAGCAGCTCGATGTTCGCGCTGTGGCCGATGCGAAGCTGCTTGATCTGGGGGATGACCGCGCGGGGGTTCACGCCGACCAGCTCCGTCATCAGGTTCCCCGTGGGGTCGCTGAACGGACCGAAGGTCAAGGGATCCGTCGCGCCGAGGATGTCCTTGAACCAGGCGGTCGCCTCCTCGATGTTCGGGACCATGATTCCGGCGTGATCCATGCCGACCAAGCCGGGTGCACCGCGGGTCCGGCTCGCTGCCATCGCAGCTTGGGTCCCTCCGAGCGCGAGCGGCGCGACGCCGGTGGCGGCTGCGAGCTGCGCGCCGGTGGACAAGAACGTCCTCCGCGATACGCGGCGCTGAGGAGCACCGCTCGGGGGATCGAGGCTCATCGATTCACTCCCTCTCCGCGGGACCGGGACCGGAGACTTCGGCCCCGCGCCCCAGATATATTTGATCTGAGATCATAACTGCGCGCTTCTCCTGATTTCCACCTCCAGGAGCTCGCCCACGGTGGCACGCTGGCCCGAGCACAGCGCGAGCGTGGTG
>DATIEI010000003.1:0-2828 GCA_035455845.1 Solirubrobacteraceae bacterium
GCGGCTGCACCGCGGCGTGTTCCTGCTCGGCGCGGCGCCACCGACACCGATGGCGCGGGCCCGGGCCGCGGTGATGGCATGTGGTGAGGGTGCGGTGGTCAGCCATCGCTCAGCCGCAGAGATGTTCGGTCTGCTTCCGCAGACGGATCGGGAGGTCGACGTGACGGTGGTGAGCCGGAACCCCGGGTTTCACCCGGGCGTTCGGCTTCACCGCCCGCGTGCGCTAGCGCGACACCACGTGACCTCCGTGCGCGGCATCCCGGTGACCTCGGTGGCGCGGACCATCGCCGACCTCGCCGCCACCGAATCGCCGCGCGAGGTCGAGCAGGCCTACCAGGAGGCGCTGTACCGCGAGATCGTGATGCCGGGCTCCGTAGGGGCCGTCCTCGAAGGAGAGCCGAGGCGGAGGGGAGCGCCGGTGATCCGCGCGCTGATCGACGACCCCCGGATGACCCGCTCAGACAGGGAACGAGCGCTGCTCAAACTGATCGACGCGGCGCAGCTTCCCAGGCCGGTGACCAACGTCCGCCTCCACGACTATCTGGTCGACGCGTACTGGCCCGAGCAACGACTGGTGCTCGAGTTCGACGGCTGGCGGGCGCATGGCCACCGGGGCGCGTTCGACCGCGACCGCAAGCGCGACCAGGTGATGCTCGCAAACGGAGTCCGCGCCATGCGGGTGACCGACCGCCACCTCACAAGAGAGCCGGTCGCACTGGGGGCGCGCATCGCGCAGGCGCTGCGCGGATGACGGCTACTCGAACGCCGCGACGGTGGCGAGGATCACGAACGTCGCCACCAGCGCCGTCCCCTCGAACACCGTGGCCTCGCCGTCGCCGGTGATCTGCCACACGATCACCGCGGTGCCGAACAGCGCTCCGATGTAGACCGGGGCGAGCGAGAAGGTCAGCGTGGTCGCGGTCAGCAGCGACACGAGCACGAGCAGGGGGTACAGGAAGGCGGCGATCTGGGCCACCGAGTTCTTGACTACCGAGATTGCGAGATCCGATTGGCCCTTGGCCGCGAGCACGATCCCGGCCACGTTCTCGACGGCGTTCCCGGCAATGGCCACGATCACCAATCCGGCGAAGGCCTGGGAGATGTGCAACGTCTCGATCGTCGGCTGGAGCGCGTTGACGAACCAGTCCGAGACGAACGCGGAGGCGGTGCCGGCCACCACGAGCAGGGCAATGCTGATGGGGAGGCCGAGGCGGGGCGGCTCATCGCTGCGCCTCCCGGCGGTCTCCGGCGAGGTCAGGTACTGGCGCAACCACGTGGCGTAGACCAGCAGGATCGCCACCGCGCCGATGATCGAGATCGTCTTCGAGTGACGGCTTGCGGGATCGCCGGCGCCGTGGGCCAGGCCCAGCAGCGCGATGATGAACGATGCGACCAGGAGCAGCGTGGCGGTGTCGTTCGGCAGCCGGGCGCTGAAGCGCATGATCCCGTCACGATCCCGTTCGCGGCTCGCGCCGGCGATGATCACCAGCCCGAGCACGAGCAGCGCGTTGACGAGGATCGAGCCCAGGATGGCGGTCTCGGCCACCACCTTCTGACCAGCCTCCAACGCGAAGATGACCACGAAGAACTCCGGCAGGTTGCCCACAGTCGACTGCATCAGGCCGGTGGCGGCGGGGCCCAAGCGCTCGCCCACCTGCTCGGTCGCCAGGGCGACGATCCAGGCCATTCCCGCGAGGGCCAGCGTGGCCAGCACGAACGCGATGACGCGCGAAACGCCCTCGGCGTAGCGCGTTACTCCCGCCAGCACGGTCACCACCGCGATCGCGGCCAGCACGCCGATCTCGGTACGGCTGAGGCCGCTCAGCCGGTCCGCACGTGCCGCCAACTAACCCACCCGCTCGAACTCCCCGGTCTCGACCTCGCGCTGCACGGTCTCTTCGATCTCGTGCTCGCTGGTCGCCGGGTCGGCGGTACGCAGCTCCCGGATGCGGAGGTTCTTGAACTTGAGGATCTCGAGGAGGTAGATCAGATACACGCTGGCGGCGAGGGCGATCAGGCCGATCGCCGCCATCACCAGCAGCCACCCCAGGTGGTATGTCCCGTGGTGGTTGGAGTAGGGGACGAAGCGAAGCGCGAGCGCCACGCCGGCCAGCATCAGCGTCCATCCATACAGGTAGGCGACCGTGCGCCGGGTGCTGTAGCCCATGCGCGCCATCCGGTGGTGGAAGTGGTTGGCGTCGGCCGTCCAGGGCTTGCGCTTGTACTTCAGGCGCTTGGCCACGACGAACCCGGTGTCCAGGAACGGCACCGCGAGCAGGATCAGGGGCACCGCGAGGGTGACCACCGCACCGGTCTTGATCGAACCGACCACGGCCACCACGCCGAGCAGGTAGCCGAGCAGGTTCGCGCCGCAGTCGCCCATCAACGACGACGCGGGATAGAAGTTGTGGAACAGGAAACCGAGCGCGGCTCCCGCGGTCAGGGCGGCCAGTACCCCCGCCCCGGGCACGTTGAGGTCGAACGCGATGATCGCGAACGCGATCCCGTCGATCGTGCACAAGCCGGCTGCCAGCCCGTCGATGCCGTCGGAGAGGTTCACTACGTTCATCAGCCCGACCAGCCAGATCACGGTGAGCACGCCACCAGCGTTCGGGAGCGAGAGCGTGCCGATGAACGGGATCGTCACGTCGGTCACCACCGCGCCGGCCTCCACCGCGATCACCGCGGCCGCGAGCTGACCCAGGAGCTTCCACTGCGGCTTCAGCGGCTTGACGTCGTCGATCGCGCCGACCAGCGCGATCAGGCAGGCGCCGGCCATGATCGCCCATGTGTGCACGACGCCGCCGGAGCCGGGTGCGGTGCCGGGA
>DATIEI010000004.1:0-8655 GCA_035455845.1 Solirubrobacteraceae bacterium
CATGGAGCAGCGCCTGGGTGTGGCTGGCCGCGACGCTCGAGGCGATCGCGATGCCCACGGCCCCGCCGATCTGCTGGGCCGTGTTGAGCAGCCCGGAGGCCAGCCCTGCCCGGTCTTGCTCGACACCGGCCAGCCCGGCGACCGAGATCGGGATGAAGGCGAACGCGGTTCCCGCGCCGGCGACCACGAACGGGCCGAACAGGTTGCCGGCGAAGTGGCCGTGGGCAGGAACCTGGGTGGCCCACAGGATGCCCCCGGCGATCAGCATCATCCCGATCGCCATGACGGCCTTCGCCCCGCCCTTCGTGACCAGGTACTGCGACAGCCCCGCGAGCGCGACCGACGTCACCGAGGCGGCCAGCCACGCGAGCCCGGTCTGCAAGGCGCTGTAGTGCAGGACCTCCTGCATGTACAGCGTGCCGACGAAGATGAACGCGAAGAAGCTGGCGCCCAGCAGCATCCCCGCCATGTTCGCGCCGGTCAGCGTGCGCCGCCGGAAGATCGACAGCGGTACGACCGGCGACTCGACCCGGTTCTCGATGACGACGAAGGCGACCAGCAGGCCGACCGCGGCCAGCAGAGTCACGATCGTTCGCGTTGCGCCCCAGCCGTACTGCGGAGCCTGGGTGATCGCATCGACCAACAGCACGAGCCCGCCGGTCGCCGCGAGGGCACCGAGGGCGTCGAACCGCCGGCGCGCGCCCTCGAGCCGGCTCTCGGGCACGATCCGCGGCGCCAGCAGCAGCGCGGCGACCCCGATCGGCACGTTCAGGTAGAAGATGTACTGCCACCCGGCATAGCGGGTGAGGAGCCCTCCGGTGATCAGGCCGATGGTGGCGCCACTGGCCCCGATCGCCCCCCACATGCCGAGCGCCTTGTTGCGCTCGGCGCCCTCGTCGAACATGTCCATCACGATCGAGAGGGCGGCGGGCAGCATCAGCGCCGCACCTGCTCCTTGCACGGCCCGGGCTCCGATCAGAAACGCGTCACCGGTGGCCAGCGCGCAGGCCAGCGATGCCACGGCGAACACGCCGAGCCCCGCGATCAATACGCGGCGGCGGCCGAGGAGATCCGCGGCACGACCGCCGAGAAGCAGGAACCCGCCGAACGTGAGGGCGTACGCCGTCACCACCCACTGCAGGCTCGTCGGTGAGAAGTGAAGATCGCGGCCGATCGTCGGCAGCGACACGTTGACGATCGTCAGGTCGACGATCGTCATGAAGTACGCCACGGCCAGCAGCGCGAATGCGCGCCAGCGATTGATATGGGTGGGTGGGGATGTCATTGGACCTCCAGGTCAGAGGTTGGCTCTTCAGGAGGTCCAACTGCGGGCAGCTCGCGAACTAATCGGTGCGATTAGGTTCGGCGTCCCGCGCCGTTTGACGTTGTGAGACCGATGGACTCTTGTGAGCACCATGAGCTTCTGCAGGCGGCGCGGTGCGGCGACGAGCAGGCGCTCGGGCGCCTCCTGGCGCCTCACTGGTGCGGCGTGAAGGTGTTCTGCGGCCTGATGCTCGGCAACGCGGACGCCGCTGAACGGGCGATGACCGAGACCGCGCGGACGGCACGCACCGAGGTCGAGGTCATCGAATCCCCAGCCACCGTCCGGATGTGGATCCACCAGATCGCCGTTCGGGTGTGCGACGAGGAGATCGGCTATCAACCACCGAACGGAGCTGACAACCGTGAGTGACCTGATTGCCAATCCGGATCCGAGCCGCCTGCTCGCCGCGGCACAGGCGGGGGACGAGAGCGCGTTTCGCCGGCTCGTCGAGCCCTACCGGCATGCGCTCGAGGTGCACTGCTATCGGATGCTTGGCTCGGCGCTGGACACCGAAGACCTGGTGCAGGAGACGCTCGTGCGCGCCTGGCGGGCGCTCGGGGGCTTCGAACCCCGCGCGCAGATACAGACGTGGCTTTACCGGATCGCCACGAACGCCTGCCTCGATGAGCTGAAGCGCCGGCCGCGCCGTCCCGAGCCGCTCGACCCGTTCCCCGACCTCCCCGTGGATGAAGCGTCGGCGCCGACCTATGACCCGGAGGCTCGGTACGCGATCCGGGAGGGCATGGAACTGGCCCTCCTGCGGGCGATCCAGGAGCTGCCGGGACGTCAGCGCGCGGTGCTGATCTTCCGCGACGTCCTCGGCTGGACCGCCCCCGAGGTGGCCGAGGTGCTCGATACGTCGGTGGCGTCGGTCACCAGTGCTCTCCAGCGCGCCCGCGTCACGATCGACCAGCATCTCCCCGACCAGGCGCTCCGTCCGCCGAGTCCGGACGAGCGGGAGCTCCTCGACCGTTTCGTCGCGGTCTTCGAGCACGACGACATGGACGGGCTCGTGTCGCTCCTGCGCGAGGACGCGCTGCTCCGGATGCCGCCGCAACCCTCGCTGCTCGGCGACCTCCAGATCGCGCGCTTCTTCCGCGACGTCGTCGCCCACGGAGACCTGAGCCGGATCAGGCACACGGCGACCTGGGCGAACGGCCGACCGGCCGTGACCATCAACCTCGAGACTCCGGACGGCCGGCTGATCCCGCACGGCATCAGCGTGCTCGACGTCGAGGCCGGTCAGATCGTCGGAATCGACGCGTTCATCAAGCCCGAGCTGCTGACCCGGTTCGGCTAAACGCGACAAACGCGTCGAACGCGGCCGGATCGAGCAGCGCGTCGAGGCTGGCGACCTCCTCCGGCGCGGCGCCGGCGAGTACGCGCTTGACCGGAGCCTCGAGCTTCTTGCCCGTGAGCGTGCGCGGGATCGCCGCGACTGCAGTTATTGCGTCGGGGACGTGGCGGGGCGAGAGCTCACGCCTCAGCGATTGTCCGATGGTCGATCGAAGCTCGTCGTCGAGGGTGGCGTCCTCTTTGAGGACCACGAACAGCAGCAACTGGCCCGGTCCACCTGTCTCGTCCTCGAGGTGGACGACGATGCTGTCGGCGATCTCGGGAATGTCGTCGAGCACGCCGTAGAACTCGCCCGTCCCGAGCCGGACACCGCCACGGTTGAGCGTGGCGTCGGAACGGCCGGTCACCTGGCAGGTCCGCTGCGGAGTGAACCGGATCCAGTCGCCGTGGCGCCACACCCCGGGGTAGTGCTCGAAGTACGTGGCCCGGTACCGCGAGCCGTCCGCGTCGTTCCAGAACCCAACCGGCATCGAGGGCATCGGCTCGGTGATAACCAGCTCGCCGAGCTGGTTCAAAATCTCGTTGCCGTCTGGGTCGAATGCCTTCGCCGCGACCCCCAGGCAGGGACCGGAGATCTCGCCTTCGTACACGGGCTGGATCCGGGTGCCGCCGACGATCGCCGTGCACACGTCGGTTCCGCCGCTGCCGTTCAGGAGCAGCGCGTGCGCCGGCAGCTGCTCGATGAGGTAGTGGTATCCGGCTAGTGGGAGCGGCGAGCCCGCGAGCGGAAACGTTCTGACCGAATCGAGGTGACCCGCTGGTCCGGGTTGCAATCCCGCGTTGCGCGAGGCCATCACGAACGTGGGGCTCACCCCCATGCATGTCGGCCGGGTCATCCCGGCGAGCTGCCACTGCCAGTCGAGCGACGGCCAGGTGGGATCGCCGTCGATCATCACTGCGGATGCGCGCGTGAGCAGCGCCGACACGAGCGAGTTCCACATCATCCACGAGGTCGTCGTGAACCACTGCAGGCGGTCGCCAGGCCCGAGGTCCCAGCTCAGCGAGTGCGACTTGAAATGCTCGAGCAGGATTCCGCCGTGCCCGTGGACGATCGCCTTGGGCGGCCCGGTCGTGCCTGAGGAGAACAGCACATAGAGCGGGTGATCGAAGGGGACCGGTTGGAAGTGGAGCGGCGCGTGTTCGGCGATGAGCTCCTCCCAGGGGAGCGAGTCCGGTGGCGCGTGCTCGCCGTACTGCACGCCGATGGTGTGCCGGAGCGTGGGCAGGCGGGCCCGGATCTCGCGTACCTCCTCGCGACGGTCGATCCAGCCGTCGCGAAAGCCGTAGCCGCCGACCGCGAGCAGTACTGTCGGCTCGAGCTGGGCGAGGCGATCGACGACACTGCGCGCGCCGAGCTCGGGTGCGCAGCTGGCCCAGATCGCGCCGAGGCTCGCGGTGGCGGCAAACGCCACGAGCGTCTCGGGGATGTTCGGCATGTACGCGACCACCCGGTCGCCGGGGCGAATGCCGAGGGTTTGAAGGCCGGCGCGGGCGCGCGCGACCTGGTCGCGAAGCTCGCCAAAGGTGAGCTCGATCGGATCGCGGGTCTGGGAGTGGGCGACGATCGCGCTGGCGTCGTCGTCATCTCCGGGGCCGAGGAGGTGCTCGGCGTAGTTCAGCTCGGCGCCCTCGAACCATCTCGCGGTTGGCATTGCGCGGTCGCTGAGCACACGCTCGTAGGGGGTGTGCGCCCGGACCTGGAAGTAATCCCAGATCGAGGCCCAGAAGCCTTCGAGGTCCTCGACCGACCACGCCCAGAGCTCGTCGTAGCCGGGGAATACGCGTCCCCGTTCGTGCTCCAGCCAGGTCAGGAATCGCCCGATCTCGGTGCTCTGCCGCGCGTCGGCCGGCGGCGTCCACAGCACCTTCAATCGGAGACCTCGAGCACCACCGCCGCGCCGGTGTCGCCGGCCGCACACCCGGTGAACAGGCCGATTCCCCCGCCGCGCTCCTCGAGCGCGTACATGAGCTCGACGATCCCGCGGGCGCCCGTCGGCCCCTGCGGGTGTCCGTACACGAGGCTGCAGCCGTACGGGTTCATCCGCTCCGGGTCGATTCCGGTCTCGTGCGCGAACCACAGATCGTTGACCGCGAACGGGTTGTGGGTCTTGATCACGTGCACGTCGCCGTAGCCGAGACCTGCTGACTCGAGCGCCGCCGCGGCCGCGGGAACCGGCGCCTTGGGCATCGTCCCGCGGCCGACGCGGGCGAACCCGGTGCTGATGATGCGGGCAAGCGGCCCGTTTGTGGCGTGCTCCCGAGCGACGGCCTGGTTCGTGACGACGAAGCCCGCGGTGCCGTCGGCCGGATGCGTCTGGGTCCCGAAGCTGACCACACCGTCGGGGCTCACCGGCTTCAGCGCCTCGAGCTCCTTGAGCGTCGTCGGTCTGATCCCGTAGTCGTCCTCGATCAGTTGGGGCCGGCGGGCGCTCCCTGCCTCGATCGGCACCATCCACTTCTGTTGGAACGCACGGTCGTTTGACAGCGAGTCGTGGTACTGCTCGTAGCGGATCGCGGTCAGCTCGTCGAGCTGCGGCTTGGAGAACCCGGCGTCTCCGGCGACGCGCTCGGCGGTGGCGAGCATCCCCTCACCGGTGTTGGGGTCACGGCCGAAACTGTCCATCACCCAGTTCTCGCTCTCGACCGTCCCGCCGGGTCCAGCGGTGCGGGGGTACACCAGGTGGGGCCCGTTGCTCGTCCGGTCGGTGGTCACCACCAGGCGAGCCCCGCCACCGTTCTCGATGCTCTGGCTCGTCGCGGCGGCGTGCAACGACGCCACCGATGTCGCGCAGGCCTGCGCGATCATCGGCCCGCTGACCCCGCTGAAGCCCAGGCGCGCGGCCAGCGTCGGGGCGCCGTAGAAGCATTCCCGCTGGGGGATCGTAATCCCCAGGACCAACTCGGTGATCGGCCACTCAATTTTCCGGTCGTCGAGCGCCCGGCGGGTCACTCGCTCAGCCAGATCGAGGCTGTTCAGGTCGGCGATCGGACCCTGCCAGCGCACGAACGGGGAAGACCAGGCTGCCCGCAACGGAATGACGACGTCGGAGAATTGCATGCGCCCTCTCGGAAGGAGACACAGACTAGACGGTCGCTTACGCTTCGTCCGTGTCGAACATCGGGGTGCTGCGCGAGGGTCCGCTGCATGCCGCGGTCAAGGCGCGGTTGGCGCGGCCCGGGGACCGCTTCGAGGTGCCGGTCGGGCGTTTCGTCATCGACGTCGTGCGCGCGGACGGCGAGTTGGTCGAGGTGCAGACGGGAGGCTTCGGGCCGCTTGGGCCCAAGCTCGATGCGCTCCTCGATGAGCACCGGTTCCGGATCGTGCATCCGATCGCGGCGGAGCGGCGCATTGTCCGTGTGGACTCAGATGGTGAGATCACCTCTGTTCGCCGCTCGCCCAGGCGGGGCGGGGTGGTCGATCTGTTCGACCGGCTCGTCGCCTTCCCCTCGCTTCTCACGCATCCGCATCTCACGGTCGAGGTGCTGTTGCTTCGCGAGGACCACGTGCGCGGAGGCGCACCTATTCGGCGCGGTCGCCGGACACGCGATCCGGGCGAGCGTCGCCTCGTGGACGTGCTCGATCGCCTTGAGCTCCGGGGGTCGGATGACGTCGTCCGGGCGCTACCTTCGCTTCCTTCGGAGCCGTTCAGCACCCGCGAGTTGGCGGGGCTCCTCGATTGCAGCGTGACGCTGGCCCAGCGGACCGTGTACTGCCTGCGGATGATCGGCATCATCGACCCGGCGGGCAAGCGGGGGCGGACGCCACTCCACCGGTGCGCGCCATCTCCCCCTCCCACCGCCACCCCCGCCGGCACCACCCCCACCCGCCACCACCCGCGACCGGCGTGGATCAGGACGGGGCCGGTCTCGCGCCCTCGGGCACGCCGGGGTCGGTGAACGGCGGGGTCGCCCGCGCGATCGTCTCCCAGCTCATGTCGTGGGCTCGCTTCGCCTCGTCCACCGCGCCGCCTCCCCGCAGGCCGAACAGGCGCTTGGCGAACAGGAGGTAGGCCACGACGGCGACATTGATCAGGAAGCCGACGACCTTCAGCGCGGTCCCCTTGTGGATGATCTCGTAGATCTCGAGCGGGAGCAGGATCGTCGTGGCCAGGAACGTGAGGTATTCGGCCCAGCGCTTCGTGTACCACAGCCCGACCGCTTCGACACCCTCGAGGACCCCGTAACTCAGAAGCGCGATACCGAGCTCGCGGAGGGTGCCCGCGCGCAGCGAGAAGAGCTTGTCGAACTCGCCGAGGATGCCGACGTGGCCGCTGGTCTGGACCGGACCACCCGCGACGCCCCCCTGCAGATCGGTGAGTATCCGGTAGAACCGGCTCCTGACGCTCGCCTCGTTGCCGGCGATCGCGAGCACGCCGATCCCCAGCGCGACGAGGATCACGAAGTGAAACAGTCGATCGATCGCGATCAGGCGCAATACCACCTTGTCGCGGAGCGCCTTGCCCCGCGGCGGAACCTCGATCTCTGTGCGATCGGGCAGGTGGATGGCGGCCGGTGAAGCCGGTTTTGGCAGCGCCACCCACGAGTCGCATCGAAGGCATCTGTGCCACCGCACCCCGCCCGCGTCGCGCGCCAATATCTCGTCCTGCTCACGAAGCTCGCCCACCTCGGTGCCGACGACCTCGTGGCCGCGGAAGCCGCAGACCACGAGCTCCCAGTCGATCGTGTGCCAGCGTCGCTTGGGCGCTGTGCCGGGCGGGTGCTCCATGCCGCCACGGTACCCGCCCCTCGGCGGCGCCGACGCCCCACCTTGGCGATGCGGCATACTGAAGCGATTCACTGAACCGATTCAGGATGCCCATTTCGAATCAGCCTTTTCTCCCCCAGCCTGCCGCATGACCGACGACCTTGTGGTCATCGGCGGCGGCGTCATGGGCCTGTTCACGGCCTACCACGCGTCGGCGCGCGTCGACCGCGTCGTCGTCCTCGAGCGTGGTCGGATCGGGGACCCGATGACCGCGTCGTTTGGGCGCACGCGCTCCTACCGCAGCGATTACCTCGACCCGGACTACGCCCGGCTCGCGCGTGAAGCGCTGAGGCTCTGGGAGGAGTTCGAGACCGAGACGGGCACGTCGACCCTCGTCCGGTGCGGCTGTATGAACATCGCGAAGCGCTCGGTGACGCCTGACCTTGAGAGCACGTACGGGCATCTGAGCCATCGTGTCCTCTCGGAGCTTGGCATCCCGTCGGAATCGGTTAGCGGCGAGGTCCTGCGGGCGCGCTTCCCGTGCCTCGAGGCCGACGTTGGCTACATAGATCTCGAGGGCGGCGTGGTGAACCTGCCCGCTGTCACCGCCGCCCTCACGCGCGTGCTGGCCGAACGTGGTGTGCGCGTCGTGCAGGGCGTCAGTGTCAGCGGCGTCACGCGCCGTGGTCACGAGATCGGTCTGGTTACGGATGCCGGCGAGTGGGAAGCGCGATCGCTGGTCGTGACCGCCGGGCATGGTACGAACGATGTGCTCGCTTGCCTCGACGGGTCGCTCCTACACGTCCCGATCACGCGCGATCGCCCGATCGAAGCCAAGTACTTCACGCCGCCGGCTTCGGTTCGCGAGCAGTTCGCATCGGATGCCATGCCGGTCATCGCCTACCTCGACGCCGGGATCTACTGCCACCCGATCATCGACGGGGTGATCGACAAGGTCAAGATCGGTTACTACCACCCGCCGGACCTGCCCCGCGCGACGACGGCGATCGACAGCGTCATGTCGTTCGTCGAGCAGTGCATGCCCTCGCTGCTCGATGCGCAAGTCGAGCCCGTCGCCGACGTCGACGGGTGCGACTACGACCTGGTAGCGGACGACGAGTTCGTCGTAGGCGCCGTGCCCGGGTTCGAGGGCGCCTACGTCGGCGTCGGATGGCGAGGCACTGGTTACAAGTTCGGGCCTTGGGTCGGACGAGTCCTGGCAGATCTCGCGATTGACCGGGCCACCAACGACTACGACCTCACCCGCTTC
>DATIEI010000005.1:0-7039 GCA_035455845.1 Solirubrobacteraceae bacterium
GTTCACCCTGCGCGAGCGGGCGATGCTCGGGGACACCGGAGCCAACCTGGTCGGAGCGCTCGCGGGGGTGACGCTCTTGGTGAGCCTGGGGGAGACGGCGCGCTATGTGGCGCTCGGGATCGTGGTCGCGCTGAACATTTATGGGGAGTTTCGGTCGATCTCGCGAACGATCGAGGGCGTTCCGCTGCTGCGCTCTCTAGACTCGCTCGGCAGAGTTGATTAGGCGCCAGCAGGGACAGATCCGCGGATGAAGCCAGGCGAGACCAGGTTCATCTTCGTCACCGGCGGCGTCGTCTCGTCCCTCGGCAAGGGGATCGCGTCAGCCTCCATCGGGCGCCTTCTCGTCAGCCGCGGTCAGCGCGTCCAGATCCAGAAGTTCGACCCTTACATCAATGTCGACCCAGGGACGATGAGCCCGTTCCAGCACGGCGAGGTGTTCGTCACCGAGGACGGCGCCGAGACCGATCTTGACCTCGGCCACTACGAGCGCTTCACCGACGCCAACACGAGCCGGGCGTCGAACGTGACCGCGGGCGGGATCTACAACACGGTCATCCGCCGCGAGCGCCGGGGCGACTACCTGGGTGCCACCGTCCAGGTCGTCCCGCACATCACCGACGAGATCAAGCAGCGGATCCGCCTGATGGCCGAGGCGACCGAGGTCGACTTCGTGATCACAGAGATCGGCGGGACCGTCGGCGACATCGAGTCGCTGCCGTTCCTCGAGGCGATCCGACAGTTCCCGGTCGACGTGGGCCGTCGGCGCTGCATGTTCATCCACCTCACGCTGGTGCCGTACATCGGCCACGCCGGCGAGCTCAAGACCAAGCCGACCCAGCACTCGGTCAACGAGCTGCGGCGCATCGGTATCGCGCCCGACATGGTCATCTGCCGCTCAGAGTCGATGCTCGGCACCGACATCCGCCGCAAGATTGCCCTGTTCGCCAGCCTGCCGGTCGAGGCGGTCGTGTCGGCCTACGACGTGCCCGACATCTACCAGGTACCGCTGGTGTTCCGCACTGAGCGCGTGGACGATTTCATCCTGTCCGAGCACTTCGGGATCGATGCCCCCGAGCCCGACCTGAGCGGCTGGGAGGCGATCACCGAGCGCGCCAAGGAGGCCGAGCGGAGCGTGCGGATCGCGCTGGTCGGCAAGTATGTCCGGCTCGAGGACGCCTACCTGTCGGTGGTCGAGGCGCTTCGCCATGCCGGCACCCATCATGACTGCAAGGTCGAGATCGACTGGGTCGACTCCGAGGAGGTCGCCGACCCGGCGGTCGCCGCGCGACTCGAGAAGGTGTCGGGGATCCTCATCCCCGGCGGGTTCGGCGGGCGCGGGATCGAGGGCAAGATCCGCGCCGCGCAGATCGCCCGGGAGAAGAAGATCCCGTACCTCGGCATCTGCCTGGGCATGCAGTTGGCCGTGGCCGAGTTCGCGCGTCACGTGACCGGCATGGAGGGCGCGAACTCCACCGAGTTTGACCTCGAGACGCCGTTCCCGGTCATCGACCTGCTGCCCGAGCAGAAGGAGATCGCCGACATGGGCGGCACGATGCGGCTCGGCGCCGACCCGGTGAAGCTCCACGACTCCACGCGGATGCGCGAGCTGTACGGCGAGCCGGTCGTGTACGAGCGCCACCGACACCGGTATGAGGTCAACAACCACCTGCGCCGGCGCCTAGAGGCGGCCGGGCTGATCTGCTCGGGCACCAGCCCGGACGATCGTCTCGTCGAGGCGATCGAGCTGTCGGCCGACCAGCATCCGTTCTTCATCGCCTCGCAGTACCACCCGGAGTTCAAGTCGCGCCCCGAGCGGCCCGCGCCGATGTTCCGCGAGTTCGTCGGGGCGGCGCTCGAGCACGCTGGGCTCGCCCCGATCGCTCCGATCGCGCCGGGCGCCGTTGCCAACGGCGCCAAGGCCTCCGCGCCCGCGTCCTCCCGGTGAGGCGCGCCACCGACGCCGAGCGCGAGCGGCTCCACGACACGTTCGCCGCTGTGTGCCGGATCGAGAGCCCGTCCGGCCGGGAGCGCGGGGTCGCCGACTGGGTGACGGGCGAGCTCCGGGGGATGGGGCTCGAGGTCGACGAGGACGATTGCGGCCCGGCCGTCGGTTCGAACTCCGGAAACGTTCTGGCCCGCATTCCGGGCAGCGGCCCGGACAGCATCCTGCTGTGCGCTCACATGGACACCGTCCCGCTGACCGCGCCGGTCGAGCCGGTGCGCATCGACGGCGGCTGGACCAACGCCGGCGACGGGATCCTCGGCGCGGACAACAAGACCGCGGTGGCGGTGATCGTCGAGTTGGCCCGCCGGCTTACGCGCGACGGCGGAGGGGCACCCCCGGTGGGGGTCGAGATGCTGTTCACCGTGTGCGAGGAGATCTCGCTGCTCGGCGCGCGCGCGTTCGACGTAAGCCGGCTCGACAGCCGGTTCGGATACGTGTTCGACCACGCCACCCCGATCGGGGACATCGTGCTCGCCGCGCCGACCCTGCACCGGATGGTGGCCGAGTTCCACGGGCGCGCCGCGCACGCGGGCGTCCGGCCCGAGGACGGACGCAGCGCGATCGCCGCGGCGGCCCGCGGGATCGCGGCGATGCGCCTCGGTCGCCTCGACCCCGAGACGACCGCCAACGTCGGCACGATCGAGGGCGGGACCGCGATCAACGTGGTTCCCGAGCGCTGCCGGGTCGAGGCCGAGGTGCGAAGCATCGATCAGGCGCGGGTCGAGGCGCTCGCCACCGAGATGATCGACCACATGCAGGACGCGGCCGACGCCGCCGAATGCGACCTCGATATCACGGTCGAACGGATGATCCAGGGTTTCCGAACGCGGGCGAAAGCGATGGAGGTCACGGTGGCCGAGCAGGCGTTGCGCGCCTGCGGGTATGAGCCGAGGCACATCAACACCGGCGGCGCCTCGGACGCCAACGCCTTCCGGGCGGCGGGATTCGCCTGCTTGAACCTGGCCGACGGCACTGAGCACAACCACGAGCCGACCGAGCGGATCAGCATCGACGCGCTCGAGGGCCTGTTCGAGCTGACGATCGCACTGGTCGAGGAGTCCGGCCGGGCGCTGGCTGGAGTCGTCGCATGAGCGGCGAGAGCTTTGAACCGATCGGGTCGGAGGTGAAGTTCGAGGGCGGGATCATCCGCGCCGGCTCCGAGCGCTTCCGCCACTGCGACGGCGCCGAGGTCACCCGTGACAAGGTCTGGCACCCGGGGGCGGTGGGGATCCTCGCGCTCGACGACCGGCATGTGTGGCTGACCCGACAGCCTCGCGAGGTGATCGGCGCGACCGGCTCGCTCGAGATCCCCGCCGGAAAGCTCGACGTCCCCGGCGAGTCGCCGCTCGAGACCGGCAAGCGCGAGCTGGCCGAGGAGATCGGTAAGCGTGCCGAGCGCTGGGAAGAGCTGCTCGCGTTCTACACCAGCGCCGGGTTCAGTGACGAGCGCATCTGGCTGTATGTGGCCACCGAGCTCTCCGACGACCCCGAGCACGAGCCCGACCCCGGCGAGCGGATCGAGATCGTTCCCTGGCCGCTCGCGGACCTCGACGACGCGATCGACCAGTGCGAGGACTCGAAGTCGCTGATCGCGCTGCTCTGGCTGGCAGGGCAGCGCCAGCTCGCCTACGGCGTCGCGTAGCCCGTGGCGATGGCGATCCGCGATGAAGCGCGGCGCGGGTTCCAGGCGGGCGCGGCCGCCTACGAGCGGGGCCGCCCCGGCTACCCGGCCGGCGCGATCGAGTGGCTGCGCGCGGAGCTCGGCCTGCGGCCGGGACGGACCGTCGCCGACGTCGGTGCTGGGACCGGCAAGCTGACCCGCGAGCTGGTGGCCAGCGGCTGTTCCGTGATCGCGGTCGAGCCGGTCCCAGGGATGCGAGACGTGCTGGAGCGGACCGTGCCGGGCGCGCGGGTAGTTGACGGCACGGCCGAGGCGCTGCCCTTGCCTGACCAGTCGGTCGACGCGATCACGGTCGCCCAGGCGTTTCACTGGTTCGACGTCCCGCGCACGCTGGCCGAGTTTCATCGCGTGCTGCGGCCGGGCGGACGGTTCGCGGTGGTCTGGAACCGCCGGCTGCGCGAGCAGCCGCTGCACCAGGCCATCCATGAGCTCACCGAGCCCTACCGCGGCGATTCCCCGAGCCACTACGACAGTGGATGGCGTGAGTCGATCGCGGCCGATCGCCGATTCGCGGCAGCCGGCGAGACCAGGGTTCCGTTCGAGCAGGAGTTCGACGCCGACGGGCTGGTCGACCGCGTGGGCTCGATCAGCTTCATCGCCGCACTCGGTGACGAGGAGCGCCGGCGAGTCCTCGGGCGAGTGCGCGCGCTGGCGCTCGACGCCACCTGGCCGCTCCGCCTCGGCTACTCGACCGAGGCGTACGCGTACGAGCGCCTCTGATACGCCGGGCGCTGTAGCCCAGGGGGAGGACCGCTGCGGGCGGTCGCGAATCACCTCGCATGGCCACGACGCACGCGGTCGCCGAAACCCGTCCGATCACCGAGCTGACCTTCGACTTCCTCGGCCACCTCGAGCTCGAACGGGGGCTCTCGCGCAACACGCTCGAGGCCTATCGCTCAGACCTACACCAGTTCGGCGAGTTCCTCGATCGCCACGGGCTCGATCCGCTGGCGGTCCACACCACCGATCTGAGCGCGTTCATCTCCGAGCTGGCCAGTGCCACGCCCGAACGGCCCGCCGCCGCGCCGGCCACGCTTCAGCGCAAGATCGCCTGCCTGCGCTCGTTCTACCGCCACCTGCGGCGCGAGCAGATCCTCGATTACGACCCGGCATCCGAGTTGCGCGCGCCGCGCTCCCGGGCGCGGCTGCCGAAGGTACTGAGCCGCGACGAGGTGACGCGGCTGCTCGAGCAGCCCCGCGGGACCGGCCCGGCCGCGCTGCGCGACCGCGCCCTGCTCGAGACGATGTACGCCTGCGGGCTGCGGGCCTCCGAGGCGATCGGTCTCGAGCTGTCCGAGCTCGACCTCGACGCGGGGATCCTGCGCGCCCGCGGCAAGGGGTCCAAGGAGCGGATTGTCCCGATCGGCGGCAAGGCGATCGACGCCCTGCGCGCCTACCTCGAGCATGCCCGCCCAAAGCTGGTCGGCATCCGCCCGGAGCGCCGCGTGTTCGTGAACCTCCGGGGCGGTGGACTGTCCCGGCAGGGCCTGTACAAGATCGTGCGCCGGCACGCCCGGAGCGCCGGCCTCGAGCAGCGGATGAGCCCGCACACCCTGCGGCACACGTTCGCCACCCATCTGCTGACTGGGGGGTGCGACCTGCGCTCTCTGCAGGAGATGCTCGGTCACGCCGACATCGGCACGACCCAGATCTACACCCACCTGACCACCGAGCGCCTGCGCGACGTGTACTTCGACGCGCATCCTCGCGCCCAAATCGCCCGCGAGTAGCGCGTTCTGGGCATTCCGGGCGCCAGAGGCGCGTCGGTCGTAGAGTCCCCGCCGTGGGAATCGCGCGACTTGACGAAGGCCGCCGGCGCGAGGTCGACCTCGGTCACCTCCGCAGCCGCTGGACGTACGGTTTGACCTACCTCGCCTACGGGATGCGTGACCCGGCCGACGTCTGCTTCTACCCCCGCTCGAACAAGGTCGCCTTCCGCGGCATCGGCGTGATCGCCCGGGTCGAGTCGCTCGACTACTGGGACGGGAGGACTGAAGCGCTCGTCTGAGGCAGACTCGTTACTCGCCATGCCCGAGCTGCCCGAAGTCGAGACCATCCGCCGCCAGCTGGCTCCGCACCTGACCGGACGCACGATCGCCCACGCCCAGATTCTCGATCCGCGCTGGACCCGTCCGGATTCTCCGACCGCGATCGAGGCGTCGCTCCGGAATGCGATCGTGGAGCGGTTGGACCGGGCCGGCAAATACCTGGTCTGGGAGCTGTCGGGCGAGCGCTATCTGCTCATGCACCTGCGGATGACCGGGACGCTGCTGTTCGATCCGCCCGCGCCACCGCCGCATACCCGGGTGATGCTGGGGCTCGACGACGGGCACCGCCTCGTCTACGTCGACCCGCGCCGGTTTGGCACCGGGCACCTGGTCCACGGCGCGGACGCCCGCAGCGCCTACCTTGACGCACGGATCGGGATAGAGCCGCTCACGCCCGAGTTCACCACCGAGCACCTGCGCGTGCTCGGCCGGGGCCGGGCAGCCCCGGTCAAGGCGTTCGTGCTCGACCAGAAGCGGATCGCCGGCGTCGGGAACATCTACGCCGACGAGGCGCTGTTCCGGGCGGGGATCCACCCGCTGCGGCCCGCCGGCCGGCTCACCGGTGCCGACTGGGCGCGGCTCCGGGCCGGGATCGAGGAGGCGCTCAGCGCCGGGATCGAGGCCAAGGGCGCGTCGATCGACGACTTCCGCCACATCGACGGCGCGCGCGGCTCCTTCCAGGACCGCTTCCTCGTCCATCGCCGCGCAGGCCTCCCGTGTCCGCGGTGCGGCACCGCGATCCGCAAGATCGTTGTGGGGGGACGCGGGACCTACGTGTGCGAGCGCTGCCAGCCCAAGCCGCGGTCGCGGCTCCGGTCTCCAGCGGGCCGCGCCGCTGCCGGACGATCGTGAGCGCGACCTGCAGGCTCGCCCGGCTGGCGCCCGCGATGGCGGATAGCCCGTCACGACACGCGCTTCGGCCGAGGCGCGGCGAGTTGGCCGCCTGGGAGACGGTTTATGCGTCACGCTCCCGTCGGGCTCGCTTGCCTGACGAGCTATCCGGGTCGTACGGCCACGCCACCCGACCTGCAGACGCTCTGTGGCCGGGCCGGGTCCGCCGTGCAGGCGGCTACGCCGCCAGCAGCTCGGTCAGCCGGCCCGCGCGGTCGGCGGCGAGCAGCTCGGTGAACCCACCCAGCGCGTGATCGCCGATCACGATCTGGGGGAAGGTGAACATCCCGGTCTTCTCCTGGAGCCTGGCCCGACTGTCCGGGTCGCGTGCCAGATTGATCTCCTCGTAGGCGATGCCGCGCTTGGCCAGCAGAGCCTTCGCGCTCGTGCAGAACGGACAGGCCTCAGTGGTGT
>DATIEI010000006.1:0-4305 GCA_035455845.1 Solirubrobacteraceae bacterium
AAGGTCATAACTCCCCAGCGCGACCTGTTCGCCAGCTCGGTCGATCGCGTCTCCGAGCTCAAGGGATTCGAGCTCGACGAGCGCGACTACTTCCGTGACATCTACGACCACCTGATCCGCATCAGCGATCTGATCGACTCCTACCGCGACCTGCTCTCGGGCGCCACCGACCTGTATCTGTCGACGGTCTCGAACCGTCAGAACGACGTCATGAAGCAGCTCACGGTCATCGCCACGATCTTCCTACCACTCGCGTTCATCACCGGGTTCTTCGGTCAGAACTTCGGCTTCATGGTCAACCACCTGATCTCGCATCCATGGACGTTCTGGGTCATCGGAGTGGGCAGCATGGTGGCCACCTGCGTGGGGCTGCTCATCTTCTTCCACCGCAAGGGGTGGGTGTAGAGCCTGGACACATGGACGGGTGAGCGGGGCGCGGCCGCCATTACTATCGAATGGTGGGCGCACACGAGATACACCACCTCGTCCGGGAGTACGGCATTCTGCTGGTCTTCCTGGCCGTCGCCCTGCAGGCCATGGGCCCGCCCGTGCCCGGGACGACGGTGCTTGTCGCCGCCGCCGTGTACGCGGCCACCGGCGGTCTCTCCATCGCCGCGGTGATCGTGGCCGGCGTCCTCGGTGTGCTGGTCGGAACGACTGTGGGCTATGGCATCGGCCGCTGGGGCGGCGAGCGGCTGCTGCTCGTCCTGGGCGGCCGGATGCGCCAGGACCCTGAGCGCGTGCAGCAACTGCGACGCGCGTTCGTCGCGCACGGCGGCGTCTGGCTCGTCGTCGGGCGCTTCTTCACCGGCGGGCGAAACGTCATGGGCCTGCTCGCCGGCGGCAGTGGCATGACCCTGAAGCGCTTCCTGCCGATCAGCGCCGCGGCCGCGCTCGCATCGACCCTGGTCAACGCCCTCGAGTACTACTGGTTCGGCCACGCGCTGCTGGCCGCCGGCACGTGGCTCAAGGTGGTCCTGATCGGCGCCGGGATCGCCTGGATGGTGATCTCGTTCGGGCTGCTCAGGCGCCGGGCGCTGCGGCACCTTCAGGCTGCGGTGGCGACCGGCGAATCTCCCTAGTGGCTCACGTTCACAAGTATCGGTGTCGGCTGAACTGGACGGGGTCGACGGGCGCCGGCTACGACGCCTATGACCGGACGCACCGGGTGTCCTGCCCGCCGGCCGGCACGGAGCTGCCGCTGAGCAGCGACCCGGCCTTCGGCGGCAACCCCGACCTGCTCAACCCCGAGCAGCTTCTCGTGGCCGCCGCCAGCTCCTGCCAGATGCTCTCGTTCCTGGCCTACGCGGCTCGGGTCCGGATCGACGTCGTCTCCTACGTCGACGAAGCCGAGGCGGTCATGCCCGAGGACGACAAGCCGCTGCGCATCACCGAGATCGTGCTGCGCCCTCGGATCGTGATCGCCGGCGACGCGGACGAGCAGCGGGTGCGCCACTTCGTCGAGCGGGCCCACGAGGCCTGCTTCATCGCCAACAGCCTCACGAGCGACATCACGATCGAACCCCGGATCGAGTTCGCCTCGGCTTCCGGATCGTGACACTCAGGGCTGGCGGTCGGGCGTCAGTAGCGAGGTTCGGACGCCTGCCGCTCAGCCGGCTGAGACTGGGCGGTGCCAGACGGTGCGGCGGCCGAGGTCAGCTCTGGCCGCTTGGCCTCATCCTCGTCAGACGACCCTCCGGTGACGCTGTCTTTGAACTCGCGCAGACCCTGACCTAATGCGGGCAGGCGCTTGGGCCCGAAGAACAGCAACACGATGAAGAGCACGACGATGATGTCGATGAGGGGATTTCGGAACATGCCTTCTTCCCTAACGTGGAGCCCGCTAAGCCGGGCCTGTGGGGCAAGCTTAGCGGGGAAGTTCCTGCTCGACCAGCGACGGGCGCCGCGCGGCCAGGTGCCAGAGGGCCGTCATCGCCGCCACACCAGCCACGATCGCGCCGATCACGGCGACCGCGGTGGAAAGGCCGTAGGCGTCGGCGAGCAGGCCGGCGCCGACGGCCGTGACCGCGACCCCGCCGTACAGGCATGCGATGAACGCCGCCGTCACCTCGCCGCGCCGCTCGCCCGGAGCCAGAAGGTTGATTTCGGTCTGGGCACCGAACAGCGCCGTGCCGTTGCCGAAGCCGGCGACCGCGGCCGCCGCGAGCATGCAGAGCAGCGAGCCGAGCGGGAACGCCACCACCAGAAGGCCGACGCCCGCGACCACCATCATCAATCCGGCCGGCTGCGCGACACTGGGGGGAACATCCCCGCGGAGAAGGACGACCTGAGCGACGCACGAGGCGCCCAGGGTCAGGCCGGCGATAGCGCCGAGGAGTGCGAGGTCGCTCGTGTGCAGCAGCTGCCCGGCGTAGGACGGGACCACGGAGAGGAAGAGCCCGCCAACCCCCCACACGCTCGCGCCGGTGAGCGAAGCACGAGCAAATCGGACTCTGATCGGACCGGGAACGGATGGCCGCTGCGGGCGCCACCGACCGCTGGTGACAACGGGTTCTCGGATCGACAGGACGCCCAGGAGCGCCAAGGCGAGGCAGGCGATTCCGGTCAGATAGCACAGCGCCAATGGGTCAGGCGCCCACTGCGCGAGCATTCCGGCCACCAGCGGCCCCGCGGCCGAACCGCCGTTGTTCCCGAGGACAGTGGCCACCGCCGCGCGGCCGTAGTCGCCGCTTGGTTCGAGTTCCACCAGGGCCGCGGCGGCAGCCGCGGTCATCAGCCCGGTGCCGAGGGCCTGGACAGCTCGCGCCGCGAACAGCCACGCGGTGCCGTCGGCCAAGGCGAACAGCACCAGGCCGGCCGCGCCGCCCAACAGCCCCGCCGCGATCACCGGGCGGCGGCCGAACCGGTCAGACAGCTGACCGAAGAACAGCAGCGCCGGCACCAGCACAGCGGCGTAGGTCGCGAAGATCAAGGTCAGCTCGACGGCCGAGAAGCCGTAGCGCTGGCGGTACACCGCGTACAGCGGGGTAGCCATGTTCGAGCCCATCAGCATCACGAAAAGCGCCGCGGCAACGAGCAGGAACGGCCGCCGAGATCCACCCCGCGCGCGTGGCAGCCGAGACCGGCGCAGTGAATAATCGGTCGATGCCATCAACGTCGCATGATGACCATGCCTCGCATCACGGGCATGGCTCGGAGCTTTCAGACACCCAGGTGAGGGTGCGCGCGCTGGAGAGCGTGCTGGTCGAGAAGGGCTATGTCGACCCCGCCGCGCTCGACCGCCTGGTCGAGACCTACGAGACCAGGGTGGGTCCCCACATCGGCGCCGGAGTCGTGGCCCGGGCGTGGGCCGACCCCGGGTTCGCCCATCGGCTGTTCGAGGACACCCCGGCCGCGCTCGCCACGCTCGGAATCGCCGGCGGGCAGGGCGAGAACATGGTCGCGCTCGAGAACACACCGGCGGTGCACAACATGGTCGTCTGCACCCTCTGCTCGTGCTACCCGTGGGCCCTGCTCGGGCTGCCACCGGTCTGGTACAAGTCCTCCGCCTACCGGGCCCGGGCGGTGGTCGACCCACGCGGCGTGCTCGGCGACTTCGGCGTCGAGCTGGGACCCGAGGTCGAGATCCGCGTATGGGACTCGACGTCTGAGATCCGCTACCTGGTGGTGCCGATGCGCCCGGAGGGCACCGACGGCTGGGTGCAAGACGACCTGGCCCGGCTCGTAACCCGCGACTCGATGATCGGCACTGGGCTTCCGAAGGCGCCCGTCGAGAGCGCCGCGCCGTGAACGGCGTCCACGACATGGGCGGGATGCACGGCTTCGGCCCGGTGACGCCTGAGCCCGACGAACCCGTCTTTCACGCGGAGTGGGAAGGCCGGGTGCTGGCGCTCGACCTCGCGATGCGCGCGACCGGCGAATGGGGCGTTGACGAGGCCAGATTTGCCCGCGAGCGCGAACCGCCCGCGGAGTACCTGGCCGAGACCTACTACGAGCGGTGGCTGGGCGGGCTCGAGCGCCTCCTGCTCGAGCGCGGGCTGGTGAGCGAGGAGGAGCTGACAGCCGGCCGATCGCTGACGCCGGGTCGGCCCCTGCCCGGGAAGGTCAGCGTGGCAAGCAGTCGCAGAGAGCCGATCCGCCCCGCGCGGTTCGCGGTCTCCGAGCGCGTGCGTGCCAGGAACATCAATCCACCCGGCCATACCCGCCTGCCGCGCTACGTGCGCGGTCACGTGGGGACCGTGACGCGCCTGCACGGCTGCCACGTGTTCCCCGACGCCAGCGCCCACGGCCTCGGCGATGACCCGCAGTGGCTGTACGTGGTCGTATTCGACGCCGGGGAGTTGT
>DATIEI010000007.1:0-7775 GCA_035455845.1 Solirubrobacteraceae bacterium
TTCGGGCCCGCTGATCATCGCGCGCCTCGCCACCGACACCGGCGCGGGCGCGCAGGTACGGCTCGAGCGCACAACCGAACGCACGATCTGGGCACGTGCCACCCCCGACTGAGGAGAACGCAGATGCGGATTCGCTGGCAGAGCTTCATCGACCCGGCCCGCCACCGGCAGTACTTCGACCTGCTCGACTCGCAGTTGCAGAGGAGCTTCGGCGACGGCACCGCGCACGAGATCGTCGGGATCGATCCACCCGACACCATGCTCCACCGCCTGACCGAGACGCGCTGCGGCATGCGCGCGGTGGCGAATGCCGTCGCCGCCGAGGCAGACGGCTGCGACGCGTTCCTGATCGGCCACTTCCAGGACAGCGGCCTGCACGAGGCGCGCTCCGCCGTCGACATCCCGGTCCTCGGGCTGGGCGAGACCAGCATGTTGCACGCGTGCACGCTCGGCCAGCGGATCGGCCTGGTCACGATCAGTCCGGCCTTCATCGCCTGGCACCAGGATCAGATCACCCGGTACGGACTCCGCGAGCGCGTGATCGGGGTGACAGCGATGACGGGGCTGGTGGTCGAGGACTACGTCCGCGCCTGCCACGACGAGGACGCGTTCAACAAGGTGTTCGAGCAGTTCCAAGAGGTGGCCAAGCCGCTCCTGGCGCGCGGCGCCGAGGTACTGATCCCCGCCGGCGGGCTACCGGCTCTGGTCCTGTCAAGACGGCCCGGGCTGACAGTGGACGGCGCCGCGGTACTGAACCCGGTCCCCGTCCTGGCCAAGCACGGCGAGGCCGCGGTGGCACTCGGTCGCCTGGGTCTGCCGATCGCCAGCCGCAAGGGTGCGTTCGCGCTGGCCTCGGAGCCTTGCCGCCACGAGTTCCTGTCCGCGCTCAGCTAAGACTCTGCCGGCGGACTCTCGGCCGCGCGACCCCGCATCGAGCTGAGCCGGCCGAGTCCGATGCTGGCCAGCCCGCCGTGCTGGATGCGATCGAGCAGCACCACGATGACCAGGATCACGCCGGTGATGATCTGCTGCCAGTAGTCCTGCACGCCGGAGATCGAGAGCCCCTGCTGGAGGGTGGCCAGGAACGCCACGCCGATCGCGGTCCCGCCGACGCCGCCGATCCCCCCGGCGAAGCTCGTCCCGCCGAGCAGCACCGCGGCCGCGGCGTCGAAGATCACCTCGCCGCCCACCAGCGGGCTCGCGGCGCCGATCCGTGCGTCCTGGATCACTCCGGCCAGAGCGGCGAGCAGACCGGCCAGCGCATAGACGGCCAGCAGCGTTCGCCCGACTCGCACGCCCGACAGCCGAGCGGCGTCCACGCTGCCCCCGACCGCGTACACATCGCGGCCGAAGTAGGTACTTCGCTGCAGGTAAAGCGCGGCCAGGAACACGCCGAGCATGATCCAGGCCGGGATCGGGATGCCGAGCGCGTGGTTGAAGGCCAGGGCGGTCAGGGCCGGAGAAAGCAACTGCGTGGTGAAGCTCTTTGACCACAGGTCCACGAGCCCGCCGTACAGGGTCAGCGTGCCCAGCGTGACGACCAGGAAGGGAAGCCCCAGCTTGCCGATCAAGAAGCCGTTCCCCACCGCCCCGACCGCGAGCCCGAACGCCAGCGTGAGCGCGACCGCGTAGGCGAACGGCACCCCGCTTCCGGCCATCAGCTTGCCGAGCGCGATCCCGGCGAGCGCCAGCAACGAGCCCAATGACAGGTCGAAGCCGCCGGTCAGCATCACGAACGTCAGCCCGATCGAGACCATCCAGAGCACCGCGGCGCTGGTCATCAGCGCGTCGAGGTTGGCCGAGGTGAAGAAGCGCGACTGGGTGAGCGAGAAATAGATGAAGATCGCCACCCACAGCACCAGGACCGCGAGGAAGCGCTGGCGCAGGGCGGCGCGCCGGACGCGCGTGGCACCGCCGCCGAAGCCGCGCAGCCGGCTCGCGCCCTCGGAGCGTTCGGCGAGGTCAGTTCCCATTGCGGGCCTCGTGATGTCCGATCGCGTACTGAGCGATCCTGGCCTCGGTCGCCTCCTCGCGCGACAGGGACACGACGATCCGGCCGCGATACATGACCAGGATGCGGTCGCACAGCAGCCGCAGCTCGGGCGTCTCGGATGAGCTGACCAAGATTCCCACACCACCTTCCTTGATCTGATCGAGCAGCTTGTAGATCTCGGCCTTGGAGCCGACATCGACGCCGCGCGTAGGCTCGTCGAGGAGCAACACTTTCGGCTGAATGGCCAGCCACTTGGCGAGCACGACCTTCTGTTGATTGCCGCCGCTCAAACGGGCCACCGGGGAGTCCATCGAGTCCGTGACGATCCCGAGGCCAGCGATTGCATCGGCCACCATCTTGTTCTCTCGAGCCCGGCTGGGACGGCGCAGGCGCCACGTCCGCGAGCCCTCGGCCATCAACAGGTTCTCGCGCACGGTCATGTCCTGCACGAGCCCGAGGGTCTTGCGCTCGGCCGGCACGTAGCCCAACCCGTGGCCCATCGCGGCGCGGGTGTCGCGGCACACGGCCGCCCTGCCGTCGATCTCGACCGAGCCCGTGGCCGTCGGGGTGCCTCCGAACAGCGCCTCGAGCAGCGCGCTGCGACCCGCGCCGACCAGCCCGGCGATGCCGACGATCTCGCCCTTCTCGACCTCGAGGTCGACGTCGTACACGCGATCGGGGACGTTGAAGCCGCGCACGCGCAGAACGGGATTCCGGGCGACCTGCCCGTGCTCGGCCAGCTCGAGCGTTCCGAGCTCGCGCCCGATCATCAGCGAGACCAGGCTGTCGCGGGTGAACTCGGAGATCGGGCCGGTGCCCACCCGCGACCCGTCGCGGAGCACCGTGACCCGGTCGACCAGATCGAACACCTCTTTCATCCGGTGCGAGACGAAGGCCACCGCGACCTGGTGCTGGCGGAGCGTCCGCACGGCGGCGAACAGCGTCTCGACCTCGTCGTCGGTCAGCGCGCTGGTTGGCTCGTCGAGGATCACCACGCGCGCGTCCATCGACAGTGCGCGCGCGATCTCGACCATCTGCTGCTGGTCGGGCCGGAGATCCCCGACCCGGTCATCGGGCTCGATGGCCAGCTCCAGGCGATCGATGATCTGTTTGGCGCGGGATCGGGTCGAGCGCCAGTCGATGCCGTACCAGTGGCGCGGCTTGCGGGGACCGAGGAAGATGTTCTCGGCCACCGACAGGTGCGGAACCAGCGTCGTCTCCTGGGTGACCGTGGCGATCCCCGCCTGCATCGCAACGGCCGCGTCGCCGAACCGGACCGGCTCGCCGCCGAGCAGGACGGTGCCGGCGTCGGGCGCCAGCTGTCCGGAGAGGATGCCCAGCAGCGTCGACTTGCCGGATCCGTTCTCGCCGACCAGCGCGTGGATCTCGCCGGCGTGCAGCTCGAAGTCGACCCCGCGGAGTGCGCGGACGCCGCCGTAGCTCTTGTACACCCCCGAGCCCTGGAGCAACACCTCGCTCATAGGGCCGCCTCGAGCGCCGCCGCCGCGGCCAGCACGAGGTCCTCCCGATAGGGAGCCGCGGCCACCTGCACGCCGACCGGAAGCCCGTCCTCTCGGCCGGCCGGGACGCTCGCGGCGGGGAGGCCACCGAGCGCGATCAGGTGCACGTAGTCGAACGCGCGGAATTCGCCGTAGCGCTCCGGCGGCAATCCGCCCGGTGGCTGCCCGTGGCGGGGCGCCGGTCCCGCGACCACCGGGGACAGGAGAACGTCGACCCTGCTGGCGAGCGACCGCACCGCCGCGCGCAGCGCGAAGACTCGACGCTGGACGCCGAACCACTCGGCGGCGGACCGGCGGCGTGTCCTCACCGCGTCGAGCAGCCCCGACATCAGCGGGTGGTGGCGGCCCCACGCGGCCGCGAGGTCGGCGCGGACCTGAGCGCCACCGTCAGCCGCCACACACTCGAAGAACAACTCCGTGGGATCCTCCTCCCAGGGCGCGGAAACCTCCTCCACCGCGGCGCCGGCCTCCGACAGCGCCCGCGCCGCGCGCGCCAGCGCGGCCAGCGTACCGCAGGTGACGCTGAGCCGGGGATCGTCGACGAACACCCCGACGCGCAGGCCGTTCAGGCTCACCGCGGCTGGGTCCCCGAGCGGCGCCGGGACCGCGTAGGGGTCCTGCCAGTCGGGACCGCTGATCAGCGGCAGGACCAGCCCGATGTCCTCGGTGAAGCGGGCGATCGGCCCGACGCAGAACAGGTCCATGTAGCCGCCGGCTCGCGTGCGCGGCCAGGTGCCGGTATCCGGCACGCGCCCGACCGTCGGACGCAGCCCGACCACCCCGCAGTAGTGAGCGGGCACGCGGAGCGAGCCGCCGCCATCGGTGCCGATGCCCAGCGGCGTCGCCTGCGCGGCGGCCAGCGCGGCCTCGCCGCCGCTCGAGCCGCCCGGGGTGCGCGCCGGGTCTTCGGGGTGGTTGGTCCGTCCGTGCACGGCGTTGTCGGTCTCGTAGGCGGAGCTGTACTCGGGCACGTTGCTCTTGGCCAGCACGATCGCGCCGGCGTCGCATAGGCGGCTGACCACGGTGGCGTCATGGGCGGGGACGTAACCGGCCCGGGCGAACGAGCCGCCGGTGCACGGCAGCCCGGCGACGTCGATCGAGTCCTTGATCGTCACCGGCAGGCCGAGCAGCGGCCGGCGATCGCCGGCGCGCCGGGCCAGATCGGCCTCGTCGGCCCGCTCGAGCACCGTCTCCGGGTCGATCGCCACCACCGCGTGCAACCGCTCGTCGACGTCGGCGATCCGGCTGAGGTAGTGCTCGGCCAACTCGCGGGCGGTCAGCTCGCCGCGCGCGAGCATCGACATCCATTGCGTGGCCGACGGCTGAGCCGCCTCAGCTTGCGAGTGCTCGGTGGAAGCTGTCAACGGCACTCTTGATCCACATCTGGTTGTCCCAGCCGGCCTGCCGCTCCGCCAGCTCGGGCTCGAGCTGTTCGGAGATCTGCTCCAGCGGCATTCCCTCCGCGCGCAGGGCGGCCACGCGATCGCGGACGGCGACCAGATAGTCACGCTCGGCGGCGATCAGCCCCACGTCGCCGACCTCGCCGTGCCCGCCTACGACGATCCGGGGCGAGAGGGCCTCGAGCCGGTCCAGGGCGTCCAGCCACAGCAGGCCGTCGGCGTCCTCGTCGGGGAAAATCGGCAGGAAGTGGTCCTCCGCGAGATCACCGGCGAACAGCACGCCGGACTCGGGAAGGAACACGACCTGATCGCCGCGCGTGTGAGCCTGGCCGATGTTGACCAGTTCCACCACCACGCCACCCAGGTCTATGCGCGCCCTCGGGCCGTCGTAGGTCACGTCCGGAGCGACCAGCTCGACGTCGGCCAGCAGCTCGGCCAAGCCGGGGCCGAAGCCGGAGAACATCTCGATGTACTCCGGCCCCTTGGTGGCCATCTCCTCGGCCTGCGCGGTGTTGCACACGTAGGTGGCGTCCGGGAACGACTGCGCGGCGAACGCATGCTCGGGATGGAAATGCGTGGTGGTGAGCAGCAGCTTGCGCCCCTCGCCGAGACGACGCGCCTCGGCGAGGATCCGCTCTCCGTTGCGCGGCCCCATCGCGGTGTCGATGACGAGCACCGACCGGTGCCCCACCACGATCCCCACGTTCGGCACGAACTCGATGCGCTGGTCGGGCATCACGTGGACGCCGGCGGCCACCTCGGTGGTCAGGCCGACGGGAATCAGTGGTGGGGTCTCGACCATCGTCCGGCGCTCAGCTGCCGGGGTACTCCTGCTTGAGCTGCTGCTCCCACGGCACGATCGAGTCGACGTTGTCCTTGTTGACGAGCACCGGCGGGCCCGCATTGACCGTGGTGGGGATCTTCACGCCCTCCGACAGGTCGTAGAGCCCCCAGGCGAAATCCTTGCCCATGCTCGGATCGTCGAGCTTGGCCGTGAACGATTCGCGCCCTGCCTTGATCGCGCCGAGCCCGTCGCTGCCGCCGTTGCCGCCCGCGAGCGCAAGCCCGGTGATGCCCTGCGAGCGCGCGGCCGAGTACGCCCCGATCGCCGACGGGTCGTTGTAGGCCATCACGCCCTTGATCGAGTTGTCCTTGCCCAACAGCGAGGTCATCGCCTTCTCGCCGCCCGCGATGTCGTCCGTCGGGTTGGACGCATTCCCGGAGATCTTGAGGCCGAACTTCTTCGCCCAGTAGATATCGCGCTGGATGCTGAAGACGATCGACGGGACCTTGATGGCAAAGTCGATCGTGCCGACCGTCGCGCCCGCGCCCGCCTCCTTGGCCATCTCCTGCGCGGTCAGGTAGGCCGCCTTGTCGCGACCCTGCCAGACCTGGCTCTCATAACCTTGGAGACCGGCGGCAGTGGTGTCGGTGAAGTTGAAGTCGATCGTGACCAGGTGCACCCCCGCCTTCCGCGCCCGCGCGACGTCGGGAGCCAGCGACTTCGGATCGAGCGCGAACACCGCGATCCCGTCGACCTTCTGCGCCAGCAGCTGGTCGAACTGGCTGACCTGCTTGTTGACGTCGCCCTCGGCGTCCTTCTCGACGTACGTCCCGCCGAGCTTCTGGGTCTCGAGCTTCATCGACTGACCGAGAATCGTCAGGAACTCGTTGCTGGAGCCCTCGGGGTTGAGGTACGCGAGCGTCAGGTGCTTGGACTTGGGCTTCGGGTAGCTCGACGGAACGGTCGTCTCGAGACCCGAGAACGCGACACTCGGAGCTGACGACGACCCCGAAGTGCTGGTCGCCGCCGAAGTGGAACTCGATGCGCTGCTCCCGCCGGCGGCGGCACTGCTGCTACTGGTGCTCGAGCCGCTGCTGCCGCATGCGCCGACTGCGAGCGCAAGGACGCCCACGGCCGCCAACGTGCCAGACCATGCCTTGACTTTCATCCGCTCCTCCGCTTCTGCACTGTCGCCCCCGCCACGGGGTGGGACGGCCTAAGCGCCTCGTCCCCGGTCCAACCTGACCGGTGTTTGACATTTGATAAAATCAGTACCACTTCGGGGCTGAGAGCGCAAGGCCCCGGCCAGGGCTAACGCGTCACTAACTTGCGCTCGACCGTCCCCTGTGCCGGGACGGTTGACTCTTGATCAACGATATGAAACGGTGCCCGCATGGGCGACCGCGAGTTGATCAACCCGCCCGAGCTGTTTCCCCCGCCGGGCTTCAGCCACGTCGCAGTGACGAGTGGACAGCGGCTGGTGTTCGTGGCCGGGCAGACCGCGATCACGCCGGCCTTCGCCGTGATCGGCGAAGGTGATCTGGCCGCGCAGACGCGGGCGTCGATGGAGTGCGTCGGCATCGCGCTTCGCGCGGCCGGCGCGGACTGGGACGACGTCGTGCGGCGCACGATCTACACGGTCGCGCCGACGGAGTTCGAGGTGATCACCCGCGCGATCGAGGAGGTCACAGGCGAGCGCCCCCATCCGCCTCAGACGATCATCGGGGTCACCGGCCTCGCCCTGCCCCAGCTGATGATCGAGATCGAAGTCACGGCGCTCATCGCTTGAGAGCCGTCCGCATGCACCGGCTCGGAGGGCCCGAGGTGCTCGAGGTCGAGGACGTCCCCGATCCCCTGCCCGGGCCGGGCGAGCTACTCGTGCGCGTCGAGGCGACCTCGATCAACCGCCGGGACCTGTGGATGCGCGCGGGCCATCCCCATCCGGCCTACCACGTGCCGTTGCCGGCGATCCTCGGGATCGACCTGTGCGGGCGGGTCGTGGGCGCGGGCGACGGGGTCGAAGACTCCTGGGTCGGGCAACGAGTCACGATCAACCCGTACATCACCTGTGGTCGCTG
>DATIEI010000008.1:0-14085 GCA_035455845.1 Solirubrobacteraceae bacterium
CCCCGACGCCTTGGCCTGGAGCTCGATCAGCGCCGCGAAGTCCACGTCGGTATAGCCGTGGCCGATCAGCGCCTGCACGACCTGCTGGGCCGCCGTGGCCACCGGCATCGGCACCTCGAGCTCGCGCGCCGCCTCGTAGCCGAGGTCGAAGTCCTTGAGCAGGAGCGCGGGCGTGAAAGTCGGCGCCATGTCGAGATTGACGTAGGCCGGAGTCTTGTATCGGGTGAACGTCGAGCCGAGCACGCTGTTGTTCAGGAACTCCATCATGGCCGAGCGGCTGATGCCGCCCTTCTCCCCCAGCACGAGAATCTCGGCCAGGGTCTGGGCGATGATCCCGAGCATCAGGTTGTGGCAGACCTTGACCAGCCGGGCGCGCTCGCCATCACCGACGTAGGTCACTCCGCCGCCGGCCAGGATGTTCAGGTAGGGCAAGGCGAGCTCGTGTGCCTGTTCGGGTCCCGAAGTGACCATGGTCAGGCGGCCGGCCTTGACCACCTTGGGATTGCCGCTGACCGGGGCGGCTAGAAGCGCGGTGCCGCGCTTCTCTGCCTCGGCGCGCACGGTGGCGGAGGCCTCAGCCGAGATCGTGGTCGAGTCGACGATCACCGACGGGTGTCGCCCGTCGCCGGACAGGAGCCCCCCGGGTCCGGTGACCACCTGGGTGAAATCGCTCGGTCCGGCGACGATCGTGAACACGATGTCGCGGTCGCCGAGCTCGGCCGGGGTATCGACGATCGTGGCGCCCAGCTCGGCAAGCGGCTCGGCCTTGGCCCGGGTGCGGTTGTAGATGGCGACGTCGCACCCCGCCTCGAGCAATCGGGTGACCAGCTCGACGCCCATGCGTCCCGCGCCCACCCAGCCCAGCCTCTTGTCTTCATTCGGCATTCGGTCAGCTCCTCGCCGGCTCCGGGACAATGCAATCGATTGCACGGTAGCGAACCGTGGCGTCCGGGGTCAAGCCACGGGCCATGACCCTCGACCAAGGCAGGGCGACCGAGGTTTCCGGGAATAGTTCCCGGTTTTCTCGGTCGGTCCGGTTGCAAACGATTGTAAGCTTGGACCCGTGGGACTCCACACGTACGGGACGATGGCCGTCGACTGGGAGGAGCGGATCCGCTTCGACCGACTGCGCGAGGAGCGGCTCGCGCGGATCAGCGCATTGCTGGCGGAGTCGTCGATGGGCGCGCTGTTGTGCTTCGACATGACAAACATCCGCTACATCACCGCCACCCACATCGGGACGTGGGCCCAGGACAAGCTGAATCGCTTCTGCCTGCTCCCCCAGGGCGAGGAGCCGATCATGTGGGACTTCGGCTCGGCGGCGCGTCACCACCAGCTCTACAACCCCTGGCTCAGCGACGGCCGCTCGCGCGCGGGCATCAGCACGCTGCGGGGCGCCATGTCGCCGGAATCGGGCCGCGCCGAGAACGTGGCGGAGAAGATCCGCGTCGAGCTCGAGCAGCGCGGCCTCATGAACGAGCCGGTCGGGATCGACGCGATCGAGCCACCGGTCCTGTTCGCGCTCCAGAAGCAGGGCATCGACGTCGTCGACGGCCAGCAGCTGATGCAGAACGCGCGCGTCATCAAGACCAGAGACGAGATCGCGCTGCTGGGCCAGGCATGCGCGATGGTCGACGCCGCCTATGAGGAGCTCTACCGCGCGATGCGCCCGGGGATGCGTGAGAACGAGTGCGTCGGCCTGGTCAACAAGGTGCTCTACGACATGGGGTCGGAGTTCGTGGAAGGGGTCAACGCGATCTCGGGAGAGCGCTGCAACCCCCACCCCCACGTGTACACCGACCGAGCTCTGCGCCCCGGCGACCCGGCCTACTTCGACATCCTGCACAGCTTCATGGGCTATCGGACGTGCTACTACCGCACGTTCGCGGTGGCGAGCGGGTCAAAGGCGCTTGTCGACGCGTATAAGCGCTGTCGCTACTACCTCGATGCGGCGATCGCGCTGATCAAGCCCGGCGCCACCACCGGCGAGGTGGTCAGCGTGTGGCCCAAGGCGCAGGAGTTCGGGTTCGCCGACGAGGAGGCTGCGTTCGCGCTGCAGTTCGGCCACGGAGTCGGCCTGTCGATCTGGGAGAAGCCGATCTTCAGCCGGCTGGTCTCGCTCGACCATCCCGAGGAGATCCGCGAGGGGATGGTGTTCGCGCTCGAGACGTTCTGGCCGGCCAGCGACGGCTGGTCGGCGGCGCGGATCGAGGAACAGCTGGTGGTGACCGCCGACGGCTGCGAGGTGATCACCCGCTTCCCGGCCGAGGACCTGGTCATCGCCGGCAAGCCGTACTACACGGTCGGGGGCTCGCTGCCGCTCGAACGCGAGGTGACTTCCGAGCGCAACACCGTTCTCGACCACGAGGCGCTCGAGGCGACGCCGGCCAACGGCCGCCCGGCCCCCGATCGTGGCGCATCGATCGTCCTGGACTGATCAGCCGCCCCACACGGCCTGCGCCACGCGCGCCACCGCCTGGAGCTTGCGCCGCTGGGCGTCCTCGTCGATGACGTTCCCCGGGAAGGTGGATGCGAAGCCGCACTGCGGGCTGAGCGCGAGACGCTCGAGCGGCACGTGACGCGAGGCCTCCTCGATCCGGGCGATCACCTGTTCGTCGGACTCCAGCTCGGGTGCCTTGGTGGTGAGGAGCCCCAGCACGACGGTCTTATCGGGGGCCACGAACCGCAAGGGCTCGAACGTTCCCGCGCGTGGTGTGTCGTACTCGAGGAACAGCCGGTCGACGTGCAGCTCGGCGAACAGCCGCTCCGCGATCGGGTCGTAGCCGCCCTCGGCATACCAGGTGCTTCGGTGGTTGCCGCGGCACACATGCAGCCCCCACGTCACCTCGGGAAAGACGTCGATGAGCCGGTTGTCATCCGCGATCATCTGCCCGAGCCGGCGCACGCGGTCTCGTGCCTCGGGCATGACCAGCGTGGAATACCGCGGGCAGTCGAGCTGGATGTAGTCGAAGCCCGCCTCGACGAGTTCGCGCACCAATTCGACCATCAGCGGCAGCAGCGCGGCCATGTAATCCTCGCGGGTGCCGTACGCCCGCTCGGAGACTCCGGGGATATACAGCTCGCCGGCGTATGAGGGGCTCGGCAGCGTCGGCTTGACCCGCCGGGTGGCCTGCCGCGCGGCGAACGCGGCTTCCTCGAGCGCCAGATTGGCCGCGATCGTCACCGTCCCGGTCAGCGCCGGCAGCATCGCCGTGCCGGCCCCGCCTTCCGAGAAGAGACCGGCTTGATCGATGCGGCCAAAGCCGCGCATTCCCGCAGTGAGGGGATCGCTCCACGCCCGGCGCCGCATCTCGCCGTCGGTCACGACCTCGATCCCGCACTCCTCTTGGAGCGCGACGGCATCGCGCACCGCGCGATCCTGCATTTCCCGCGTTCCGGCGGCGTCGAGCTCGCCGGATGCGTGGCGCGCGAGCGCGTCCTTCAGATAGGCCGGCCGGAGCAGGCTCCCCACCACCTCGGCCCTGGCCGCCACGCTCACGCCGACGCCGCCCACCGAGCGAACGTGAGCCCACAGCCGGTCCCGGCAGGCGTCCGGTAGACCGGGATGTAGTCGTCCCATGCCAGTGACATGTCCTGGCACGCGGCCGCCACCACGATCCAGTTGCGGACCTCGGAGTTGCCGGAGTTCAGGAGGTGCGCGGGCAGTCGGCAAAGCGCCCGCGCATCGCCAGTGCGCAATGCCTCGAGGGTGCGGCGGTCGAGCTCCTCGTCGGTCACGAAGTGGCTCAGACCGCCGGATGCGACCAGTGCCACGCGGCAGTCCGCAGGGTAGGCGGCGATCGCCTCGCGCAGCGCCAGCCCGAGCTCGTAGCAGCGCGCCGGCGGAAGCTGGTTGGGCGGCCAGTAGGTGTTCACGAGCACCGGCACGAGCGGCAGCTTGCGCTCGTCCATCAGTTGCGTCTCGACCACCCCGAACGCATGGCCGATCCCGCCGCGGTCGGGGTCGGTGATGCCATTGACCGCGCTGACGTCGAAGTGGCGCGCAATCAGCGTGGAGATGAGGTGCAGGGCGAACCGCTCATGGCCGGGCCAGCGATGGTGGCGATCCATGCCGTAGCCCCGGTTGACGTCCTCGAGGCCGCCGGCGCGAACTCGTCCTTGATCCGCGCGAGCGAGCGCTTGACCTGAGCGCACTGGCGCTCGAGCCGTTCGAGGCTCGCCTGCTCGGCGTAGCGTTCGCCGTTGGCCCGCGCGAGCTCATCGAACGTCACCGGGCGGCCGCCCGTGTCGATCAGAAGCGTGGATTGGCGGTCGAGCTCGCCGATCCGCAGCCAGGTCGGAGCGTCGCACACCACCATCGGACCGTGCGACATGCCGATGCCGATCGCCAGCTCAGCCACGGCTCACCATCTTGCCCGAGTTCACGCGGGCGGGCGGACGTCCCGCAGCGCGCGCCACAGCTTCTCGGGCGTGAACGGCGGATCGGGAACCCGGGCGCCGGCGCCGCCCAGCGCGTCGGCTACCGCGTTGGCGATCGCCGCAGGCGTGCCGATCGCGCCGCCCTCGCCGATCCCCTTGGCGCCAAGCGGGTTGTTCGGCGAGGGCGTCTGGACGAACGCGGTGACGATCTCCGGCATCTCCACCGCGCCGAGCACGCCGTAGTCGACAAACGATGCGTTCCGGAGCTGTCCGTCCTCGTCATATACGGTCTCCTCGGTCAGGACGGCTCCCAGCCCCTGCGCCGCCCCACCCAGCACCTGACCCTCGGCGAGCAGCGGGTTGATGATCGTACCGGCGTCATCCACCGCCGCAAGCCGGCGCACGTGCAGCGCGCCGGTGTCGGCGTCGATCTCGACCACGGCCGCGTAGGCGCCCGAGCCGAACACGAGATCCGACTCGAATCGCACCTCGGCCTCGAGCCCGACGGCGGCCTCGGCCCACGAGACCGTTCGGCCGTCCGGAGCCGTCCAGTCCGGGCCGGTGCGACGGACCTCCTCGGCCGCGCATTTCAGCCGCTCCGCAGCCGCCCGGGTCGCCTCCTCGACGATCCGCTCGCTCGCTTCTACCAAGGCCGAGCCGCCCATGGCCGTCGAGCGGCTCGCGTACGTCCCGACGCCCGGGATCTCGCCGAACCGGAGCTCGACCTCGTTCGGGTCGATCCCGAGACGATCAGCGACGATCTGCGCGAATGTCGTCTCGTGCCCCTGGCCGTGCGGTGAGGAGCCGCTGCGCGCGATCACCCCTCCGTCCTTGAGTACGGTCACCCGCGCGCTCTCCCAGTTGCCGCCCGCGCGCTCGACATACATGGCCACCCCGGTGCCCAGCCGCGGTCCGCGCTCGGGCTGAGCGAGCTCGACCGCGCGATCCAGGCAGCGCGCGTAATCGCCCGAGTCATACGTCCAGCCCAGCGCGCTGCGGTACGGGAACGAGCGGATCAGGTTGCGCCGCCGGAGCTCGACGGGGTCGATGCCAAGCTCCCGGGCGGCCCGATCGACGGTCCGCTCGAGAAAGTACGCCGCCTCGGGCCGGCCGGCACCGCGGTAAGGACCGGTCGGAACCTTGTCGGTGCGGGCGCCGCGCACGGTGACCGCCGCCGCCTGCACGTCGTAGCAGCCGGTCATCAGCATGGCGGTCGTGTGCGGCGGCATCGCCGTCGTCGGCAGCAGGTAGGCGCCGAGGTCGGCGAGGATCTCTGCCCTGACCGCGAGGATCCGCCCGCTCGCGTCGAGCGCCAGCTCGACATCGGCTTCCACGCCCCGTCCCTGGTAGGCCCCGAGGAAGTTCTCCACGCGTTCCTCGACCCACTTGAGCGGCCGGCCCAGCTCGATCGCGCCGATCGCCACCGCGACTGCCTCGACCGCGATCACCCCCTTACTGCCGAACGCTCCGCCGACGTCCGGGACGATCACGTGGATCTTCTCGGGCGGACGTTCGAGGGCGTGGGCGAGCTGGGACAGCGGCCGGTGGGGATCCTGCGCCGAGGCCCAGATCGTCAGGAGGTCCTGGCGCTCGTCGTAGGCGGCCACCACGCCGCGCGGCTCGATCGGCGCGGCGACGAGTCGCGGGATGCGGTGCCGGGCGCGCACGCGGTGCGCGGCGCGGTTCACAGCGCCCGCGACATCGCCGACCGTCCGCTCCCAGCGCATCAGTGTCTCGGGCGCCTCGCGCGGGTCGACCGCCGCCTCGAGTGCGGCGTATTCGACCTGTACGAGCTCGGCGGCGTCCACCGCCTGTGCGCGGGACTCGGCCACGACCGCCGCGACCGGCTGGCCCGCGTAGCGGACCTCCCCGGCGGCCAGGATCGGGTGCGGCATGCCCTCGACGTGAACGCTCTCGGGGGCGATCACGGGAAGCGGCCGCGCACAGCCGGCCAGGTCCGTGGCGGTCAGCACGCGCAGCAGGCCCGGCGCACGGTCCGGGAGCCGGATGTCGAGAATCCGCGCCCGGGCGTGGTGGCTGCGCACGAACGCCACGTGGGCCAGCCCGGGAAGATCGAGGTCGTCCACGTAGCGCCCTTGCCCGCGGACCAGCGCCAGGTCCTCGCGCCGGCGCAGCGGCTGTCCGATCATGAAGCGCGCTCGAGCTGCTCGGCCATCCAGTCCGCGACCAGCGGACGGTAGAGGTACGGGACGTTGCTGCACACGTGAGAGCCGTGTTCGAACAGCACGAACCTCCCGTTCGGAGCCGCGCGCGCGGCGCGCTCGGTCTGCTGCCAGGGGACGATCCGGTCGAGGCGGCCGGTGACGAAAAGGGCCGGCTGCTCGATCTCGGACGCCACGCCCTGGAGCGACAGCGCCCGCGCGTGTGCCCGCCCGTCGCGCTCGTCGCGCGCGCCCGACTTCACGATGAACGCATCGCGGGTGAGCGGCGGCAACTCCTCCCAGTGCTCGGCGAAATCGTACGGGCCGCTGATCGCCGCGACCGCCCGGATGCGCGGCTCGAATGCCGCGGCGCGCGGGGCGTAGTAGCCGCCGAGGCTGACCCCGACCGCGCCGATCCGCGCGAGATCCAGGTCGGTGCGGCCGTCGAGCGCATCGAGGATCGCGGCCACCGCCACCTCGTAATCGGGCCGGATCGGAAGGGCGAAGCCGCTCTCCCCCTGGCCGGGACCATCCATCGACAGCGTGGCCATTCCCCGGACCAGGAACGCGTTCTCGTGGTGGAAGAACTCCTCCTTGGTCGAGTCGAGTCCGGGGATCAGGATGACCAGCGGCGGGCGGGCGACGCCTTGCGGTCGTCTGAGGTTCGCCGCGAGCACGTGCCCGTCGAGCCGCGCCTCGATCCGCTGGGCGCTCGGATCGAGATGGCGGTGGGCGCTGTAGAGCGCCTCGATCGCCCGCTCGGTGGAGGCCCGGTGGGCGGCCACGTCATGCAACCACACGAACTTGCCGAAGTGCAGGCAGAGCGCCGCGTGCAGGTAGGCCTCGCCCGCGCTTCGCTCGCGCCCTGCCGCCTCCGCGTCCGTGGCGAGCACGAGATGCTCCTCAGCGACCGCGGTCCACGCCGCCAGCCACTCCTCCCAACGCTCGATCCGCCCGGTGGTCCGCACGAAGTCGTTGTAATCGACGCCCATCGTGATGAAACGGGGCGCCCAGTGGTCGATGGCGGCCTGGACCCGCCGATCGGGCATCAGCCGGCCGGGGGGATCGAGACCGCGCCGCCCAGGTAAAGGGAGCCGATCTCCGGGTGCTCGAGGATCTCGCGCCCCGTGCCGGTCAGTCGTACCCGGCCGTTCTCGAGCACGAGACCGCGAGTGCTCAGCTTGAGCCCGGCGCGTGCGTTCTGCTCGACCAGCAGGATCGTGCGTCCCTGCTGGTTCATCAGCCGGATCATCTGGAACACGGTCCGGCGGGTCGGAGGATCGAGGCCGATCGACGGCTCGTCCAAGACGATCAGCGACGGATCGAGCATCAGGCTGCGGGCCAGCTCGACCAGGCGCTGCTGGCCGCCGGACAGGCTCCCCGCCTTGTCCCCCGCGCGCTCGCGCACGAGCGGGAACATCTCCTCGACGTCCTCGAGCCGCCGCCGGACGAGCGCGGCATCCCGGACCGTATAGGCACCCATCTCGACGTTCTCGCGTACGGTCATCTCTCCGAACAGGCTGTGGGCCTGCGGAACCAGCACCACCCCCTTGCCCAGGATCTGGCGCGGTGCCAGCCCGACCAGCGAGTCACCGAGGAACGCGATCTCACCGCGCCGCGGGCGCAGGATGCCGCTGATCGTGGACAGCAGCGTCGACTTGCCCGAGCCGTTCGGCCCGACGATGCACATGATCTCGTGCCGAGCCACCGTAAACGAGACGCCTTTGAGGATGTCTCCGCCTCCATAGCCCGCGGTCACGCCCTCGACCGTGAGCAATACCTCGCTCCCGTTGCTGGCCACCTGGCTAGAGGTCATCGTCGTCGGCGCCACCCAGGTAGGCGTCGAGCACGGCCGGGTCGGCCCGGACCTGCTCGGGAGTGCCGGTCTTCAGCGTGCGTCCCTGATGCAGCACCGTGACCTCGTGGCATAGCCCCATCACGAACTCCATGTTGTGCTCGACCACGAGAAATGTCTTGCCGGCTCGGTTGAGCTCCCGGATCCGCTCGGTCAGCTGCTTGATCAGCGTCGGGTTGACCCCGGCGGTCGGCTCGTCGAGCAGGAGCACGGCCGGGTCGGCCACGAGCAGCGAGGCCAGCTCGAGCAGCTTGCGCTGGCCGTAGGACAGGTTGCCGGCCGGACTGCGGGCCATCCGCGCCAGGCCGACGAACTCGAGCAGCTCGAGCGCGCGAGCACGCTCGGCGCTGGAGCCGGCGCGCCGTGCCGTCGAGCGAATCCAGCCCTCATGGCGCTGGGTGGCGACCAGCATGTTCTCGAGCACGCTGAGTCGGAAGAACAGCCGGGTTATCTGGAACGTGCGCCCCACGCCGAGCGCGAACACCCGCTCGGGGGTGGCCCGGGTGATCGACTCGCCGTCGAAGCGGATCTCACCCCCGTTGCAGCGCTCGTAGCCGGTCATCACGTTGAACAGCGTGGTCTTGCCAGAGCCGTTCGGGCCAATCAGGCCGGCGATCGCCCCCTTGGCCACCGACAGAGAGCAGTCCGTCAGCGCCTGCAGACCACCGAACGATTTGCAGACACCTTCGGCCTCGATCAGCGCGGTCATCGCACGCCCGCCTCGATCACGTCCCCGGTCCGGCCGGGCTCCTCAGGGCCTGGCTCGGCCGCCGAGGAGCGCGCGCGCCAGCGTCCGATCAGTTCCTCGATGCTCGGAATCACTCCGCGCGGGAGCAGGAGGACCACGATCAGGAACAGCGCTCCGTAAACGATCAGGTACGCCTGGCTGGCGCCGTAATGCGCGATCAGGTCCTGCTGCAGCGATTCGAGCACGAGCGCACCGAGCAGCGGCCCGACCAGAGTCCCCAGCCCGCCGATGAAGGCCATGAGTGCGATCGACAGGTCGAACAGCGGGTCGAAGGCGAACTGGGGGAAGATCTGGCCCAAGAAATACGCATAGATCGCGCCGGCCATGCCGACCGGAATCGCCGAGAGGACGAAGGCGGTCAGCTTGACCCGCGCCACGCGAACACCGAGGCCGCGGGCGCGCTCCTCATCGTCGCGGATGGCCAGGAGCTGGAGCCCGAACCGTGAACGTCGCACCAGCCAGGTCAGCATGACCGTGGCGAGCAGGACCACCGCGGCCGCGTAGTAGAAGTTGTCGTTGTAGGCGGTCACCGACCACAGCGGCGTGGGGGGCTGCAGCCCGGAGGACCCTCCGGTGAAGGGGAGGTTGAACGCCGCCAGCTGGAAGATGAACATGAACGCGATCGTGATCACCACGAACGTGTGACGACGAGCCCGGAGAGCGATCAGTCCGGTGGGGATCGCGATCAGCCCGGCCACGATCCCGGCCACCGGAACCAGCGCGAACACGCCCCATCCGGCCGCGAAGCCGAGATGGTTGGCCAGCAGCGTCAGTGTGTAGGCGCCACAGCCGAAATACACCGCGTGGCCGAGCGCGATGTACCCCGAGGAACCGGAGAACATGTTCCACGCCGCCGCGGACACCATGAAGATCAGCGTGAAGACCGCGATCGACGTGTCGATCGGGTTGGAGAAGACAAGCGGGAAGACGGCGAGGATGACAAGACAGGCCGCGACCAGCAGCCCGCGTACGAGCAGTCTCGCGCTCACCCGACCCTGCCCCGCGCGGTCATTGTGCCCGGACCGCCGCCGTCCCGAACAGGCCGTTCGGCCTGAACGAGAGCACGACGATCAACGACGCGTAGTAGACGAGCGTGGCCCACACGGGCGACCACACCACCGCCACCACGTCCTCGAGGGTGACCATGAACAGCGCTGCGACGAGCGCACCCCCGATGCTGCCAAGTCCGGCCAGGATCACGATCGACAGCAGCCGGGAGATCAGGTCATAGCCGCTGTTGGGATTGAACGTGTTGGTGGCCCCGAACACCATGCCGCCCGCCGCAGTGACCGACACGCCGATCCCGACCGCGATCATCCGCACGCGACTCACGTTCACCCCGATCAGCTCCGCAGCGGTGCGGTTCTGCAACGACCCGCGCATGCCGCGGCCGAAGTGAGTCCGGTACAGGATGTAGTAAAGGACGCCCAGGAGCGCGACCGCGAGCAGGAACCCGAACACGTAGATGTAGGGGAGGTAGAACCCGAGCAGGTGAAACGTGCTGTCGACGTAGGAGGCGTGCAGCTGAAGGACGTCGACGCCAAAGATCACGCTGAGGATTCCCTCGATGATGATCGCCACCGCGTAGGTCACCAGGATCGACATCGCGGTCCTGTCGCGTTCGTGCAGTCGGCGCATGAACGCCCATTCGATCACCACCCCCAGCACGAAGAAGGCGGGGATCGTGATGATCAGACCCACGAACAGGTCGATCCCCAGGTGCACTGACAGCACGTAGCTCATGTACGCGCCAAGCACGATCAGCGCGCCCTGGGCGATGTTGATGATGTCCATCACGCCGAAGATCAGCGTGAGTCCGGCCGCCATCAGCGCATAGACGCCTCCGGTCAGGATCCCGTCGACAATCGCCTTCGCGATCGAGGAGGCGTTCACGATCCCCAGTTCGGCTTCGGATACACGGGCGCCGTGGCACCCGGGGTCCCGGGTGGGAGCACGAGCGTGTATTTGCCCTTCTGCCACTGGAAGCCGAACGCGGCGGCGGCCGAGTTCTGTCCCAGCGAGTCGAACTTGGCGGATCCCTCGACCGTGTGCAACGTAACACCGCTGTGCAGGTAGGAGATGATCTTGGCGTTGTCCAGGCTGTGGGTCGCGGCTACTGCCTGTGCGACGGCTTCACCCACGGCGTATCCCTCCGCGACGTCGGCGTTGATGTCCGACGGGGTCCCGCCGTACTTGGCGACGTACTCGCTGACCATCTTCTGGCTGTCGGCGTTGGTGTAGCCGGGATACCAGCCGTTCGGGACCATGATCCCTTCGGCGTTCGCCGGCCCCCCGACTGCCTTCAGGAACGCGGCGCCCTGGTCGGGACCGGCGGTCGCGGCAAACACCTTCGGGTTGTAATGCTGCTGGATGAACGCGTGGACAAAGGCCGACACGGTTGGAACGTCGACCGAGCCCAGGATCACCACGTCGGCATGCGCGCTCGCCACCGCTGAGGCGATCGGCGTGTAGTCGGTCACCTCGGCCGGAAACACCTTGTTGTAGACGGTCTTGATCCCCGCGGCGCTCAGGATGCTCTGGGCGACCGGAATCTGCGGCTGTGTGAACGGGTCGTCGCTGGTGGCATACGCCGCGGTCTTGGGCCGCTGCGAGGCGGGCAGCGAGGCGATCCACTTCGCGATCGGGACCATCTGGTCCTTGATCGGCAGGCTGACGTCGAAGATGTTGTGGAGGCCGTTGCCGAACGCGGCCGGCGCCCCGCCGGCGCCCTCGACGAACGCGTACCCGTAGCGGTTGACCACCTTGGAGGAGGGCACGGTGAGCAGCGTCGAGAACGGCCCGAACACGAGATCGGCGTGGTCGGAGGAGATCAGCTTCTGGTAGTTGGTCACCACCTGGGCCGGGCTCGAGGCGTCCGAGACGATGTCGAGCTTCACCGGGCGGCCGAGCAGGCCGCCGGCCTTGTTCTGGTCCGCCGCCCAGAGCTGATAACCCCGCTGGAACGCGGTGCCGTCGGCCGAGAAGTCTCCCGACAGCGACAGCGACGCGCCAATCACCACGGGCTTCCCGCTGGTGCCCCCGCTCGATCCACTCGAGCCGGTGGAGCCGCTGGAGCCGCTGGAGCCCGCGCTCGACGAGCTGCTGCTGGACCCACCGCATCCGGCCAGCAGCGCCGCGATCGCGGCCACCGCCATGACGGAGAACACCCAAGCCCTGCGCCGACCACTAGTCATCTGGACTTTCCTCCCCGCGACGGGTTACCTCGACGTGCGGACACGAACGCTTGGGCAGGCCGGCTCGCGAGCAGCTCCAGAGGCCTTGAGCAGCGGGCGCAGAACCGGACTGCAAACGTTTGCTGCAATCGTGTGCGACCCTACCGGCGTCAGTGTGAGGTGTCAAGGGAGGCTGTGTTGCGATCTGCTTGTGCGACCGCCGGCGCGGTCGACCCGCGAATGACCAGCTCGGGGGCCAGCAGGAGCTGGCGGGCCGGTGGGTCGGCGCCCCTCAGTTGCTCGAGCATCAGTCCTGCCGCCGTGGCCCCTAGCTCGTAGTGCGGCACCCGCACGGTAGTCAGCGGGGGCCGGAACCGGTCCACGAACGGCATGTCGTTGTAGCCGACCACCGACACGTCATCGGGGCAACGCAGACCGTGCGCTTCGAGCGCGTCGTAGCAGCCGAGCGCGAGCAGGTCGTTTCCGGCCACGATCGCCGTGAACTCCCGCCCCCCATCGAGTAGCTCGCCGCAACAGCGCGCGCCCTCCTTCTCGGTGAACGCGTCGCTGAACACCACCAGGTCCGGGTCGACCTCGAGTCCGCATGCCTTCATCGCGTCGAGGAAGCCCAAGTGACGCGACCAGCCGGTGTAGAGCGTCTGCGAGCCGGCCAGATGGGCGATCCGCCGGTGTCCGAGCCCGGCCAGATGCTCCACCGCCAGCCTGATTCCCTCGTGGTCGTCGCCGGTCACGGCCGGAAGAGCGTCCGAGTCCACCCGCCGGTTGACCAGCACCACCTTGACGCCCGTTCGCACCTGATCGGCCAGCAGCCAGTGGTCGCGGCGCGCGGTGGCGGCGATGAACCCGTCGACCTGCCGCGCGCTCATCGCCTCATAGGCGACCCGCTCGCGCTCGGCGTCGTTGTCGGTGTTGGCGATCAGCGGGGTGTAGCCGCCCTCGCGCAGGCCGTCCTCGATCCCGCGGACAACCGCCGCGAACAGCGGGTTCATCAGGTCCGGGACCAGCACGCCGATCGTGTTCGAGCGGTTCGTCCGCAGGCCCCGGGCGATCGGGTTCGGGCGATAGCCAAGCTCCTGCGCAGCATCCAGGACCCGCCGCGCAGTGCGCTCGTTGACCAGCCCCCGGGTCTGCGGGTTGAGCGCCCGCGACACCGTGCCGGGATGGACCCCGGCCAACCGCGCCACGTCGCGCAGCGTGGCCGGTCCAATCACGCTCACCCTCCTCGTCGCCATCGCAGGATGATTATGCACACGTTTGCAGCGCCCCGGGGCGCTTGAGCCGCGAGGGCAAGAACATCGTTCCAATTCAGTCGCGATCAGCCGCGGGCGATTGCGCGGGGTGATACTGGCCGGTGAGCCCGAGACGAGGCGGAAAACACGTCACGCCAACCCGCCTCCCGGGGGCGTGACGAGTTGCACGTCTGGAGGGCGGCTAATCCGTCACGCCCAGCGGGCGACGGGTGGTGTGACGCGTAATGCGTGCTGTGGAGCGCGAAATCGCCCGCATCGCCCGCCGGCAGGACAACGTGATCGCGCTCGCGCAGCTGCTCGAGGCGGGGCTCGGCCCGCGCGGGGTCAGGCATCGCGTGCAGGCCGGCGCCATGCGGCGGCTGCACCGCGGCGTGTTCCTGCTCGGCGCGGCGCCACCGACACCGATGGCGCGGGCCCGGGCCGCGGTGATGGCATGTGGTGAGGGTGCGGTGGTCAGCCATCGCTCAGCCGCAGAGATGTTCGGTCTGCTTCCGCA
>DATIEI010000009.1:0-3683 GCA_035455845.1 Solirubrobacteraceae bacterium
GCGATCGACAACCCCGTCGGCGAAGGCATGGTCTATTCGATGATGCAGATCGACGGCGCGGACGTCGCCGCGATCTCATCGCAACCTCAGCAGCAGCGCGACGCCGGCGTGCCGCCGCTGTGGAACTCCTACATCAGCGTCGAGAGCGCCAACGACACGGTCGATCGCGCCCAGAAGCTTGGCGCCACGGTTCACGCGCCCGCCTTCGACGTGATGGACGTTGGGCGCATGGCGGTCATACAGGATCCCCAGGGTGCCTTCTTCATGCCTTGGGAGCCGAAGTCGCACCGCGGCGCCTCGCTCGTCAACGCGCCCGGCGCGCTGACCTGGAACGAACTCGCCAGCGTCGACCCGGAGGCGTCAGCCCAGTTCTACGGCGACCTGTTTGGCTGGAAGATCGAGCCCTTCGAGGGCATGCAGATGACCTACCTGGGGATCCAGAACTCCGACGGTCACAGCAACGGCGGCATCCGCGCCGCGATGGAGAACGAGCCGTCCTACTGGCTGGTCTATTTCGGCACCGCCGACGCCGATGCCCAGACGGGCCGCGCCACCGACCTCGGCGGTACCGCGCTCGTCCCGCCGACGGACATCGGTGTGGGAACGATCGCCGTGCTCCAGGACCCGCAGGGAGCCGTGTTCGCGCTGTACGCCGGCCGCTTCGACGACTGACCCGCGCTTATGCCTCCTGGATGTGATCTGCCTCGCGTGCGCCGCCGAACGGCCGCGTGAGGCAGAACCGCTCGAGCGTCGCCTCCGGCACGCCCTCGACGCCCGGCGTGTCGGAGGCCAGGCCCTGGGTGTGCGGGTCGTCGGCGAAGCCTCCGACCTCGACCGAATGCTGTGGCGTGCGGTAGCCAGAAACCCCGATCAGATGGAGCTGGAGGAGCCGGCCCATCAGATCCAGACGCGCGGCGATGATCGGCTCCTGGCCAACGCTGTAGTTCGTGCCCGGTGCCGGGAAGAACCCGAACTCGCCCCCGTGGGGCACGAACGGCGTGTACACGCAGCCACCGACCGGCGACCCGCCGGTCGCAAACGACGCGTCCTGCGCCCGTGCCGCCTGCTGCTGGAGCGTGGCGGCCTCGCGTGCGAGCTGGTGGCGCAGCGTAGTCAGCTGGCCGGTCTTGCGTGATCTGTCGCGCGATACCGCGAGCTCGTGGTTGACGATCGTGAGCCGCAGCTGAGCGATCTCGTCGCGCTCGACCAGCACCGCCGCGGTCGCCCGCTTGCGCCGAGCCTGGATCCGAGCCAGTCGCCGGGTCTGGGCGGCCACCGCCAGCCGGGTCGTGTTGATCGTGTGGATCGTGTTTGCGTTCGCCCGCGCGATCGACTTGATGCGGCTCACCTGGTTGATCAGGTCGTCCCATCCGTGCGCGTTCATCACCACGTCCATCAGCGTCGGCTGGGGAGACTCATAGTCGGCGACGAGCTGCGCGGCCAGCATGCGCCGGCCCGCCGCGTAGCGGGCCTCGAGCGTCCTCAGCTGATCCTGAGCGGCGCCGAGGGCCTCGGTGACCTGGCCCAGCAGCAGCTCCTGGGCGGTGACGCTGCGCTGGATCACCCGGAGGCGAGCCTCGAGGTTGCCGATCCGGCCCTCGTAGGACCCGATCAGGTTGCTGTCGCTGTGGATCGACTGCTCCAGCGCCTTGGCCCGCTGCTGGCCGGCCGCGTAGCGTCCCGCCAGGTTGCCGTCGCTCGTCCCGGTGCCGAAGAGCACCGCGGTAAGCGCGGCCAGCAGGAAGATGCTGAGAGCCCGTCCCACTCGGAGCAAGCGGCGAAGCTACCAAGCCCGGCCGTCGAGTCCTTCATGTGCAACGAGACTTTCAGGCGGTCAGGCCCGGCCGTACACCGGTATCGCAGCTCCGCTGGTCGGCCGTGAGGAGTCTGAGAGCAAATGGGAGATCACGCCGGCGATCTCGGCCGGCTTGACCCACTTGTCGAAGTCGGCCTTGGGCATCGAGTGCCGGTTGGCCGGGGTGTCGATCACGCTGGGCAGGATCGCGTTGCAGCGGATCCCGTCGTTCTTGTACTCGGCCGCCACGGCCTGCGCGAAGGCGATCACCGCGGCCTTGGAGGAGATGTAGCCCGCGGCGCCGCTGAACGGCTGCACGGCCGCCCGGGTGCCGACGCAGACGATCGACCCGCCTCCGGCGGCCAGCAAATGCGGCACCGCGGCCGCGACGACCAGATAGGTCGGTCGCAGGTTGAGCCGGAACTGCTTCTCGAACTCCTCGATCGGGGTCTCGTGCACCCGGTCGCCCATCGAGAAGCCGCCGACCAGGTTGACCACTCCGCGCAACGGAGCTTCGGTGTCACCCGCCCCGATCGATACCACCGCGGCAACCGCATCGGGGTCGAACAGGTCCGCCTGGACCAGCTCGAGCCCCTCGCGCTCCTGCACCCGCTCGAGCTCGCGCTCGGCAACCCAGGGCACCACAACGCGCCGGCCGTCGTCGAGCAGGCGCGCGACCACCGCGGATCCGAGCCCGCCGGTCCCACCGGTGACGATCGCGCTTTGCCGCATATTGCTGTCCGCGGGCCACTTTATCTTCGACCACGATGCGAGTTCGGGAATTTGCGGAAGGAATCGAGGTCCGCCAGGCCCTGCTCGTGCGTGGGGCCGAGCGGCGCGGGGACTGCCTGAAGCTCGTCCTGGGCGACCGCAGCGGCAGCATTCCGGCCGTGATCGCGGATCGCGACGAGGAGATCTGCCGTCCGGGCGCGGTCGTGTTCGTCACCGGCACGGTGTCCGGCGCGGAGATCACCGTCCGCGACCTCCGGGCGGCGCGAGAAGGCGAGTACGTACCCGAGGAGCTCCACGACGGCCCGGTTCGCGACCTCGGCCAGATGGAGCGCGACCTGCGCGAGCTGATCGCGACCATCCAGAACCCTCACCTCCGCCTTCTGCTGGGCGCTGTCCTGGCCGACGCGTGGCCCGGCTACCGCGACGCGCCCGCGGCCAAGCGCTATCACCAGGCTTACCGGCACGGGCTGCTCGAGCACTCGCTGACCGTGGCCCAGGCGGTCGGGGCGATCTCCGCCACCTTCCCGGGCATCGACCGCGACGTGGCGGTGACCGGCGCGCTGCTTCACGACATCGGCAAGCTCGACGCCTACGAGCTCGAGGCCGGCGCGATCTCGATGTCCGACAGCGGCCGCCTACACGGTGAGATCCCGCTCGGCTACTACCGCGTCCGTCGCACGATCGAGCGGCTGGACGGGTTCCCGTCCCAGCTCGCGCAGGCCGTGCTCCACATCATCCTCAGCCACCACGGATCGCTCGCCCACGGGAGCCCGGTGGTCCCCTGCACCCGCGAGGCGACGCTCGTCCACATGATCGACAATCTGGGCGGGCGCCTGGGCAGCTTCGACCGGCTGGAGAAGGAGCTGCCGGCCGGCCAGCAGTGGTCGGCCTACGACAAGGCGCTCGGGGGCGGAGCGTACTTCGCGCCACCGGCCGAGCCACAGCGCGAAGCGGCCTGATAACCCACTTCGACGCCGCGCCACAGCTCAGCCTCAAAAGGCCGCAAATAGCGTTCCAGTCCCGGCCGCCGGGGTCGCCCTCCGAGCCGCCCAACTACAGTTGCAGGGGGCATGGCCAAGGACACCGAGAAGCTGATCCGCCAGCTGTCGCTGATCTCATACCTGATGGCGGAACGGCGTCCGGTCACCGCCCAGGA
>DATIEI010000010.1:0-11194 GCA_035455845.1 Solirubrobacteraceae bacterium
CCTGCGCAAACCGGCCGAACGTTGCGCTGGCCTCACCTCCCGGCTCGACGGCCACCAACCGCACCGCCTCATCGAGCTCGACCAGGAGCAGCGACAGGGGAACCGACGCACGCCCGGCCCGGGTGATCTCGTCTCGCAGCGCTCCGACCCACAGTGCGTCCCTGCCCTCCTCGCGCGCCTCCCCGCAGTTGCCAGTCCCAGTCTCCTCAAACCCCTTCCCCGCCGCCACATCTGTTCCCCCCGTCTCCTCAATCCCCGGCGTCACACCCCTTTGTGCGCGGCGCTCGGGCCGATCGCCGGACCCCGGCTCTCCTCGCGCCACCCGGAGGGGAGCCACCCGCGCCGGTCCTTGCGTTGCCGCCTCGCCCTGGTCGCGTCGGCGCAGCACGGCCGCCAGGACCAGCGCGGCCACCAGCGACAACCGCTCGGCGGCGTCGGCGAGCAGGTCGGGATCGGTCTGCGCGAGCTCCCCCCGGAGCGCCGCCCACATGACCTGCTCGAGCGCCCTGACCGCGCGGGCGGCGGCCTCGGCGCTGCTCGCTCCGGCCATCTCGGCGGCACGGGAGGCCAGCGGTTCGAGCACCCCTTCCTGGTCGATGCGTCGCAGGTCGGCTTCGTCGTAGAGCGCCCGCACGACCGCGTCGCAGATCCGCGGGCCGTCGCGCGCCACCTCCCCGGCCAGGATCGCCGCCGCCTCATCGAGCGGCGCGTCCTCGACCAGCGCCAGCAGCCAGGCCTTGGCCAGCTCCTCGCCCCGGAGGAGCAGCGCCTCCACGCCCGTGCTTACGACCGGCCTCGGCCGTTTACGGCGTGGCACACCCCGCTCCATCGGGCCACTTTTACCACCTATCGCATCCATACATTTCCCTGTCCGGAGAGTCCGATCTCCGCGTTCGGGAAAATGAACGCTGTGCCACCCCCACTACTTACGATCGCCCAGGCGCGCGAACTGGTCATGAACGCGATCGAGCCACTCGCCACCGAGGTCCTGCCTGTCGCCGATGCCCGTGACCGCGTGCTCGCCGAGGACCTCCAGGCCGCCGGGGACGTGCCGCCGTTTCCCTGCTCGGCGATGGACGGCTACGCGGTGCTGCCGGGCCCAGCCGAGCGCCGGCTGCGGGTGGTCGGCGAGTCGCGCGCCGGCACACCGGCGACGGACGCCCTGCGCGAGGGGGAGGCGATCCGCATCTCGACCGGCGGCGCGATCCCGTCCGGCGCGACCGCGGTCATCCCCCAGGAGAACGTCGAGGCCGGCGACGGCGAGATTCTCACCCGCGCGCCCGTGCGCGAGGGCGACAACATCCGCGACGCCGGCGAGGACATGCGCGCCGGGGACACGATCCTGAAACGCGGCTGCGTGCTCGGCGCGGCCGAACTGGGCGCCGCGGTGGGCGCCGGCGCCGGCCGGCTCACGGTGGCCAGACGCCCCCGCGTCCAGGTGCTCTCGACCGGCGACGAGCTCAAGGCACCGGGGGAGCCGCTCGGCCCAGGTGAGATCCACAACTCCAATGGCCCCATGCTGGTTGCCCTGTCCGAGCATCAGGGAGCCACCTGCCCTCCGGCCGACCGCCTGCCCGACGACCGCTCCGCCACCGAGGCCGGGCTGGCCGGCGCTCTGGAAACCGCCGATGTGGTGATCGTCTCCGGCGGGGTCTCGGTCGGGCCCCACGATCACGTCAAGCCCGCGCTTCAGACCCTCGGGGTCGAGCAGATGTTCTGGCGGGTCGCGCTCCAGCCGGGTAAGCCGACCTGGTTCGGGCGGCGCGGGAACACACTGGTGTTCGGCCTCCCGGGCAATCCCGTGTCCGCCGTGGTCACCTTCGCCCTGTTCGTGCGCCCCGCCCTGGCCGCGCTCCAGGGCCGCGCTGGAGAGCGCCTGCTCGAATCCGAGGCAGTCCTAGCCACCGCGATCCCCCGCAACCACGACCGCGAGCAAGCGGTCCGGGTCCGGCTGGAGCGCCGGAACGGCCAGCTCGTCGCCACGCCGAACGGGGCCCAGGGATCCCATATCGTCACCTCGCTGCTGGGTGCCGACGCGCTTGCACTCATCGGCGCGGGCGAGGGCGAGGTCGAGGCCGGCGCGACTGTGCCGCTTGAACCCCTCCCCCGCTGACGCCTGAGACAATCCAGCCGTGCCCGTCCTCCTGGCACTGCTGGGCGTCCTGGGCGCCCTCGTCGCCTCCCGGCGGCGGCGACGCGCGCGGACTCCCGCCCGGGCGGCGATCGTCTCGCCCCCCAAGTCCACAGTGATCGCCAAGGACGGTGCGGTCCGCTCGGCCCAGATGGCCGAGCTGACGCTCGCGGAGGCGGACTTCGATCGCCTGTGGAACGCCACCAACCTCGAGAACCTGGCCCGGACCTACTGGCGATTCCTGTCCCGCGTGACCCTCGGCCTGATCCGGGTCGTCTACGGCGAGAACGAGCGCTCGGTAGTGCTGCTCGGCCGTCCGCTGACGCTGTTGCGCTTCGACGCGCCCGAGTACGTGGTCGATCGCGATCACGGCAGCGTCCGCTGGCAGATCCGCGACGGCCTGCTGGTCGCCCGCTCCGGCCGGGGCTGCGGCTTCCTGGCCCTCGCGGTCACTCACCTGGGGAGCGACTCGAACGGCCGGGTGAGGATCCTCATCGAGGTCGAGGTGGCGAACTTCTACCCGGCGATCGCGGCCGGCTTCAGCGTGCCCGCGTACGAGGTCACCCAGTCGGCCATCCACGTGCTGGTCACCCACGCGTTCCTGCGCTCGCTGGCGCACCTCGACCTGGCCAAGTCCAAGGTGGGGCGCTTCGCGGTGCACCAGCCCGATGTCCGCGCCGCGGTCGCCCGCGTGCGCGAGCGCGTCCACCGATAACGTCTATCCGTAGCGAACGCCGGTCAGCGCGCGCAGCTTGGTCCGGTCGTGCCTGGCCGCCACGCGGCGCACCGTCCCCGAGCGCGAGCGCATGACCAGCGACTCGGTGGTGGCACCGCGGTCGCCCTGGTAGCGCACGCCTTGGAGCACGTCGCCGTCGGTCACCCCGGTGGCCGAGAAGAACACGTCCTCGCTGCGTACGAGATCGTCGCCGCTCAGCACCTTGGACAGGTCGTAGCCGGCGTCGGTCGCGGCTTGCTTCTCCTCGTCGTTACGCGGCCACAGCCGGCCCTTGATCTCGCCGCCGATGCACTTGATGGCCGCCGCGGTGATCACGCCCTCGGGGGTGCCGCCGATTCCCCACAGGATGTCCACCGGGCTGTTGTCGGAGACCGCGAGCAGCGCCGCCGACACGTCGCCGTCGAGGATCAGGCGCACCCGGGCGCCGGCGTCGCGGACCTGCTTCATCGCCTCGTGGTGGCGCTCGCGGTCGAGCATCACGACCATCACGTCGCGGATGTCGATCTTCTTGCGCTCGGCGATCAGCCCCAGGGTCTCCGGCAGGGGGCGGTCGAGGTCTAGCAGGTCGGCGATCTCGGGCCCGCCGGCCATCTTCTCCATGTACACGATCGGACCGGGGTTGAACATCGATCCGCGCTCGGACAGCGCGATCACCGAGATCGCGCTCGGCATGCCCAACGCGGTGAGGCGCGTGCCTTCGAGCGGGTCGACCGCGATGTCGACCTGCGGCGGTGAGCCGTCGCCGATGTGCTCGCCGTTGTAGAGCATCGGCGCCTCGTCCTTTTCGCCCTCGCCGATCACCACCACGCCGTCCATCGACACCGACTCGAGCACGTGGCGCATGGCATCGACGGCGGCCTGGTCGGCGCCCTCCTTGTCGCCGCGACCAACCATGCGGGCCGCGGCCAGCGCGGCGGCCTCGGTGACCCGGACCAGCTCGAGGGCAAGGTTGCGGTCGACGCGGACGTGCTCGTGACCCAGGCTCATGGCAGCCCCGGCGGCTTGCGGGTGGCGGCGCTCTCCTTGGCCCGGAACACCGATCCGACCAGGATCAGCAGGCCGCCGGCGAGCCCGATCCACCAGCCGTAGCTGATGCTGATCTGCCCGGGCGGCGTTCCCGGCCGGTCGATCACGCCCCGGAACACCGTGAACGTGAGCGCCGCGATCGCGATGATCGCGGTCATCTCCCCGCGCGGCCAGGACAGGGCATGCCCGCGGATGATGATCCAGGCCAGCACGAGCGGGGCGATCGCGGTGACCAGCAGCAGGTAGCGGATGATCATCATGGATTTCCAGGCCGAACACGAGGCATTGGGGCCGCGGCAGCTGCCGAGCACCGTGAACTTATCGCCTAGCGTGAACCAAGCGAGAAATACCGAGACACCGAGGATGGCCCCGCCCAGCACGGCAACCAGTTCCCCACGGTCGAGCTGCCGGAAGTCCATCGGCGGGCAGCCTACCCACTAGGGCCTGGGGGCGCGTCGGTCGGGCCGGAGCTCGATAGCGCGCTCTGGTCGGGCGATGCCGCTCGTGCTGGCGGCGTCCCGGACCGCCTCGGCCACCGCGTCGTGCACTCGCTGATCGAGCGCGTTCGGAACCAGCTCGTCGCCCCTGGCCAGCTCGGCGATAGCCTGCGCCGCCGCGAGCTTCATCTCCACGTTGATCCCGGCCGCGCCGGCCTGGAGCGCGCCGCGGAAGATGCCGGGATACCCGAGGACGTTGTTGACGCTGCGCCCGTCGGCGGCGAATGCCGCACCGGCCGCCTCGGCCAGCTCTGGCTCGATCTCCGGATCCGGATTGGTCAGAGCCAGGATCACCTGCCCGGGGCGGATCATCGACGGCTCGATCAGACCCTTCCGCCCGGTCGTGGCCACCACCACGTCGGCCTCGGCCATGACCTGCTCCATGGTCGAGATCTCGATCCCGTGGGCGCGGGCCCGCGCGTGCGAGGCCTCGAGCGGATCGAACGCGATCACCCGCTTCACCCCGCCCTCGACCATCAGCGAGGCGATTCCGTAGCCGGCGGCGCCCAGCCCGAGCTGGCCCACGGTGGCCGCCGCCAGCTCGATCCCGGCATACCGGCAGGCCACGATCGCGGCGGCCAGCGACACCACAGCGGTACCGTGCACGTCGTCGTGCATGACCGGCTGGGGCAGCGCCTCGATCAGCCGGTGCTCGATCTCGAAGCACTCGGGCGCCGAGATGTCCTCGAGGTGGATCCCGCCGAAAGTGGGGGCGATCCGCACCACGGTGTCGACGAACGCGTCGACATCGGTGGCGTCGATCAAGATCGGCATGGCCGAGATGCCGGCGAACTGGTCGTAGAACACCGCCTTGCCCTCCATCACCGGCATCGATGCGACCGGCCCGATGTTGCCCAGGCCCAGCACGCGCGTGCCGTTGGTGCAGATCGCCACGCTGCGGGAGATCATCGTGTAGCGCGAGGCCAGCTCGGGTTGCTCGGCGATCGCCGTGCACACGCGCGCCACGCCCGGGGTGTACACGTCGCGCATCTCCTGCACGGTCCGCACCGGCCAGCAGGCGTCAATGCGCAGCTTGCCACCATTGTGCCGAATGAGCGCCCGATCCTGATGCCAAAGCACGCTCACGTCCGGTAATGCCTCGATCAGCTGCGCGATCTCCCCGGCCTGCTCGGTGTCGCGCACCTCGATCGTGATGTCACGGACCGAATGCTCGCGGCCCAACGAGATGGTCACCACATCGCCGATCAGTCCGTGCCCGTCGGCGATCGCCCGGGCCACCTTCGCCAGCTGACCGGCGTGGTGCGGGATCTGGACGCGGTAGGTGCAGTCGAGCATGGGGAGCCTCCCTCCCTGAAGTGCGCGGTTCGCGCAAGGGGTGTATTTATCACGCCATGCCTCCCGGCCCGCCAACGCCCACTCCGCTCCCGCCGCTGCGGCGGCTGTTCCCCGAGTCCGGACACCTCGACGTCCAGAGCCTGGTCGCCGGCCTCGACCTCGAGGCCCGGACGCTCGTGGACCGTCCCTACACGATCGTCAACTTCGTGGCCAGCGCCGATGGCCACGCCGCCTTCCGCGGTCGCTCGCGCTGGCTGAGCGACGACGCCGATCGGGAGCTTTTCCACGGCCTGCGCGAGCGCGTCCATGCTGTCATGGCCGGCACGGGGACGCTGCGGGCGGAGCGCTACGGGCGTATGGTGCGCGATCCCCAGCGCCGGCAGCGCCGCGCCGCCGCAGGCTTTCACCCCGAGCCACTGTCGGTTGTCTTCACACGCAGCGGTGACGTGCCGACGGGCATCCCGCTGTTCTCCGATCCCGGCTCCCGGGTCGTCGTGTTCACGCCGGCCGCGCTGGACAGCACCGGCCTGGCCGCGGCGGTGGACGTCGTCCGACTCGACGCCGGCGAGCTCACGCTGACCACGATGATGCGCCGTCTGCGCTCGGACTACGACGTGCGCTCGCTCCTGTGCGAAGGCGGCCCCACCCTGTTCGGTGCACTCCTGCAGGAGAACCTGGTCGATGAGCTTTTCCTCTCGCTGGCACCAAAGCTGACCGGGGGCGGCACCGCCCCCGCGATCACCGCCGGCCCCGAGCTCGCCGAACTGTGCACGATGTCGCTCGTCTGGGCCTTCGAGCTCGATGGGGCGCTGTATCTCCGATACGCGCTGAGGACCTGAACCGTTTCACAAAATCGGTTAACCGTTTCACCTCACATGGTGAACCGGTTAACCCACGGTTACTTTCCTAACTTCTCAAGAAGTTAATACCCGACATGTCACAATGACACCGGTGACGAGCACGACCGCAGCCGACACCTCGCGCGCTGGGACCGAGATCGTTGAGGCGCTCGAGGAGGCCCGGGATCGGACCCTGGCGCTCGTTGCGTCACTGTCCCCGGCCGACCTGGAGCGAGTCCACTCGCCGCTGATGAGCCCGCTGGTGTGGGATCTCGCCCACATCGCCGCGTACGAGGATCTGTGGTTGGTGAACCGCTACGGTGGGCGTCCGCTGCTGCGCGACGATCTGGCCGCCACCTACGACGCGTTCGAGACTCCGCGCGCGGTGCGCGGTGACCTCGAGTTACTCGGGGCCACGCAGGCGCTCGAGTACCTCGAGGAGATCCGTGCCCGCACACTCGAGGTGATCGACGAGCGAGGCGTGGGCGATGGGACGGTCCACGAGATGGTGCTCCGTCACGAGCACCAGCACAACGAAACGATGTTCCAGACGCTTCAGCTGGCGAGCCTCAGCGACTACGAACTCGCCGAGCAGCGTCCGCTGCCCGCTTCGCCGGATCCCGTGTTCACCGGCCTCGAGATGGTCGAGGTTCCTGCCGGCCGCTGCACGATCGGCGCGCCGTGCCGCGGCTTTGCCTACGACAACGAGCGCCCGCGCCACCCAGCCGACGTGCGCGGCTACCTGCTCGGGCGCACCCCGATCACCAACGCCACGTATCTGAACTTCGTCGAGGGCGGCGGATATGAGCGCCGCGAGTGGTGGACCGAGGAAGGCTGGGCCTGGAAGGAGCAGTACGACATCACCCGACCAGGCGGCTGGACCGCGGACCTCGCCGCGGAATGGAGGATCGGCCGGCTCGAGCCGCTCCATCCCGACCGTCCTGTGGTCCACGTCTCCTGGTTCGAGGCCGACGCCTTCGCCCGTGCGCACGGCGCCCGCCTTCCCACCGAGCTTGAGTGGGAGAAGGCGGCGACCTGGGACCAGGAGTCACAGGTGGCCCGGCCGTACCCGTGGGGCACCGAGCCTCCAACCCCAGGCCGGCACGCCAACCTGGACCAACTCGGGTGCGGGACCGCCCCCGCCGGCGCCCACCCGGACGGCGCCTCGCCATGCGGCTGCCTGGGCATGCTCGGCGACGTGTGGGAGTGGACCGCGAGCGCCTTCGACGGTTACGCCGGCTTCACGGCCCATCCCTACCGCGAGTACTCCGAGGTGTTCTTCGGCGAGGACTATCGCGTCCTGCGCGGGGGCTCATGGGCCACGCGTGCGCGGGTCGCCACGCCCACCTTCCGCAATTGGGACTACCCGCAGCGCCGGCAGATCTTCGCCGGGGTGCGCATCGCGAGGGACCTGTGAGGAGCACCGCGCAAACCCCCGAGATCCGGATCGACTCGTTCCTGTCCGAGACCGACGAGCGCACGCTCGCCTACGACGTGCTCGACGGTCTGACCCGGCCGTTCAAGGAGATCCCGCCCAAGCACTTCTACGACGCGCGCGGGTCGGATTTGTTCGAGCGGATCTGCGAGCTGCCCGAGTACTACCCCACCCGCACCGAACGGGAGATCCTGCTCGCTCACGCCGAGGCGATCGTGCAGCGGACCGGCGCGGGGGAACTGGTCGAGCTCGGTTCGGGCTCGGCCGAGAAGGCGCGGATCCTGCTCGAGGCGATGTCGAGCGCGGGCACCCTGCGCCGCTACGTTCCGCTCGACGTGTCCGAGAGCGCGCTCGAGTCCGCGGCGATCGAGCTCGTGGACGAATTCGAGGAGCTGACCGTGCACGGCGTGATCGGCGATTTTGAGCGCCACCTCGATCGGGTCCCGCGGACCCGGCCTGGAGCCCCGCGGATCGTTGCTCTGCTCGGGGGCACGATCGGCAACTTCCCACCCGGCACGCGGCGGCGGATGCTGCGCGAGATCGGCAAGCTGCTCGGCCCCGGCGACCGGCTGCTGCTGGGCACCGATCTGGTCAAGGACCCGCGCGTGCTCGAAGCCGCCTACGACGACTCACAGGGAATCACCGCGGAGTTCAACCGCAACGTGCTGCGCGTGATCAACCGCGAGCTCGACGCAGACTTCTGGCCCGAGTCCTTCGAGCACGTGGCGTTCTACGACCGCACTCACGAGTGGGTCGAGATGCGGCTGCGCGCGATGCGCCCGTGCAGCGTGCTGGTGGCCGGCCTCGGCTTGCGCGTCGAGTTCGCGGCCGGCGAGGAGGTGCGCACGGAGATCAGCGCGAAGTTCACGCGCGCCCGTGTCGAGGCCGATTTCGAGGCCGCCGACCTCGGCCTCGAGTGCTGGTATACGGACCGCGACCGGCTTTTTGCAGTGTCGCTGGCTCGCCCGCTATAGGGTTCCGCGAGTCATGCAGATCGGAAGTAGTGGGGCGCTCGTCGCGGGCGGCGCGTCGGGCCTGGGCGAAGCCACGGTTCGTCGGCTGCACGCCGATGGCGCACACGTGGTGATCGCGGACCTGAACGAGGATCGCGGCGGCGCACTCGCGGACGAACTCGGCGAGCGCGCCAGCTTCGTGCGCACCGACGTGACCAACGCGGACTCGGTTCAGGCGGCAGTGAGCGCGGCCGCCGAGCAGCCCGCGCCGCTGCACATGGCGATCTCCTGCGCCGGCATCGGGGGCGCGGGCCGCGTCTTGGGCAGCAAGGGAGCGCACTCACTCGAGCGCTTCGAGACGGTGATCCGGGTGAACCTGATCGGCACCTTCAACGTGATGCGCCTGGCTGCCGCGGTGATGGCCGAGAACGAGCCGACCGAAACTGGCGAGCGCGGCGTCTGCGTGAACACCGCATCGATCGCTGCGTTCGACGGGCAGATCGGCCAGATCGCCTACTCGGCGTCAAAGGGGGCGATCGTCAGCATGACGCTGCCCGCGGCACGCGATTTGGCCGCGGTCGGCATCCGCGTATGCGCGATCGCACCCGGGGTGTTTGAGACCCCGCTGCTGGGCAACTTGCCTGAGGACGCCATCGCCGCACTCCAGACCGTCGTGCAGTTCCCGGACCGGTTCGGCCAGGCGAGCGAGTTCGCCGCGCTGGTGGCGCACATCATCGAGAACGAGATGCTCAACGGCGAGGTGATCCGGCTCGACGGCGCACTGAGAATGCCTCCTCGTTAGCGACCAACCCTCCACATTTGTTCGAGTCCTGGCATCCGAACGGCTACTGCCGGGTAGCATCGCGCCATCCAGGAAGGGAGACTTCAGTTGGCGCTCACCATGCAGGGTGGTGAACGGCGACGAGCGTCTCGCCAAGAGACGTCGCCAGGGCGGCCATGACGGATCGGCCATCGCAAAAACGAATACGAGGGGCAAGTGAGCGCCTCGATCTGCAGCGCGCCGCGCGGGCCGAGGGTTTCGGCAGCTTCGAACTCGACCTGACGACCGGCGGCGCGCACTACTCCGAGGGGCTGCGCAGGATCCTGGGCGTACCGGAGGAGCTTGCGTTGACCGGCGAGCTGTTCTACGAGCGGATCCATCCCGAGGATCGCGAGATCTTCGATCTTGCGGTCGATCGGGCACGCCAGGGCGGCGAGGCGTTGTCGTTCGAGATCCGTGTCACGCGCTCCGACGGCGTCGAGCGCGTGGTCCGCGCGCGCGGCGAGACGATCCCCTCCGGCCGGCGCGATTCCCCGAGGGTGTCGGGAAGCATCCAGGACGTCACCGAAGAGGTGGCTTCTCGCTCGGCACGCGATCTGCTCAGCTACGTGGTCCAGTCGACTGGCGACGCGATCATCACCAAGGCACCCGATGGAACCATCACCAGCTGGAACCGCGGCGCCGAGCAGCTCTACGGCTACAGCGCTGAGGAGGCGATCGGCCGGCCGAGTGGCATCACCGAGAGTCCCGACCGCGCCGGCGAGTGGCAGAAGCTGCTCCATACCGTGTTCTCGGGTCAGTCGATCGAGAACTTCGAGACCGAGCGCGTGCGCAAGGATGGTCGTGTGATCGCGGTGTCGCTCACGGTCTCCCCGGTGACCGACGCCCACGGGCGAATCGTGCAGTGCGCGATCATCGCGCGCGACATGACCGAGCGCGTGCGCTACGAGGAGCGCCTGCGCCACATGGCCGATCACGACCAGCTCACGGGGCTGTTCAACCGCCGCCGCTTCGACGAGGAGCTCAAGCGCGAGCTGGCCCGCGCCGGCCGTTACGCCGAGCACAGCGCGGTGCTGAGCATCGACATCGACAACTTCAAGGGCATCAACGACTCGGCCGGTCACGCGGCCGGCGACGCGGTGCTATGCCACGTGGCGGCCGTGCTCGACCATCGCTCCCGGGCCAGCGACGTGGTCGCGCGGCTGGGCGGCGACGAGTTCGCGGTGCTGCTCTCGGCCGTCGGCGAACGCGAGGCCCGCACCGTCGCCGAGCACGTGCTGGCCGAGATCCGCAGCTCGCCGGCCGCGTATGGCGGCAGGCCGTTCCGGGTGACGGGCAGCATCGGAGTGGCCACGTTCGAGTCCGACGACGCCACGGCCGGCGAGGTCATGGTGAACGCAGACCTGGCCATGTACGCGGCCAAGACCCCGGGCCGGGACCGCGTCGTGGTGTACACGCCGAGCGAGGCGCGCAAGGCGCGCGCGATGGCCAAGCTGACCT
>DATIEI010000011.1:0-7645 GCA_035455845.1 Solirubrobacteraceae bacterium
CCACCGCCATCGCGGTGGCCGACGAGCTGGCCGCCGCGGCCGACCTGACCCGGACCAAGGACGGATCGCTGCCGCTAGTCCTGATCCGAGGCGCCGACCGCCACGTCACCGCCGACGACGGACCCGGCGCGGTGGCGCTGATCCGCCCGAAAGCGGAAGACCTGTTCAGATAGACGCCGGGCTCGGGACGCCGGACGCGTGGCCGCGAGCACCGCACCCAGCACCACCGCCACTCCGATCAGCTGGAGCGCACTCGGCGACTCGCCGAGGATCAGCGCCGCGAGCGCGACCGACCCGACTGGTTGCACGCACAGAACCAAAGAAGTGATCGCCGCGGGTAGCCGTGGCAGCGACGTCGTGATCAGCAGCCAGCCGATCACCTGTGAGGTCAGCGCAAGCACGATCAGCCAGCCGATCCCCGGCCAGCCGGGGGTCAGGTCGGCATCCCCGACCACCAGCCCGGCGCCGATGCAGAACACGGTGGCCACGGCGGTGGCATCGAACAACGGTCCCGCCACCCGGCGCAGATCCGACCCACCGCGCCGCAGGAGCAGGAGGAAGCCCACGTACGCGATGCCGGCGGCCAGACCGAACAACGCTCCGCGCAGCGGCTCACGGCCGTAGGCCCCGTGCTGCAGGACGCCGGAGATCAACACCACGCCCATCAGTGCGATCGGCAACGCCGCGAGCACACGCCCGGCGGGGCGCTCAGACAAGAAAGCCCATGCGACCAGCGGCACGAGCACCACCTGGATGTTGGCCAGCACGGTCGCCAGCCCCGCGCCGACGTCCTCGATCGAGTGGTGCCACAGGATCAGGTCGGCCGCGAAGAACACGCCGGCCGCGAAGAGCACCCGCCGCGAGGCCCAGGGCCGCGCCCCAAAGCGTCGGTCCTCGAGCCACGCCAGCCATCCGAGAATCGGCAGGGCGAACAGACACCGAAAGATCGCCGCGGTCGAAGGTGACGCGTGGCTCAGCCGCACCAGGACGCTCGAGAACGCGATCGTCACGGCACCCAGCAGCCCACAGACGCGCACGACGCGACCATCGCTCAGCCAACGCTCCACCCAACCCACAGTAGCCCCCGGCTAACCGACTTACGACTGGGCCGGGGCCCCGACGGCGTGGAACCCACCGTCCACGTGGACGATCTCGCCGCTGATCCCTCGGGCAAAGTCAGAGAACAGGAAGCAGATCGTGTCGGCCACCGGCCCCGGATCCTCGACGTCCCAACCCAAAGGCGCCTGCTCACGCCACAACGAGGCCAGCTGCTCGAACCCCGGGATCCCCCGCGCCGCGACCGTCCCCAACGGGCCGGCCGAGACCAGGTTGACCCGGATCCCCCGCGGACCCAGGTCCCGCGCGAGGTAGCGAGAGACCGACTCCAGCGCCGCCTTGGCCACGCCCATCCAGTCGTAGATCGGCCACGCCACGGTGGCGTCGAAGTCCATGCCGACGATGCTCCCCCCGGTCTCCATCAACGGCTCGACTGCCGCCGCCAACGCCTTGAACGAGAACGCGCTGGTCTGGAACGCCGCGCCCGCGCTCTCGGCCGGCGCGGTCATGAACTTCCCCCCCAGTGCATCCTCGGGCGCGAACGCGATCGCGTGCAGGACGCCGTCCACACCTCCCCAGCGATCCCGCAGCGACTCGGTCAGCGCATCGAGATCAGAAGACCTGTTGACGTCCAACTCCAGTACATCCACCTCAGCCGAGAGGCGCGCGGCCGCCCGTTCGGTCATCCGCCGCGCCCGCCCGAAGCTCGTCAACACGACCGAGGCTCCCTCGGAAATTGCGCGCGACGCCGCGTGCCAGGCGATCGAATCCTTGGTGATCACGCCGGTGATCACCAGCCGTTTCCCTTCGAGGATCACGACACGCGCGAACCGCCGAGCGTCCACAACGCGCCGGCAAGCCGCGCCCGCGTGTCGGCCGGCTCGACCAGCTCGTCCACGAAACCAGACGCGGCGGCCGTCTCGGCCCGCAGGTGCTCGGCAAAGTATTCGTCGGCGAGCCGGTCGCGCAGCCCCTCGACGTCGTCCGCCGCCGCCAGCTCGCGGCGATGCACGACGCCCACCGCCCCGCGGGCGCTCATGATCCCCAGCTCGGCGTCCGGCCAGGCCAGCACGAGGTCGGCTCCCAGGTCGCGCGAGTTCATCGTGATGTACGCGCCGCCGTAGGACTTGCGCAGGACGACCGTGAGCTTGGGAACCCGCGCCGCGGCGAATGCTCGGACCAGCGAAGCACCGTGCCTGATCACGCCGGCCCGCTCCTGCTTGGAGCCGGGCATGAACCCTGGGGTGTCGACCACCGCGATCAGCGGCACCCCGAACGAATCGCAGAACGAGACGAACCGGGCCGCCTTCTCGGATCCCTCGGCATCGAGCACGCCGGCCAGGTGGTGCGGCTGGTTGGCCACGATCCCGACGGGACGACCTTCGAGTCGACCCAGAACAGTGACCACGTTGCGGGCCCACCGCGGGCACAGCTCGACCATCGAGTCGGCGTCGACGATCCCGGCCAGGGCATCGCGGACGTCATAGACGCGCCGGGGCTCAGACGGAACGACAGCACCCGGGTCTGGAATCGAAGGACCAACCGGATCGACGACCGGCAACGGCAACCCGGCGGCCGAGGGCAAATACGACAGCAGCTCGCGCACTCGAACCGCCGCAGCGAGCTCGTCGTGCTCGACCAGGTGGCAGACGCCGTTGTGCTCGTGCACACGCGGCCCGCCCAAGTCCACCGCGGAGACCTCTTCACCGAGCGCCTCGCGCACAACCCCGGGGCCGGTCAGGAACATCGCGGCGTCCTCGGTCATGATGATCAGATCGGTCAGCGCCGGCGAGTAGGCGCCGCCGCCGGCCGACGCGCCCGAGACGACCGAGATCTGCGGCACGACCCCGGTCAGCGCCACCGTCTCGCGGAAGATCCGCCCGTAGCCGGCCAGCGCCGCGGTCCCCTCCTGCATCCGCGCACCGCCGGACTCGACGAACCCCACCACCGGGATGCCCGCGCGCGCTGCCGTCTGCAGGACTCGCACGATCGTGTCCGCGTGGCGCTCTCCAAGCGATCCGCCCAGATAGCGGCCGTCCTCGGCGTAGCAAGCGATCGGTCGCCCCTCGACGCACCCGGTGGCGCCCAGCACGCCGTCTCCCGGGACAGCGCGGGCGCCCAAACGCGGCGAGACCACACGCGAGCGCAGCGGCTGCACGCTGCCCGGATCGCACAGCGCCTCGAGGCGCTCGAGCGGATCGAGCCGGCGAACCGATTCACGCTCAAGTGTGGCGCTCACGACGGGGCCCCCTGCAATACGAGCGCCACGTTGTGTCCGCCGAACGCGAACGAGTTCGACAGCGCCACCGGCGGCCGGCCGTTGGACATCACGAGCGGGCGCGCCTCGCCCGGGACATAGTCGAGGTCGCATTCGGGATCGGGCACCTCGTAGCCAAGCGTCGGCGGAATCACCCGCGTCAGCAGCGTCTTCACCGTGGCCACCGCCTCGGCCGCGCCCGCGGCGCCAAGCAGATGCCCCGTAGCCGACTTCATCGAGGACATCGGCACCTTATGCGCCCGCTCCTCACCCAGCGCCCGCTTGACCGCCGCGGTCTCTGCCGCGTCGTTGAGCTGGGTCGAGGTCCCATGGGCGTTGATGTAGTCGATCTCCTCAGGCCCCACCCCGGCGTCGGCCATGGCCAGCTCGATCGCCTTCGTGGCAGCGACGCCCGAAGGCTCGGGCGCAGTCAGGTGGTAGGCGTCCGACGTCGACCCGTAGCCCAACACCTCGCCCAGGATCGTCGCACCGCGGGCCTCCGCGGCCGAAGCCTCTTCCAGCACCAGAACGCCCGCGCCCTCGCCCATCACGAATCCATCGCGGCGCGCGTCGAACGGCCGCGAGATCCCGGTCTGCGACAGCGCCTGCATCGCGTTGAAGCTGCCGAAGCCGAACGTAGTCAGCGTGGCCTCCGAGCCGCCGACGACGACTGCATCGGCGTCGTCATACTGGATCATCCGCAAGGCGGAACCGATCGCGTGGGCACCGCTCGAGCAGGCCGAGCCTACGGCGAATGCCTGGCCCTTCAGCCCGTACTTCATCGAGATCGCCGCGGCGGCCGCATTGGACATCTGCGCGGGGATCCCCAGGGGTGACATACGCCCCGCACCGCGCTCGCGCTGGATGTCGAGCTGGTTCTCCACCGTCTGGATGCCGCCGATTCCGGTGGCCACGATGCAACCGGCGCGGAACGGGTCATACGGCAGCTCGCCGTCCCATCCCGCACCGCCGATCGCCTCGGCCGCCGCGACCAGCGCAAACTGCGAGAAACGGTCCAGGCGCCGGACCTCCTTGACCGACAGGAGCTCGCTCGGCTCGAAGTCGGTGCAGGCGCCGGCGCCGTCGAGAATCCCGCACTCGCCGGCCGCCCAGCGCTCGAACAGCACGTCGGCGCCGACGCCGAGCGGCGTCACCGCACCCAGCCCGGTGATGACGACGCGGCGCTTCACTCCGCCCGACTGACGATCAGGTCGATCGCGTCGCCGACGGTCTTGAGCTCCTTCATGTCCTCGCCCTTGAGGACCACGCCGTAGTCGTCCTCGACGACCTGGGCCAGCTCGACCAGATCCAGCGAATCGATATCGAGCTCCTCGAAGGTCGACTCGCGCGTGATCTGATCGGCATCAGGGCCGAAGCTGGCGAGCGTCTCGACGACTCGCGCCTCGACCTGCTCTGCGGTGATGGTTGCCATGTGGCTGTCCCTTTCAGTCGATTGCGTTCTCATGCGGCCAGTCCGCCGTCGACGGTGAGCACCGCCCCGGTCACGTAGCTGGCCTCCTCAGAAGTCAGAAAGCGCACACAGGCCGCCACCTCTTCGGGTGTGCCGAGGCGCCGGGCGGGGATCGCGTCGAGCAGTTCCTTCGACGCCCCGCCGATGAATTCGGTGTCGATCAAGCCCGGGGCCACCGCGTTGATGGTCACGCCGCGCCGCGCCACCTCAACCGCGGAGGTCTTGGTCAGCGCGATCAGCCCGGCCTTGGCCGCGGAGTAGTTGGCCTGCCCGGGATTCGCGCGCAGCCCGGCGATCGACGAGATGTTCACGATCCGCCCGGAGCGGGCGCGGATCATCGGCCGCAGGGCACGCCGGGTGAGACGGAACGCGGCCGTCAGATTCGTCTGCAACACGTCGTCCCACTCCTCGTCGCCCAGCGACGGGGTGAGGTCATCGCGGCTGATCCCCGCGTTGTTGACCAGCGCCAGCACGGGCGCGTCGAAGTGGGACTCGAGTGCTCCGAACAGCTCGTCGGCCGCGCCGCGGTCAGACACGTCGGCCTCGAGCAGGACCGCCTGGCCACCCTCCCCCTCGATCTCCGACACGACAGCCTCGGCACCCGAGCGGTCCGAGCGGTAGTTGACACCGACTCGCCAGCCGTCGCGCGCCAACCCCCGGGCGATAGCCGCGCCGATGCCCCGCGAGGCGCCGGTCACGAGCGCACTGCCATCGCGAACCCCGGACGACTCAGGCATCTTCCAAGCCTCCCCACTCGACCACGCCGGCGCCCCAGGTGAACCCGGCGCCGAACGCGCTGAGCAGGACGCGGGCGCCCGGCCACAGGCGCCGTTCGCGCTCGGCCGCGGCCAGGCCCAGCGGCAGCGTGGCCGCCGAGGAGTTGCCCAGGTTCTCGATCACATCCACGACGCGCTCAGACGGGAGCTGAAGCTTTTCCGCCAACGCGCGCAGAATCCTGCCGTTGGCCTGGTGGTAGACGAACAGGTCGATGTCCTCGAGCGTGAGCCCGGCCCCCTCGACCGCCTTGACCGTGGCCTCGGCCATCCGCGCCACTGCGTGGCGGTACACCTCGGGCCCGTCCATCCGCAGCTTGCGATCGGAGTGGTCGATGTGGATCGCCGGCGCTCCGGAGCCGTCGGCACCGAGGATGATCGGCCCGATCGCGCCGACCTCACCGGCCGCCGGACCCAGCACCACCGCACCCACCCCGTCGCCGAACAGCGGCGCGGTCCGTTTGTCCTCCCAATCGACGATCCGGGTGGTGAAGTCAGCGCCGATTAGCAGCACGCGCTCGGCCCGCCCGGTCTCGATCTGGGCCGCGCCGAGCGACAGACCGGACAGGAAGCCGGTGCAGGCGGCGCCAAGGTCGACCGCACCGGCGCGGTCCGCCCCCACCGCGTGGGCGACCACAGGAGCCGCGTTGGGCATCAGCTCGTCCTGGGTGAGCGTGGCCACGAGCACGAGATCGACCTCCGCGGGATCGACGCCAGCGCGGCCGAGCGCGGCAACGCCGGCCCGGGCGGCGAACTCCGACAGCCGCTCGTCGGGGGCGGCCACGGGGCGCGCCCGGATCCCGGTGCGAGACACGATCCAGTCCTCGCTGACCCCAAGTCGCTCGGCCAACTCGGCCGTGGTCACGGTCCCGGCCGGCACCTCCGACGCCACCGAGAGGATCGCCGGCCGCGGTGGCTCGACGTCCGACCACGCAGCCTGTCCGAGCGGATGGGTGCGCGGCTCAAGCATGGGCCAGCTCCACGTCGCGCAGGGTCCGTTTGACCAGGCCGGTCAGCACCTTGCCCGGCCCGACCTCGAGGAACCGCTCGGCGCCGAGCTCACGCAGCGCGAGCAGCGTCTCGCGCCAGCGCACCGGCATGGTCAGCGCCTGCGCGAGCTGCGCCCGGACGTCCTCGAAAGGTGATGCGGTCACGGCGGAGAGAACTGTGACGCCCCGGGGGGACGACACCTCGACCCGGGCCAACGCTTCAGAGAAAGCCGGGACCGCCTCGGCCATCATCGGCGAGTGAAAGGCGCCGGTAACCGGCAGCTCCATGGCCCGGAGCCCCAGCTCGGTGGCCGCGGCCTCGGCGCCGGGAAAGCCGCTCCGATCGCCCGACAGGACAACTTGCTGGGGCGAGTTGTCGTTGGCGACCGACAGCGCATGCGCATCGGCCAGCTCGCGCGCGTGCTCGGACGCGCCGCGTCCCATCAGCGCGAGCATGCTCCCGTCTCCGGCGCGCTCGCCGGACTCCTGCATCAGCTTGCCGCGCAGCGCCACCAGCTCGAGCCCGTCGCGTTCGTTCAGGCAGCCCGCCGCGACCAGCGCGGCCAGCTCGCCGAGCGAGTGGCCGGCCATGAACCCCTCCGCTGGGCGCCCGAGCGCCTCCCATCCGGCCAGGCTGGCGCAGAAGATCGCGGGCTGGGCGAACTTCGTGCCGTCGTCGACCCGTGCGAACGGATCCTCGCCGACCACCTCAGAGGCGAGCGCGAGCAGGTCTTCTCGCACCTCCGCGACCGTGTCGCGCATTTCGGGGGTTTGGCTTCCCTGGCCAGGGAACAGGATTGCGGTGAGTCCCACTCTGGTATCACCCTACGCGGCATTTCGGGTCCGGATACACGGCCCCTATGGACTTCCCCCCGTTCGGGGGGAGACGCGAAAATGAGCCTCCCAGAGCCAAATTCAACCTCCGCCGCGCTGGTCACCGGTGCTTCCGCCGGGATCGGCTCAGAGATCGCCAAGCTGCTCGCCGAGCGCGGTCACGCGCTGGTGCTGGTGGCTCGGCGCAAGGACCGGCTGACCGCCCTCGCCGACGAGCTTTCAGACCGCCACGGCGTCCGCGTGGAGACCATCACGGCCGATCTCG
>DATIEI010000012.1:0-2948 GCA_035455845.1 Solirubrobacteraceae bacterium
GCTCGCGCTCGGCCTCCGCAACCAACTCCAGTGAACTGCGGTCAAAGGTCGGATAGGACGGCAGCCACCCCAGCCGCGCGCCGAGCGCGTTGACGTCGGCGATGTGGCGGCCGGCGAGCAGCCCGCGCCCCAACGGTGACGCGAGATGCTCGGGCTGGATCCGCTCATAGCGCCACTGGTCGGTCGCCAGGTAGAAGAACGGAGTGCCCGACTGGTGGCGGGGGGGCCTAACCCAATCGAGCGCGAACGCCAGCGTCTGCCAGCCCGTCAGCGGGCGCACCTTCTCCTGGCCGACATAGTGCGCCCAGCCGCCGCCGTTACGACCCTCGCAGCCGCACAACATCACCAGCGCCAGGAACGTCCGGTAGACCTGGTCAGAGTGAAACCAGTGGTTGGTGCCGGCGCCCATGCAGATCATCGAGCGTCCTCGGGTCAGCTCGGCGTTGCGGGCGAACTCGCGCGCCACCCGGGCGACGAGGTGGCGATCGACGCCCGTGATCTGCTCCTGCCAGCCGGGCGTGCAGGGTGTGTCGTCGTCGTAGCCTGACGGCCAGTCGCCGGGCAGGCCGGGACGGGCGACGCCGTAGTGGGCGAGCGTCAGGTCGAGCACGGTCGTCACGAGATGACCGCCGATGCGGATAGCCGGGACGCCTCGCCCGAGCGCGGCTCCCCGCTCGTCCGCTCCGATGTCGAAGCGCGGAAGGTCGATCGGCACGCGGCACTCGGCGTGCTCGATCAGGGTCAGCGCCGGCTCGATCCCCTCGAGCCGGAGATTCCAGCGTCCCTCGTCCGAGGCGCCGTAGCGGTGCCCGACCGTCCCGTTCGGCACCGCGGGCTCGCTGTTGCGCTCGTCCAGCACCACGGTCTTCCACTCCGCGTTCTCCACGACCTGGCCCAGATCGGACGCGCGCAGGAAGCGGTCCGGAACGTAGCCGTCTCCGCGCGGGCGGAGCGTCACGAGCAGCGGCAGGTCGGTGAACCGCCGCGCGTAGTCGCGGAAATACGGAACCTCCCGTTCGACGTAGAACTCCTTCAGAATCACGTGGCCCATCGCCATCGCCAGCGCTCCGTCGGAGCCCGGCTCGGCCGCCAGCCAGTGATCGGCGAACTTGGTGTGCTCGGCGTAATCGGGGGAGACCACGACGACCTTCTGGCCCCGGTAGCGCGCCTCGGTCATGAAGTGCGCATCGGGGGTGCGCGTGGTCGGCAGGTTGGTGCCCCAGACGATCAGGTACCCCGCGTTCCACCAGTCGGCGGACTCGGGCACGTCGGTCTGGTCGCCGAACGTCTGCGGGGACGCCGGCGGCAGGTCGGCGTACCAGTCGTAGAAGGACAGGATCACGCCGCCGATCAACGACAGAAAGCGCGTCCCGGCCGCATAGGAGGCCATCGACATCGCCGGGATCGGCGAGAAGCCGACCACGCGGTCCGGGCCGTGGCGCTTGATCGTGTGCACGTGGGCGGCGGCGATCAACTCGACCACCTCATCCCAGGAGGCCCGGACGAATCCGCCCTTGCCGCGCTCACGCTTGTATTGCTGTGAGCGCTCCGGGTCCTCGACGATCTCGGCCCACGCCTCGACCGGGTCGCCGTGGCGGGCGCGCGCCTCGCGGAAGAGCTCGAGCAGGCTGCCGCGCACATACGGGTACCTGACCCGCAGCGGCGAGTACGTGTACCACGAGAACGATGCTCCGCGCGGACACCCCCGCGGCTCGTAGTCCGGCATCTCCGCGCCGGTCCGGGGATAGTCGACCGCCTGCGACTCCCAGGTGATCAGGCCGTCCTTGACGAACACCTGCCACGAGCAGGAGCCGGTGCAGTTCACCCCATGGGTCGAGCGGACCACCTTGTCGTGCTGCCAGCGTCCCCGGTAGGACCGCTCCCAGGCGCGGTTCTTAGCGACCAACTGGCTCCACCCCTCGGCCGAGACCGGTCCGCGCCGCAGGAAGCGGTGCGCCTGCAGGAGCGCATTTTCGGCCATCCCAACGCCTTGCCGCCCATTCGCCCCGGGTCGATCGGTCGGGCGAGGGGGCGCTCCGTTCCTCCGCCAGGAGCGTGTCGGACTGGGGCTCCGTGGAGGCGTCGTGCGCTTATCCGACGGCAACTGCGTCCTCCTGCACTTTTCGAGCCCGGGACGCGGCCACTGCTGGCGACGGCACGACCACGACCGTGCGATCGGCGTGCTGGATGACCTCATGCGAGACGCTCCCGAGCACCAGCGACTTCAGCCCGGTGCGCCCACGCGACCCCATCACGATCGCCTCCGCGGCGAGCTTTTCGGCTTCGCCCAGAATCGCCCGCGCCGGCGTGCTCGCCTGTTCGCCCGCGCGAGGCTCAGCGTCAAGTCCGGCCGCTTCGGCCAGTTCAGCGCCCTCGTGCGCGATCTCCTCGGCACGCTGGCGGCTGGCCTTGTCGATGGCCGCCGAATCCTCGAGTGGCGGCACCATCCCGAAGCCGAGCGTGCTCTCCTCGAGCGCCTGGATGTACGGCTGCCACACCGTGAGGACGATCGCCGCCTGCCCGGAAAACAATGCGCCCGCGCTGCGCACAGCCGCTCGCGCGTCCTCCGAGCCGTCGTAGCAGATGAGGATCATGTTGTTCTCCTCTCGACGCTCACGCAGCCGCTAACTGGGCCACGGGGTGGGTGGGTTGATGCGGCGCCAGGCGACGCAGACGCTGGAGTGCGCGATGCTCGATCTGGCCGACCCGCGCGCGGCTCAGGTCGCACCGGCGCGCCACCTCATCGAGCGTCATCGGTTGCGCGCTGCCCAGGCCGAAACGGAGCTCGACCACGAGTCGGTCTCGCTCGGGCAGGCGTCCAAGCGCGTGGCCGAGCCAATCCACGTCGATGTCCAGGTCCTGCTCGAACGCGAGCTCGGCCGCCTCGTCGCGCACGAGGTCTCCGAGCGCGAGCGCACCGTCCTCACCCAGCGGTTCCTGCCACGAGG
>DATIEI010000013.1:0-19474 GCA_035455845.1 Solirubrobacteraceae bacterium
GTGGCGCTGTTCAACGGCGTCGGCGGCGGGGCGGTCGCGCTGATCGCGTGGGCGGAGTACCGCCGCCACTTCCCCGACGCGGGCGGCGAGCTGTGGGACCAGAAGGCGCAGATCCCGACGCTGTTCGCCGCGATCATCGGCTCGATCTCGTTCTGGGGCTCGAACATCGCGTTCGGCAAGCTCCAGGAGATCCTGCCCGGGCGTCCGATCAAGCTGCCCGGTCAGACGATCATCAACGGAGCGCTGTTCGTGATCTGCGTCGGCTCGGCGATCGTGCTGGCCGCGGGCACGCATTCCCAGGCGCTGTTCGTGCTGGGGATCCTGCTGGCCGCGGCGGTGCTCGGCAACATGGTCGTGCTGCCGATCGGCGGAGCCGACATGCCGGTGGTGATCTCGCTGCTCAACGCGTTCACCGGCCTCTCGGCGGCGGCCACGGGTGTCGCCCTGAACAACACCGCGCTGATCGTGGCCGGGATGATCGTAGGCGCCTCGGGAACCATCCTGACCAACCTGATGGCCAAGGCGATGAACCGATCGGTCCCGGCGATCGTGGCCGGCGGCTTCGGCGGGGCAATCGCCGCTCCGGCGGGGGGGCCGGGTGCCGAGGATCGCGGTCCGGTGCGCTCCACCACCGCTCAAGACGTGGCCATCCAGCTCTCCTATGCGCGCCAGGTGGTGATCGCCCCCGGATACGGGATGGCGGTCGCGCAGGCGCAGCATTCGGTGCGCGAGCTCGAGAAGGCGCTCGAGAAGAAGGGCGTGACGGTGAAGTTCGCGATCCATCCGGTGGCGGGCCGGATGCCGGGACACATGAACGTGCTGCTGGCCGAGGCGGATGTGCCCTACGACCTGCTCAGGGAGATGGACGAGATCAATCCGGAGTTCCCGCGCACCGACGTGACGCTGGTCATCGGCGCCAACGACGTGACGAACCCGGCGGCCAAGAACGAGCCGGGATCACCGATCTACGGGATGCCGATCCTCGAGGTCAACCAGTCCCATTCGGTGATCGTGCTCAAGCGTTCGATGGCGTCCGGGTTCGCCGGGATCGACAACCCCCTGTTTTACGAGCCCAACACGGAGATGCTGTTCGGCGACGCCAAGCAGTCTGTGAGCGACATCACGTCCGAGGTCCAGGCTCTATAACCAAACCCGGGTAAACGAGGACCCATGGATCCCAACCGCCTGAAGGCAATTCCGATCTTCTCTCATCTCTCCGACGAGGAGGCCAAGCGCCTGGCCGCGTTCGCCACCGAGACCAGTGTGGCCGAGGGTCAGATCCTGATGAAACAGGGCGACTACTCGACCGAGCTGATCGGGATCGAGGAGGGCACCGCGGACGTGATTCGCGACGGCGAGAAGATCGCGTCGCTGGGGGAGGGCGACCTGATCGGTGAGATGGGGCTGCTCGAGCGCGAGCCGCGCAACGCCGACGTGATCGCCACCTCTCCGATGCGGGTGATGAAGCTCACCCATTGGGAAATCCGGCGGATGTCCGACGAGACGATCGAGCGGATCGAGCAGATCGTGCACAAGCGCCGGCAAGAGGGCGTGGCCGACCCGGCCCACTAAGGCCGCGCCTGACGCTGCCCAGGGTTACGTAACACCGCGCGGTAGCGCACATTCCTATCCGATCTTTGTGATAGGTTCCCGCGCGCCTAATCCCCGGCCAGCCAAATCGGGGAGCGGAGGACCCAAATTCATTGGGGCGAGTCTCGCGGTGATCCGCGAGAAGCGCTTACCCCCAGAGCGCGAGCCCGTCAGCTAACTCCGCAGGCAACCAGGCGCCCCGATTGCAAGGCCTCGCCCACGGAGGGCTGTCCGTGTTCGTTTCCAGCAGTTTTTTCCGACGGAGACAGCGCAACGACAGCTCGCGGGGCAGGGGCGGCGGCCCGAAGGCCGACCGTCGAGCAGCGATGGGACGTGTATGGACACTGGCGGGGCTGCTGGTTATGGCGATGGTGCTGCCCGCCTCGGGCGCGGTCGCCTCGCCTACCTCGGGCGGCGCGGCGATGGTCAGGCCGAAGCCGGTGCACAGCATCGTCACGGCCAGCACGCCGAGCTCGTCGAGCTCGGTGTTCACGCGGACGCTCCGCAAGGGTGATCGGGGGGCGGACGTCAAGACGCTCCAGACCTGGCTGTCGGACGTCGGCGACACCGTGCCCGCCACTGGGTTCTTCGGATCGATGACCAAGGCCGCGGTGGTCCAGTTCCAGACCGCGATGAGCCTCGCGCCGGTCACCGGCGTGGTGGGACGCGCTACCGCCGCGACGCTGCTGACTCAGGTCAAGCAGACGGCGAAGGGCTCCGGGGTGGTGGACGCACCGGGACTGTCGCTGGGCGACACCACCGGATGGGTGTTCCCGCTGCAAGCCGTCTCGAAGGTCCTGCCGTCGAGTGCCTGGACCCTCGACCAGGGAATCGACATCGGAATGCAAGGCAACCTGTGCGGCGCCAAGGCGGTCGAGGTGGCGATGACCGCCGGGACGATTGTCCAGGAGGGCATCGACGGGTTCGGTCCCGCCGCGCCGGTGCTCAAGGTGTCCAGCGGACCGTATGCCGGTCGCTACATCTACTACGGGCACGCCAAGCCGGCGCTCGTGCCAGTGGGGACGCAGGTGACCGCCGGCGAGCCGATCGCCGAGGTCGGCTGCGGCCACGTCGGCATCTCCGACGCCCCGCATCTCGAGATCGGGATCAGCGACGTCGGCGGCCCGCCGTGTTGTCCCGGCTACCAGGAGACCTCGCCGGCGATGTACGACATCGTGCTGAGCCTGTTTCAGAAGGTCGGCGGGCACTAAGGGACCGGGCACCTCCGCGCGCGGGTTCACCGCCCGCTATCCGGGGGACGGCGTGAACGCGCCGAGCCTGGCCCGAGGCTGATCCGCGCACCGGCGGTCAGGGCGCTTACGTGCGGGGGTCAAGCCCGGCCCGGAAAGCGCCGATGACGGGTGCGGTGTCCCTCGACGAATCCGACACGCGCCGCTCCCGCATGGGGCGGAGCCTGGTACTGGCGCTCGCAGCGGCGCTCCTGCTGTTCGCGGCGCCGGCGCACGCGATGATCATGCAGGCCGACGATCAGCTCGGCTGCGTGGTGAACGGCGGCGATGTCAGCCCGTTCCTGCGATCCCATCACGCGACGGTGCTGCGGCTGATCGTTCCCTACCGGGGCCGCTCAAACGGAGCCGCCTGCGCGAGCCTAGCGGCCGCCCAGGGCTACCGCGTCTACGCCTCCCTTCAGTACAACAACGCGTGGGGCCCGGCCCGGGTGGCCGCCTACTTCAGGCGGACCCTGCCGCTGTACACGCCGTACGCGTGGGCCGTATCGGTCGGCAACGAGCAGGATCTCGCCCAGGGCGCGCATGCCACCGGCACGAAGTACCGGGCGGTGTGGAACGCGGTCGAGCCGATCCTCGCCCGTACCGCTCCTCGGGCGATCCGTGTGTACGGCGAGACGTCCCCGTTCGGGTTCCCGTTCCTGGAGCAGAGCTTCCAGCGCGGCCGGCCCCGAGGCGCGCAGGCAATCGCGTTTCACTGCTATGACGTGAAGAACGGCGGGCTGAGCGTGGTGCCGCAGGTGGCCAGGTGGGCCGCCGGCAAGCACCTCCCGTTGTGGTGCTCGGAGATGAGCGACTCACCCCGACGCTCGCGCCACCCCTGGTTGAAGCAGGACTCGCCGTCGCGCTGGAATGGGCTGGTGGCGGGGATGAAGGCCCACTCGCCCAATCTGAAGATGGTCAGCTACTACCGCTGGCCGGAGATCGGCGCCCGGTAGCGCGACCGGAGACCGGCGCGGGACGGAGGCCGGATAACCTCGTGGGCGATGTCCAGTCGTGATGGGACTCGCGCACCGAGGCTGTCGCTCCGGACCTCGGCGGGGACGTTCGACCTGGGCGAGCGCCCGTGGCTGATGGGCATCGTCAACGCGTCGCCCGACTCGTTCTCCGACATCGGGTCCCGTCGCACGGTCGAGGACCGTGTCGCGCTGGCCGTGGAGCTGGTCGAGGCCGGGGCCAATCTGATCGACATCGGCGGCGAGTCGGGCGTCACCGGGGTGCCCGCGGTCGCGCCGGAGGAGGAGATCTCCCGGGTCGTCCCGCTGATCGAGCGGGTCACGAACGAGCTCGGCGCGCTGGTATCGGTGGACACCTACAAGCCGGAGGTGGCGCGTGCCGCGGTCGCCGCAGGGGCAGCCATCGTCAACGACGTGAGCGGGCTGCGCGATCCCGGGCTGGCCGACGTATGCGCCGAGACCGGAGCGGCGCTGGTGCTCATGCACACGCGCGCCCGGCCCAAGCAGAAGCTGCTCGACCCGAGCCTGGACGGGCGGGTGGTCGCCGACGTCAAGCTGTTCCTGGCCGAGCGGATCGCCCTCGCGCTCGAGCGGGGGGTGGCGTTCGAGCAGATCGTGCTCGATCCGGGGCCGGACTTCGGCAAGACGCCGGCTCAGACGGTCGATGTGCTGCGGGCTCTGCCGGGGCTCCACGCGCTCGGGCGACCGCTCCTGCTGGCCGTCTCGCGCAAGGACTTCATCGGCGCGATCACGCTCCGCCCCCCGCGGGAGCGGTTGGCCGGAACGCTCGCGGCGATCGCACAGGGGGTCGACGCCGGCGCCCACATCCTGCGTGTCCACGATGTCGCCGAGGTGGCCGATTTCCTGGCCGTGCGCGCCGCGCTGGCCGGCGAGGCGGCGGTCGATTCGGGCCTGAACCTGCCGGTGGACCTGCGCCGGGAATCGCGTTCGGCGGCATCTGGCCGTGAGGTCGTCTAGCCTCAGGAGTGAATCGCCGGTCGCTGACGCAACGCGACCGGAGCCCACCGATCCAATCCCAAGGAGGTACCCGCATGTCAATCCTGGACCGTGACGCGCTGGCTGCAAGCCCGCTGGCCGATCTGCATGCACTGGCGTCCGAGCTCTCGATCGACGGCTATCGCCGTCTGCGCAAGGCCGAGCTGATCGACGCGATCCTGACTCGTCAGGGTGGCGAGCCGGCGGACCAGACCGAGGCCGACGAGGATGATCGTCCGTCCGCTCGGCGCAGTCGCCGGGGTCGGCGGGGCGGCCGCGGGCGCAGCGGCGCCCGCGAGGACGACGGCGGCGCGGATTCGGCCGAGGAATCCGCGCCCGCGGACGCGCCGGAGCGTTCCGACGAGGTCGAGGAGCCGGCGGAGACCGCGACCGGTCCCGGACGCGCCGGGGACGAGCGCGAGGAAGAGATCGTCGAGGGCGAGGTCGAGCTACTGGCCAACGGCTCGGGCTTCCTGCGCGTCAACCCGCCCGAGCCCTCCGACGATGACGTGTACGTGTCGGCGGCTCAGGTCAAGCGCTGCGAGCTGGTCCCCGGCGACCGGATCTCGGGTCCGCGCCGACCGCCGCGACGCTCCGAGCGGTTCGCCTCGCTGGTCCGGATCGACACGATCAACGGTCGCCCGGCCGACGAGGTGGCCGACAGCACGCGCTTCGAGGACCTCCCGGCGGCCTTCCCGAGCGAGCGCTTCCGGCTCGGGTCCGACGATCCGACGATCAAGGCGATCGAATGGCTCACCCCGTTCGGCCAGGGGTCGCGGGTGACTCTCGCCGGCCCGGCTCGCGCGGGCAAGACCGAAGCGCTGCGCCGTCTGGCCCAGGCGCTTGCGGCGGTGCCCGACATCCAGCTTTCGGTGGTGCTGGCCGGCGTCCGGCCCGAGGAGATCGCCGAGTGGCAGCTCGGTCCGGTGGCCCCGGCCGCCGCGGTGAGCTTCGCCGCCTCCGCCGACGCTCAGGCGCAGACCATCGAACGTGTGGTCGACCAGGGCCGCCGGCTGGCCGCCCGCGGGTCGCACGCCGTGGTCCTGATCGACACCCTCGGCGGTCTGCAGCCGCACGCCGCCCGCAAGCTACTGGCCGCGGCGCGCAATGTCGCCGGCGGCGGCTCCCTCACGGTGATCGCCACCGCGCCCGAGCCGCTGGGTGGCGAGACCACGGTGATCGCGCTCGACCCGCTGCTGGCCGGCACTGGCCGGTTCCCGGCGGTGGACCTGCTCGCCAGCTGGACGATTCGGGCCGAGCTCCTGGTCGGCGAGGCCGGAGCGGAGGCGATCGCCCGGGCGCGCGTCGAGGCGTTGGAGGCGCTCAGTTCAACCTAGTACGCGGTGCAGCGCGAGCGGTGGCGGGGGACCGCCTTGTAGCGCGGCTCGCGACCGCGGTACCAGAGCAGCGAGTCGATGTCGGCCTCGCGCGCGCCGGCCCGCTCGGCGGCGATGAGCGCCACCGTGTGCACGGCGCAGGCCCGAATCTCGATCTCCTCAGGCGAGTCGTGCTCGATCAGCTCGCCGCGCTCGATCCGCCCGATTAAGGCGTCGTCATAGTGGAGCAGGCCGTCGAGACGGAGGACGTGGGGGACCAGATTGTCGGCGAACATGGTCAGGCGGTCCAGGTCGCGGAACGCGGCCACGCCGGACCGGGAAAGGTCGGCTACGGCGATCTGGGCGCGCTTGAGGAACGGGAGCTCGAGCCCGTCGTAACGCGAGGTGTCGGCAAACGACTCCCAGCCACTCAGGGTCTGCACCAGCGTCACGGCCGAGCTGCCCGCCGCGTCAACCACGTCCGCGAAGCGCCCGCCGTGCTCGTCGCTGACACGGCGGCCGAGGTCGTTGAGGCTGTCGGCGAACAGGGCCATCAGCTCGTGGTCGGGGTCTTGCCTCAGGGTCCCCGCGATCTCCACGGCATCGATGTCGGCCAGGCGGGCCGCCGACCAGGAGCCACGGGTCGTGAACCGCTCGGTCAGGGCGGTGGCGATCGTGAAGTAACCCGAGCGGCCACCCGGCTTGCGGAGGGTGGGGAACCAGCCTGACCCGTAGTTGATCGCGTCGAGCGTGAGCCAATAGGCGGCCAGCTCCTCGCGAGGGGCTTCGGTCAGGTGGGCTTCCGGGTCGGGGCCGGATACCGGCACGTCGATCGGCAGCGTGCCCACGTAGCCGGGGATGCGCTCGTACTGGATTTGAACGTGCCTGGCGCGCTCAGCGACCGTCGCGCACGCCGCCCTTAGGTCGGTGAGGAGGTCCGGCACGCCCGGAAGCGTTCCAGAAGGCGACGACCTGTGTCCCCGCTACCGTTGAACGCGCCCCATGACCGACACCGCCAGCGAGCTCGAAACCCTGCTCTCCGGGCTCAACGAGCCCCAGCGCGAGGCCGTCAGCTACGGCGACGGCCCGCTGCTGATCCTGGCCGGCGCCGGCTCGGGCAAGACCCGGGTCCTCACCCACCGGATCGCCTACCTGGTCGCCACCGACCGGGCCAAGCCCAACGAGATCCTGGCCATCACGTTCACGAACAAGGCGGCGGGGGAGATGCGCGACCGGGCCGAGCTGCTGGTCGGGCGCCGGATCCGCGCGATGTGGGTCATGACCTTCCACGCGGCCTGCGCGCGGATGCTGCGGGCGCATGCCGACAAGCTCGGGTACACCCGCCGGTTCACGATCTATGACCAGGCCGACGCGCGGCGGCTGATCAAGCGCTGCCTGGACGAACTCGGGATCGATCCCAGGCGCTTCACGCCTTCGGCGATTCACAACCAGATCTCCGACGCCAAGAACCGGCTCCGGGACGCGGATGCCTACGGGCGGATGGTCGGGTCCTACTTCGAGCAGACGGTGGCGGACGTGTACCGGGCGTATCAACGGGAGCTGCATCGGGCGAACTCGATGGACTTCGACGATTTGCTCGTGAACGCCGTCAACGTTCTACAGCTGTTCCAGGAGGTCCGCGACCAGTACGCCACCGGCTTCCGGCACGTGCTGGTCGACGAGTACCAGGACACCAACCACGCCCAGTACCGCTGGCTGCAGTTGTTGGCCGAGGAGCGGCGCAACCTGATGGTTGTGGGGGACGACGCCCAGTGCCTGGTGGCCGGGACGCTGATCACGATGGCTGACGGGTCGCGCCAGCCGATCGAGGAGGTCGGCGTGGGGGACCGCGTGATGTCGGGTTGGGGCGGGGGGTCTTTCGGGGCGGCTCGGGTGTGCCGGGTTCATCGGTCGAGGCGCTTTGACGGCGTGGCGATCACGCTGCGGTCGGGGAGGCGGCTCCTCAGCACGCCCGAGCACACGCACTTCGCGGGGTATTCGCCGGCGGTGGTGCGGGGTGGGGTGCGGGTGCAAAACGCGCAAAACCGCCTCCTCGCCGTCGGGGGCCGCGACATAAGCGCCCTGGAGGCGCTTATGTTGCAGAAGTCCCGCCTCGGTTCCGACTTTCGCGGGTTTTGCACCGTCGGGAGTGGCGGGGGGGCGCGTTCTGCCGCGAGGCTCGGCGCGGACGGTGGCGCGCTGCCGTTCGTGCCCGCGGCGCTCGTGCGCCCGGGGATGGTGATGTTCACCGAGGACGGCAGCTACGACGTGGTCGAGCGGGCGGAGCGGGGGGCGCTCGACGCTCCCGTGTACGACCTCGACATTGAGCGTACGCACAACTTCGTTGCGAACGGGATCGTCACCCACAACTCGATCTACGGCTTCCGGGGCGCGGACATTCGCAACATCCTGGAGTTCGAGGACACGTTCCCGGACGCGCACGTGGTCAAGCTCGAGCAGAACTACCGCTCCACCCAGACCATCCTTGATGCAGCCAACGCGGTCATCCGCAACAACCGGGCCCAGAAGGCCAAGTCGCTGTGGACCGAGCTCGGCCAGGGCGATCCGATCAAGGTGCGGGAGCTCGAGGACGAGCACGCCGAGGCCCGGTACGTCAGTGGCGAGGTCCAGCGCCTGCTCGACGAGGGGGTCTCACGAGCCGAGGTCGCGGTGTTCTACCGGACCAACGCCCAGTCACGGGTGCTTCAGGACACGCTGGTCCGCGCGGACGTCCCCTACCAGGTGATCGGCGGCACCAAGTTCTACGAGCGGGCCGAGATCAAGGATGCGATCGCTTATCTGACCACGCTGGTCAACCCCCAGGACGCCGGCGCCTTCACCCGGATCGTCAACTCGCCCCGGCGCGGGATCGGCTCGACGTCGATGTCACGCCTGCTCTCCTACACGAACACGACCGGTACCCCGATCTGGGACGCGGCCTCCGAGCCCGAGCAGGTGCCCGGGCTGGGCGCGCCCGCGGTCAAGGCGTTCAGACGGTTCATGGCCACCCTGCACGTGCTCCGCGAGCGGGCCGAGACCAATCCGCCGATCGCCTCGCTGCTCAAGGAAACCCTCCAGGAGACCGGCTACCTCGTGGCGCTCGAGGCCGAGCGGACGATCGAGGCTCAGGGCCGGATCGAGAACCTGGACGAGCTGGTCAACGTGGCCGTCGAGTACGACACGGCGGTATCCGCTGGCGCGGATACCGGGGGAGAATCCGCGGGGGCGGATTCTCCCGGCGGCGCCGACTCTTCCGCGCACGGCAGCCTGGCCGACTTCCTCCAGCAGGTCGCGCTGATCTCCGACGCCGACGATCGCAGCGACGACCAGGGCCTGGTCACGCTGATGACCCTGCACAACGCCAAGGGCCTGGAGTACCCGATCGTGTTCATGATCGGCTGCGAGGAGGGGGTGTTCCCGCACTCCCGGGCGCTCGACGAGGGCGGCCTGGAGGAGGAGCGGAGGCTCTGCTACGTGGGGATCACGCGCGCGCAGCGAGATCTCTACCTGACCTACGCCCGGACCCGCAACGTGTTCGGCGCGCGGAACTTCGGTGCCCCCAGCCGGTTCATCTCCGAGATCCCCGCCGAGCTGACCGACCGCGACCAGCAGCAGCCGCGCGGTCTGGCCGGGATCCGGGCCCGGGCGACGTCGTGGACGCGAAGCGGCGGCGACGATGGTCCGTCGTGGGACGCCCCGGCCGCGCAGGCGACCCCGGCTTTCCGCCTCGGCGAGGACGTCAGCCATCCGAAGTTCGGCGAGGGGGTGGTGACCGGCCTCGAACCCGGCGGGATCGTGGTCATCCGCTTCAGTCGCGACGGCTCGGAGCGCAAGATGGTGGCCGACCTGGCGCCGATCTCGCGGCGCTAGCGCCGGACCATCGATTAGGGTCCCGCCCGAACATGAGCGCGACGATCATCGATGGGAAGGCGGTTGCCGCACGGGTCCGCGCCGAGGTGGCGCAGGAGGTCGCCGAGTTGCGCGAGCGGACCGGCCGCGCGCCCGGCCTGGCCACGATCCTGGTCGGCGACGATCCGGCCTCGGAGGTCTACGTCCGCAACAAGCGAAAGGCCTGCACCGAGGCGGGAATCGGCGATCACCATCAGCACCTGCCAGCCGACGCGACCCAGGAGGACGTCGCATCGGTGATCGAGCACGCGAACGCCGATCCCGAGGTCAGCGGCATCCTGCTCCAGCTTCCGGTGCCCAAGGGGCTGAACGGTAAGGAGCTCACCGCGTTGATCTCGGCCGACAAGGACGTCGACGGCCTGACTCACGTCAGCGCGGGGCGCCTCATGCAGGGCGCGCCCGGGCTGCGCCCGTGCACGCCGCTCGGGGTGATCGAGCTGCTCGACGCCCACGACGTGGCGCTCGAGGGCGCCGAGGCCGTGGTGGTGGGACGCTCCGATCTGGTCGGCAAGCCGGTGGCGTTCCTGCTGCTCGAGCGCCACGCGACCGTGACGATGTGCCATTCGCGCACGCGCGATCTACCGGCCGTGTGCTCGCGGGCGGACGTGCTGATCGCCGCGGTGGGACGGGCCGAGATGATCGGCGCCGACTACGTCAAGCCGGGGGCCACCGTGATCGACGTGGGGATCAACCGCACCGAGGACGGGCTCAGGGGCGATGTGCAGTTCGAGGCGGTGGCCGAGCGGGCGGGCCTGATCACGCCGGTGCCGGGTGGGGTCGGGCCGATGACCATCGCGATGCTGCTGCGCAACACCGTGACCGCGGCGAGGCTCCAGTCGTGAGCGAATCGCGCCCGCCAGGAAGGAGGAGGATGCCCGACCGCGAACCAGTAGCCGTGGAGGACCAGATTCGCCGGCTGCACCTCGAGCGCTTCTCGCGCGAGGATTGGATTCTCGCCATCGTCAGTGTCGTGCTGATCCTCGATCTGCTCGTGTTGCCATGGTTCTCGTTCGGCGCCACGATCAGCGTCGGCTCCGCCACGGTCTCGATCGGCGGGTCGCTCACCGGCGTCGACGCGCCGGATGCGTGGCTCGGCGTGCTGGCGCTGCTGTCGTGCGCGTTCCTGGTCGCCGATCTCGGCTTCGAGCGGCTCTCGCCGCAGACGCGGGTACCGTCGATCGCGTCCGATCGCGACACGACGAGATATGTCCTCGCCTGCGTGGCGGCAGGCCTGATCGCCTTCAAGTTCATACTTCACCTGGGGCGGTTCGGTGAGCTCGCCCTCGGTTTCTGGCTGGCCGTGCTGCTGGTCGGAGCGCTGGTGGCCATGACCCGGCGCACCCGCGAGGCGCGGCGGGTCGTGCAGGCGCCGGCACCCGACCCGGCCCCAGAGCCTGGCTCGACCGCCTGATGGACCTCGACCCAGGGCGGCTTCGGCGCGGCGAGTTGCTCGCCGGGACCGGCGCGGTGCTGCTGCTGGTGTTCCTGTTGGCCGGCAAGTGGTACGGCCACGGTGGCGCGGCCCGCACGGGCTGGGAGGCCCTGACGACTCTGCGCTGGCTGCTCGTGGTCACGATCGCCGCTGCCCTCGCACTGGTGGCGGCTCAGGTCGCCCGCCGCTCGCCTGCGATACCGGTGACGCTGAGCCTGATCGTTGCCGTGCTCGGCCCGATCAGCGTCCTGGCGCTCGTCTACCGCGTGCTGATCAGCCCGCCGGCGCACGAGCAGGCCGGCGCGTTTCTGGGCCTGCTCAGCGCGATTGGCCTGGCCTACGGCGGCTATCTGTCGCTCCGGGAGGAGGGGATCGCCCGGCGCGATGCCCCGAGCGAGATCCCCATCGTGCGGCCGAGCGCGGAGAACCACTCCTAGAATGCCCGGGAGATGCTCGATCGCGAACAGGTGCTCCACGTCGCCCGGCTGGCCCGGCTCGAGCTGACCGACGACGAGGTCGACCGGATGGCGGATGAGCTGTCCAAGGTGCTCGACCACATCGAGGCGATCCGCGAGCTCGACCTCGAAGGCGTGCCGCCCACCTCGCACGTGGTCGACGTGACCAACGTCCTGCGAGCGGACGAGCCGACACCGTCGCTGCCGCGCGAGGCGATCCTAGCGGCGGCTCCCGAGCCCCTGAACGACGGGTTCGGCGTCCCCAGCCCCGGCGCGGCGTGAGCGAGCTGATCGACCTCACCGCGGCCCAGGCGGCCGAGCGCATCCGTGCCGGGGATCTGACCGCCGCCGAGCTGTTCGAGGCCTACCGGCAGCGGGCGGCTGCCGACGAGCTGAACGCGTTCACCTGGGTCGCCGACGCCGCCCCGAGCCCCGACGGCGAGGCCAGCACCCCGCTGGGCGGAGTGCCGGTCGCGGTCAAGGATCTGTTCTGCACTGAGGGCGTGCCGAGCCAGTCCGGCTCGAAGATCCTCGAGGGGTACCGTCCGCCCTACACCGCGACCGTGGTGGCAAAGCTGGCCGAGGCGGGCGCGCCGCTGCTGGGCAAGACCAACCAGGACGAGTTCGCCATGGGCTCCTCGAACGAGAACTCGGCGTTCGGGCCGGTGCTGAATCCCTGGGACCGCAAGCGGGTACCCGGCGGGTCCTCGGGCGGGAGCGCCGCGGCCGTGGCGGCCGGACTGGCCCCCTGGGCGATCGGCACCGACACCGGCGGCTCGATCCGCCAGCCCGCCGCGTTGTGCGGGATCGTGGGGCTCAAGCCCACATACGGGGCGTGCTCGCGCTACGGGATGATCGCGTTCGCCTCGTCGCTCGACCAGGCCGGCCCGTTCACCCGAGACGTGACCGACGCGGCCCTGCTGTTCCGCCACATGGTCGGACGGGATCGTCGCGACTCGACTTCACTCGAGTACCCCGGCGAGGTCGACCTGCCTAAGCGCGAGGACCTCGAGGGCCTGCGGCTCGGCGTGCCCGAGGACCTGACCGGCGCCGAGGGTGGCATCGAGCCAGGCGTGCGCGAGAGCTTCGAGGCGACGATCAAGCTTGCCGAGCAGCTGGGCGCCTCGATCGAGCCGTGCCGGCTGCCGCACGCTCCCCAGGCGCTGTCGGCCTACTACCTGATCGCCCCGGCCGAGGCGTCGGCCAACCTGGCCCGGTTCGACGGGGTCCGCTACGGGCTGCGGGTCGACGGCGACAAGGACCTGATCACGATGTACAGCCGCACGCGCGAGGTCGGCTTCGGAGCCGAGGTCAAGCGCCGGATCATGCTCGGCACCTACGCCCTGTCGAGCGGCTACTACGACGCGTACTACGGCACGGCCCAGAAGGTGCGCACGAAGATTGCCGAGGACTTCCGGACGGCGTTCGAGCGGTTCGACTTCATCGTCACCCCGACCAGCCCGTGCGTCGCATTCGGGCTGGGGGCCAAGCTGGACGATCCGCTGGCCATGTACCTGAACGACTTCCTGGCCGTGCCGATGTCGCTGGCCGGCATCGCCGCGATCTCGATCCCCTCGGGTCTGAGCGAGGGCCTGCCGGTCGGGTTCCAGCTCGCGGGCCCGGCGTTCAGCGAGAGCCGGCTGCTCGACGCGGCCTTCGCGCTGGAGCAGGCGATCGGTTTCGATGGGAGCGCGGCGCGGGCCAATAACGGGCCCGGGAGGAACGCCACATGACCGCCTTTGAGCCCGTTATTGGCTTGGAGATCCACGTCCAGCTGAGCACGCGGACGAAGATGTTCTGCGGGTGCGAGCTGTCGTTCAACGATCCGCCGAACATCCACACCTGCCCGACCTGCCTGGGACTGCCCGGGGCGCTGCCGGTGGCCAACGAGCACGCGATTCACTTCGCGATCATGATCGGGCTGGCCCTGGGCTGCGAGATCGCCGAGCGCTCGCTGTTCCATCGCAAGAACTACTTCTATCCCGACTCTCCCAAGGCCTACCAGATCTCCCAGTACGACGTGCCGCTGTGCCTGGGCGGACACCTGGGCGACGTGCGGATCCACCGCGTCCACCTCGAGGAGGACGCGGCCAAGCTCAACCATCTCGGCAAGAGCGGCCGGATCCACGGCTCGGATCGCAGCTGGGTGGACTTCAACCGCTGCGGCACGCCGCTGGTCGAGATCGTCACCGAGCCGGACATCCACTCGGCCGAGCAGGCGCGCGAGTGGCTGATCTTGCTGCGCACCACGCTGCGCCAGCTCGGGGTCTCGGACGTCGACATGTCGCAGGGGTCGCTGCGTTGCGACGCCAACGTGTCGATCCGCCCCGTAGGGTCGACCGAGCTCGGGACCAAGACCGAGCTCAAGAACATGAACTCGTTCGCATTCGTCGCGAAGGGCATCGAGGCCGAGATCGAGCGCCAGAAGCGCCTGCTCGACGCCGGCGCCGCGGTCGTCCAGGAGACCCTGCACTTCGATCCGACCACCGGCAGCCTGACGCCGCTGCGCTCCAAGGAGGAGGCGCACGACTACCGCTACTTCCCCGAGCCCGATCTGGTGCCGCTGCTGGCCACCGAGGAGATGCTCGCCGCCGCCCGGGCCGCGCTGCCCGCTGAGCTCCCGGCCGAGCGGGCGACCCGCTTCGAGCAGGAGCTCGGCCTGCACGCCGACACAGCCCGGCTGTTCGCGTTCCGGGCCGAGCTCGGCGACTACTTCGAGCAGGCACTGGCCGCCGCCGGCGCGAACGGCGGCGCCGACCTCGAGCCGGCCGAGCTGTCCAACTGGATCGGGCCGCTGGTCGAGCGGATCGGCTCGGACGCCGATCCGGCGAGCAGCAACGTGACGCCGCAGAGCCTGGCCGCGCTGGCCACGATGGTCAAGGCCAAGGAGGTCAGCCGCGACGCCGCCCGGGAGGTGCTCACCCTGCTGGTCCAGGAGGGCGGCGATCCGCGCGAGATCGTCGAGCGGGAGGGGCTGGGCGCGATCACGGCCGAGGACGACGGACTGGCCGAGATCGTCGATCGGGCAATCGCCGCCGACCCGAACGCGGCCGAGAAGGTCCGCGCCGGGAACATGAAGGCGATCGGCCCGCTGGTCGGCTACGTCATGCGCGAGACCAAGGGACGCGCAGACGGTGGCGAGATCACCCGCCTGATTCGGGAAAAGCTGGCGGGCTAGTAATTGCGTGAGGTCGTACTAGGTCAGTCCAGCCGGCGCGAAAGCCTGCGGACCACGAAGCCAGCGGCCAGCAGCGTGCCGCCCCCGGCCACGAGCAGAACCACGTCAAGCCCCGTAAACGGCAGCGTGCCTGACGAAGTAGTGCCGGTGCCGGTCGTCACGGTCGTCGGTGCACAGTTGTTGTACGCCTGGCACGATGACGAGGCCGCCATCGACGCGGTTGGTGCCAACAGGGCGAGAGCTAGAACTCCGAGAACCCCTACCAGCGCTGAAATGCGTTTCATGAATCCCTTCGTTCGTCGCGGAACCCCAAGAGGTCATGAATCGTACATGAACCTGCCGATCCCGTACAAGTTGTTTCGGAAGCTGATAAATCCTCTAACCGAATTAAGGGTTATTAGCAGGGACAATTCCATGCCACGGCCCCCGACTCAGAGCGGGCGGGCTAGGAGCTGGAGCGCCGCCGCCGGGGTCAGCGGGCGGTGGGTGTCGACGGCCGCCAGAGCACCGGCGATCAGGGCGTTCCGGGGGTTGATCGAGGCAGCAACTTGGAAATCCCGGCGTGCGTGCGCCCGGTCGCCCAGCGCCGAGGCGGCCAGCCCCGCTCCGAGCCAGCCATACCACCCGCCGGGATCTCGTGAGATGACCTGCTCGAACCGCGCCAGGGCGGCGCCGTAGTTTCGGCTGCTCAGGGCGACATAGCCGGCGAGACGCCCCGGGCTGGCGCTGAGCGGATCGAGGTCGGCCGCGACGCTCAGCGCATGCAGGGCCCTGGCCGGATCGGTCTGGCTCAGGTCGCTACCGATCGAGGTCTCCCGCACCGACAGATACGGGAATCCGAGGACGACCACCGCGGCCAGAAGGGCGAGTACCCCGAGCGCGCCGGCGAGTCGAGCGGATCGGGCCGAACGTGACGTGCCCGCGCTGGTCGCGGGTTCCCGCTCCGGCTCGGCTGCGGGCGATCGTGCCCCCAGGGCCGCCGCCATGCCCAGGAACCCGAGCGCGGGACCGCTCAGCGCGGGTACCTCCCAGAACCAGTCGACCGAGCCGTAGATCAACCACACGACGAACGGCAGCAGGGCGGTGGCGGCGACGGCCCCCGCCGGTGGGCTCCGCCCCGGGGCAGGCAACGCGGCCGTCGCATCGGGGGGACCTCGCCGTCGTCCGCGCAGGGCGGCGGCGATCCCCGCGATCAGGAACACCCCGAACAGCGCGGTGCCAACCAGGCCGGTGTGAGTGAGCAGCCGCAACTCGAGGCTGTGGGTCCAGGAGGGTTCCTCGCCAACACGCCGGCGCGCCACGTAGTAGTTGCCGAAGTTGTCCTGGCCGAGGCCGCCCACCGGATGGGCGACGAACGCGTCCAGGGCTACGCGCCAGAAGTCGTAGCGTCCGCTGCCGAGGTCGGTGAAGTGCGAACCGGACTGCGCGGACCCCTGATGGGCGAAGCCGTGCCACTGGCGGGAGATGAACCTGAACGGGTGACCGTGGGAGATAGCCAGGCCGCCGGCGATCGCCGCGCCTGCGGCCAACAGCATCGCGACGGTGCCGAGCACGCGCCGGCGAAACGCGCTCGGCCGGGGCGGTGGCAGGACCGACTCGACCCAGGCGATCAGCGTGCCCACCACGAAGACGATCAAGGTCATCCGCAACGCGGAATGACCGGCCTGGCTCGACGCGCGGTTGAGCGCTACCGCGGTCGAGGCGTCGTAGACGTGCAGCAGAGGGTGCACCACGGCGAGGGTCGCCGCCGCGGGCAGCACAGCGGCGGCCGCGACGCGCAAACGGTCGGGCAGCACGACGATCGCGGCGATCAAGACCAGCGGCAGCGTGAACAGCCAGCCTCGGCTCTGGACGATCACGGCCAATTGCAGACCGGCACAGGCGAAGCCGATCAGGACGCCGCGCAGAAGTCCCGGAAGCTCACGTCGGGCGGCCAAGGCAATCGCCACGAGGGCTTCGATCGTGAACAGCGCGGCCGTCGAGTTGAAATAGCCGGTCGGAGCGGCCAGTCGTCCGGAGATGATCAGGGCCGCGACGTGATCCGCGGAGCCGAGTCGCACGAGCATCACGATCGCCACCGCGCCGATGCCGAGCACGAACGTCAGGAGCGCGATCAGCGCCCCCGGAGCCGTCCAAGGCACCACCAGCATCGTGGCGAAGACCAGGAAATAGAGCAGCGCTCGGTTGCTGCCGGTAAGCGCGGCCCCCGGCGACGCGGCCCACGCGATCGACAGATAGGACCACGCGACGTATAGGGCAAAGGCGACCAGGGCCACCTTGGCGGCCCGGGATAGCTGGATGGCCTGCAACCCGCGCGCGATCACCACCGCCGCGAGCAGTCCGAGCACGACCAGCGCCCCCCAATACCAGGTGTCGGCGTCGTAGCCGCCGTCGTGGACGGCCCATACGAGCATCAGAACCACCACCGCGAGCCCAGGAACCATCCAGGCGTGCGCAGTGATCATCCCAGCGCGCCGACCGGCGGCTGGGCGGGTCGGCTCCTCGGCTACCTCGGCGGCTTGCATACGTTCTGCCGCCCCCACCAGGTGCCCAGGCGGACTCTGCAACTGTACCGGCCGTGAGCCCGAGCACCGACAGCGCACGCCGGAGCGCCGCGCTCCACCACGCGCCTGCGACGCCTGCGGTGGTGCACGCCGTGCGTGAGCGACCGATCCCCTCGGCGCCGGTTCGGAGCGCGCAGCGGCTCCTCATGAAGACCGGCCGTCTTCGCTACGAGGACGCGTGGTTGGGCCCGCTCCAGACCGCCCGCCGCCAGGCCCTGGGTGATGCCGCCGATGGCCCGCCGCGCTTCCTGGTCCGGGTGGACGAGTTCCCGTACTACTCCGGGTTCGACCATCCGCAGTTCGGCTATGAGGCATCCGTGCGCTTCCACGCCGTGATGGCGGAGGAAGGCGTCCCGCATCTGATGTCGGTGGTCACCCAGTGGACTCACGATCCGCTGAATCCGCGGGGATCTGGTGGTCGTCCGCTCGACGACCGAGACCACGAGCTGCTCCAGCGAATGCGCGCCGACGGCGTCGTCTTCGGGCAGCACGGATGCAGTCATCGGACTCGGTACGCGAGCCCGCGAAGGCACTCCGAGCTCTCCGGGCTGAACGACGCGGAACTCGGCGCGCTGCTCGATCGCGGACTCGAGAACCTGGCCGCGCTCGGGATCCAGCCGCGAATCCTCGTGCCTCCGTTCAACCGCTTCGAGGCTCGTCAATGGCCCGTGCTCTCGTCGCGCTATGACGTCGTCACCGGCGGTCCGGAGAGCGTCGCGCGGGTCGGCTTTCACGGCGGTCCGCAATGGCGCAGGGGCGCCGTCTACCTGCCTTGCTACCCGCCGCTGTACGACCGCGCCGCGGGCGTGCAGCCGGCCGTCGAGGCGCTGATCGACGCCCAGGTCGGGACCTGGATCCCGGTCGTGCTCCACAGCGGATGGGAGACCACCGATGGCTTTGCCGCTCTGCGCCGGCTGGCGCAGAGGATCGCCCCGTTCGCGGCCTCCTGGGACGAGTTCCTGGCCGATGTCGACACGAGCCGTCAGGCGGGCGGCGCCGGCGTCACGGGCTGATCAGCGCTTCGATTTGCGCCGCGACGGTGGGCGCGGCGAACCGGCGATCGGCAATCGAGTGGGCGGCGGCGCCCTCCCGCGCCCGCCGTTCCGGGTCGTCGAGGTATTCGCGCAGCAGCGCGGCCAGGGCCGCCGGGTCGTGCTCGGGAGAGCTGATCGCGCCGGCGCCGGGGACGATCAGGCCCGCCACCCCCTCCTCGGCGGTCGAAAGGCACGGACGCGCGGCGAGCATCGAGTGGATCACGGCGAGCGGAGCCCCCTCGGTAGGGCTCGGGCAGAAGACCGAGACGTCAAACGACGAGCACACATTGGCGATGTCCCGGCCTGGATTCGGCAGAAAGTGCGCTCGCGCGCCGAGGGGCTGGGCGCGGCGGCGCAGGTCAGGCTCGGCTTCCCCGGCGCCGGCCATGACCAGGTGGACGTCGTCGCGTTCCAGGCGCACCACGGCATCTACCGCGACGTCATTGCGCTTCTTGGTGTGAAAGCGCGACACGCACCCGACGACCGGTGCATCGAGGGGGATCCCGTGCTCCTCGCGCACGCGCACCCGGCCGGTCTCGCTGAAGTACGACTCCGGCACCGGAAGCGCGTTCGGTACGACGTGGACATGGCTGGCGGGAACCCCGGCCGCGCACACCGAATCGCGCGTGCCGGCGGAGACCGCCAGTATCAGATCGGCACGGCGGGCGGCGGCGAGATAGCCCCAGCGTCCGAGGCCGTGGCGCATCTGCCTTGGCACCGGACCCCACTCGGCCCACAGGAGCTTTGGCCTGAGCCTGCGCGGGAGGAGCGTGGTGAGCAACTGTTCCTTCTTGAAA
>DATIEI010000014.1:0-12076 GCA_035455845.1 Solirubrobacteraceae bacterium
CAGGCGCCCGAACAGCAGACGCGAAAGCGGCCGGGTGAGCTGTGTGGAGAGGATCCGCTCGGTCGGGGCGTGGAAGCTCCCCACGTTGAGCCCGCGGGAGTGGCGCAGGGCCACGCTCGAGGCGCTGGGTGCGAACGGCTCGTGGATGTGGACGATGTCCAGCGGGAGGCCGGCCAGCGCCTCCTCGATCGTCCTGGCCACGTCCAACGGCAGCGAGGCGGCGCGCCGGCGGGTCGGCGAGAACGGCAGTACCTCGCCAACGCCGAGGACCAGCGGCTCGGCACCGGCGCGGTCGAGCAGCGAATCCACGTCGTTCTTGATGGCCCGGCGACTCTCGCGGACGAGCGCCCCGTTCTGCGACGGCGCCACGATCAGGACACGGTGGCCGCGCGCCGCGAGGCCGTGCGAAACCCGCGCCACGTAGTCGTTGACTTCGTGCGCTACCTCCCAGGCGAACGGCGTCACCTGCGCGATCGCGAGCCGCTCGCTCGGCACGAGCGGCAGTTTAGGTCAGCTCGCGCCGGCCTTCGACTTCGATGGCTTGTCGCTCGTCGCCTTGCGGCTGTACTTGGCGATGAACTTCTCGGTCAGGTCTCGCGCCTCGTCGTCCGGACGCTGGTTCATCGGCGACTTCATCAGATACGAGCTGGGCCCGTCGAGCTGGCCGGACAGACCGTTGTTCAGCGCGAGCTTGCAGCAGCGGACGGCGTCGATCACGATCCCGGCCGAGTTCGGCGAGTCCCACACCTCGAGCTTGACCTCCATGTTGAGCGGCACGTCGCCGAACGCCTCGCCTTCGAGACGGATGTGGGCCCACTTGCGGTCGGTCAGCCACGGCACGTAGTCCGACGGGCCAACGTGGACGCTGTCGGCGGGCAGCACATGACCCATGATCGAGGTCACGGCGTTGGTCTTGGAGATCTTCTTGGACTCAAGCCGCTCGCGCTCGAGCATGTTGTAGAAGTCCATGTTGCCGCCCACGTTCAGCTGCGAGGTCCGCTCGAGCTTTACGCCTCGGTCGTGCATCAACCGGGCCAGCGCGCGATGAACGATCGTGGCGCCGACCTGCGACTTGATGTCGTCGCCGACGATCGGCAGCCCGGCCTTCTTGAAGCGCTTGTTCCAGTAGTCCTCGCGGGCGATGAACACCGGGATGCAGTTCACGAACGCACAACCGGCCTCGAGCACCTGCTCGACGTACCACTTGGTGGCCTGCTCGGAGCCCACCGGCAGGTAGGAGACGACAACGTCGGTGTGGGTCTCTTTGAGGATGTCGACGATGTCGGCGGTCGGGCCGGGCGCCTTGGTGATCTTCTCCTTGAGGTATTTGCCCAGGCCGTCATGGGTCATCCCGCGGTGCACCGGGACGTTCAGCGCCGGAACTTCGTCGGCGAACTTCAGCGTGTTGTTCTGACCGGCGAAGATCGCCTCCGACAGGTCCTTGCCGACCTTCTCGGCGTCGATGTCGAACGCGGCGCTGAACTCGATGTCGCGCACGTGGTAGCCGCCGAGGTCCACGTGCATGAGGCCCGGCACCGACTCGCGCGGGTCGGCCTCGCGGTAGTAGTGGACGCCCTGCACGAACGAGCTCGCGCAGTTGCCGACGCCGATGATCGCCACCCGGACCTTGCCGTCCTGGTAGCGCGCGGCGCCGTTGGTGGAACCGTTAGGGGTGCTCACTGTTACGTGGTGCCTTTCTCGGAGTGGGTCCCGCGGGCCAACTAGAGGTATTCCGCGGAACGCGGTTCGTTACACCGGCTCTGGCTGCTGGGCGAGGGCCTTCAGCTGGCGGCGAACGTGGAAGATACGTTGCAGGGTAGTGAGCACCGTCAGGGCGGCCAGGACGTAGACCGCGGGCGCCAGCAGCTCGAAATGGCCGAGCGACGCGCCCTTGGCGAACACGAGCCCGATCGAGAGGATCACCACGCGGACCGGGCGGGTGGCCAGGCCAACCTTGCACTCGACCCCGAGCGCCTCGGCCCGAGCCCGGGTGTAGGACACCATCAGCGATCCGAGTACGGCCGCCACTGTCGCCGCGGCCGCCACCTGGTTGTGGCGCGAAGCGAAGTACGCCCCCACGGCGATCAGCACGATTCCCTCTTCGAGGCGGTCGAGCGTGGAGTCCAGGAACGCCCCGAACGGCGTGCCCTTGCCCGACATGCGCGAGTAGCGACCGTCCAGCGTGTCCATGATCGATCCAACGATGAACGCGATGCCGGCCAGGAAGAACATGCGTCCCACGATCAGTCCGGCGGCGGCCAGGTTCAGCGCGAAGCCGGTCAGCGAGATCGCGTTGGGGGTCAGCCGCGACTCGATCAGCCGGTTGCGCATCATCTCCTGCGCCGTCGGGCCGCTGCGCGGTGGGCGAGCGCGCCGCGGCGCGCCGTCCTTGCGAGCGCGCGGGGATCTGGTTCGGTCGGGCGTGCTCAAGCGGTCGCGGTTCGGTCGGGCGTGCTCACGCGGTCGGGGTTCGGTCGGGCGTGCTCACGCGGTCGCGCGGACGAATGCCCAAGCGTCCGGCCGGGCCCGCGCCAGCAGTCTCTGCGCCAGCAGCGCGGATACGCCGGCGGTGAGGGCCCCGAGGAAGACGTCGGTGAGGAAATGGTTGGCGGTGGCGACGACCACGAAGGTGATCAGCAGCGGGTAGAGACCCCAGAGGATCTTGCCGGGGCGCCACGAGACGAGCCGCACCATCGAGCCACCGATCATCACCGCGAAGCACACGTGCATCGAGGGGACTGCTGCGTAGAAGTTCATGAAGGCTTTGGTCGGTCCATCGTCGACGAAACCGGTGCCGCCGGTGACGAACTGGGAGATCGCGTCGGTGAAGCCCCATTCGGGCATCAGCCGCGGCGGGGCCGTCGGATACAGCCAGTACCCGATCAGGGCCAGTCCCATCGCGATCATGAACATGTTGCGCACGAAGTAGAAGGACGGGTTGCGCCTCGCGTAGATGAACGCCAGCACGCCAAGCGTGATACCGAAGTGCCCGTTCAGGTAGATCCAGTCCGCGCCGTCGATCAGCCAGTGCTGGTTGAGCGCCCACGCCTGAACGCTCGGCTCGACGAACACGTGCAGTGTCCGCTCGAGATCGATGATCCGCATCGCGTCGCCGAACGGCTTGTACGGGTTATCGCCCGCGACGATGCCCCGGACGAGGTCGTACAGGATCAGGGCACCGACGAACAGGACGATCTGCCGAAACAGATCCATCCATCCACGCGGCAAGAGCCGCGCCTCGATGAACCGAAGGACGCGCCCCATGTCACTACGGATCCTAGCGGGCCGGGATGTCCGGCCGGATCCGGATGGAGCGGCATAGTCCACGGGGCGACTACGGTGGCCCGTTTCGTGGTTAGGTGCAGCGGCGGGAAGTTGCGCGGATTCGGCCGAGCGAGAACTGCATCCCGACGCGGAGGCTGCCGGGATGCCGGATCACGAGCTGGATGAAGCCACCCGCCGGCGCGACGCAGCCCGAGCCTCGCGTGACCGCCCAGTACGGGCTCCAGCGGACGCGGATCAGCGCCACGCCGGGGCGGTGCGCCTCGATCGCGAGCGAGTTGGGCCCGAGCGCGGTCAAGCTGCCCGCTCCCTGCACGATCGGCGTGGAGTTCTTCACCGCGTAGACCCGCCAGTGGCGGCTGTGGTAGACCAGGCGCAGGAACGGCACGCCGCGGTTGATCAGCGCGGCCTCCTGCAACGCCGAGTAGTCGAGTTGGGCGTCGGGCACCGCCACGTAGCGCACGGCGAGCCGGTGAAGCCACGCGTCGTAGCGGCCCGGGGTCAGCTTGCCGTCGTAGAACAGCGCGTTGTCCTTGCGATCGAGCTGGCGCTCCCATCCCCGCGCGAGCGGGAACTCGGGCGCGACCTCGTACGCCTCCCAATGGAACAGCGTGAACGGGATCTCGACTCGGAACGGGGGTCCCGGCTGGCGGCTCAGGTAGGTCATCATCGGCTGGAAGTAGGCGAACGTGACCTCGCGGTTGTCATCCGCGGTGCGGATGTCGCGAACCGGCGCCTGCCACTGGAGGTAGAGCAGGGGGAGCGCCACCGCGAGCAGCGCCCCCGCGCGCCGGCGCCACCAGAGCAGCGCGACGAGTGGCCCGGCGATCAGCGGGCCGAGCCGAGTCGCGTTGCTGCCGACGGGCGTCGGTATGACGTAGGCGGCGACGCACCCGAGCGCGTACAGAGCCGCGCCCGCGCGGAGCGCCACGTTCCGGGGGGGAATTGCGGGGATGGCCAGGAGCGAGATCAGCACGATCGGCCACATTGCCGAGAAAGCGAACGGCTCGCTCCCGCCCTCGGGGAACGCGATCGCCAGCGCCAGCACCGGCACGAGCGCCGCGACGATCACTCCGATCCCCGGCAGAGCGGAGCGGACACTGCGGTCGTTCAGATAGGCCCAGATGGCCTGTGCCGCACCGGCGAGTGCCGCGAACAAAGCGTCCACAGGGCTGGCGAGCGCGGTCAGCGCGGCGAGCGCGGCCGCGAGGGCTGGGCGATCGCGTTGGAGGGCGAGTGCGGTTCCGACGGCAAACGCGAGCCCGAGCGCGAACGTGAGCCGCCCCGTGAACAGGTTGGTGCTGGCCCCGATCGCAAACCACAAGGCACCAAGCCAGGCGTCTTCGCCGAAGCGCCGATGGACCAGCGACTCGAACAGCGCCGCGCTGACCGGCACGCTGATCGCGGCGACCCACTGGGGCGTGAGCAACGCGGCGAGCGGCGGGAACAACACGCTGTAGCCGAGCACGTTGTGGCCGCCGTACCACCAGTTGTTCCACAGCCCGAAGCCCTCGGTGGCGAACAGCTTGGTCCGCAGCAGGTGCGCGGCCAGATCCTCGCTGCGCGGCGCGACGATCAGGTACGCGGCGGCGATCACCGCCGCGGTCAGCACCGGCAGCAGGCGCTTCGGGTTGGGCCTATCCCGCGAGTAGCGACGCGACGTGGTCCACCACCTCGGGCCGGTCCAGCCACGGCCAGTGTCCGGCGCCGGCAATCCGCTCGACGGTCGCCCCCGGTAGGCGGGCGGCGTACGCGTCGGCCACCGCCGGCGGATACCACGGGTCCGCCTCGCCCCACAGCAGCACGGCGTTCTCGTGCGCGTGTGGCCCCAAGTCATCCCCCGCGGACCGGACCAGACGGAGGATCGCCCGCTGAGTGCCCTGGTCGAACTGGTCCCACACCGCGGTGATGCGTGCGTCGGGCCACGCGTTGGTCCGCACCGACCCGTGCCGCAACTCGCGTGCGAACAGTCGCTTGGGGATCGCGCCCATCACCAGCTCGCCCACTACGGGCGTTCGCCATGCGCGGAGGATCCGTGGCCAGTCGCCTTGGGCAGGTGGCGGCGGGTTGCAGAGCACGAGCCGGCGCACCCGCCCGGGGTTGCGCTCCGCGAGGGTCAGCCCGACCGCCGCCCCCCAGTCATGGCCGACGACTTGGACCTCGTGCACCCCGAGGTGCTCGAGCAACCGCTCGACGAACCCGGCGAGGCCGGTGAGCGAATAGTCGAGATGCCCGCCCTTTCCTGACCGTCCGAACCCGATCAGGTCAGGAGCGATGCCGCCCGTACGAGTCAGGAACTCGAGCCAGTCGTCGCTGCTCGTCGGGATCCCGTGCAGGTACAGCGTGGGCATGCCGGACCGGTCGGCGCTGCGGTAGTAGACGGGCGAGTGCTCAAGGGAGATCGTGTGCTCGTCGACGCGCACCCGCCGGCGAGGATAACGTCCGCGCGCGTGACCAGCACGACCTCCGACCCCCCGCCCGGAGCTCCGATCGTCTGCCTCGGCGAGGTGCTCGTCGACTTCATCTGCGAGCGCCCGGTTACGGAGGTGACCGACGGCCCGGCGTTCGTCCCGCATTTCGGTGGCTCGGTGGCCAACATCGCGGTCACCGCCGCTCGGCACGGCGCGCGTGTGGCCCTGGCCAGCGGGGCGGGTGAGGACCCGTGGGGATGCTGGCTGCGCGATCGCCTGCGCCGCGAGAAGGTCGATCTGTCGCTGTTCGAGCTCGTGCCGGACGCCCTCACCCCGGTGGCGATCGTCGCGGTCAGACCCGGCGGCGAGCCCACCTACCAGATCTACGGCGAGGCCATCGCCACCCTCGTGCACGGGCTGGCGGGGCGGGTCGAGGAGGCGATGAGCGCGGCGTCCGGCCTGTTTTTCAGCTCGAACACCCTGGTTGGGCCGGAGGAGCGGGAGGTCACGATGCGGGCGCGGGAGGTCGCGCTCAGGCTGGGCCGGCCGGTCGTCTTCGATCCGAACCTGCGCCTGGAGCGCTGGCGCTCGCGGGCCGAGGCCGCCGCCACGGTCAACGCCTGCGTACCCGGGACGTTGCTCGTGCGAGCCAACGCCGAGGAGGCGGCGCTGATGACCGGCGAGGACGATCCCGACCGGGCCGCGCTTGCGCTGGTGAAGGCCGGCGCGCGGATGGTCGTGATCACGCTTGGTCCCGAGGGAGCTCTCCTGCGCGGCGAGCTCCGTTTGGACGTGGACGGACGCCCGGCCAACGTGCTGAGCACGATCGGCGCCGGCGACGTCCTCACCGGGGTCCTGCTGGCGCGGCTGGCCGGCTCGGGCTACTACCCGTCGGCGGTGGCGGCATCGCTGCCCGAGGCGGTGGCCCAGTCCTCGGTGGCCTGCGAGCGATGGGGTGCGCTTGAGTAACTGGAAGCGGCCTACGCGCCGGCGGGTGCTCGCGATCCGCGACCGGCTGCGGCTCGTCTACGGCGTGCCTCTGGCCAAGCCGCACGGCCATCCGATCGCCGAGCTGATACTCACGGTGCTGTCGCAGTCGACGAACGATCGCAACCGCGACGTGGCCTATCTGGCCCTGCGGGAGCGCTTCCCGACCTGGGAGGAGATCCGAGACGCACCGGTGGACGAGATCGAGGAGGCGATCCGGCCCGGCGGGATCTCGAAGGTCAAATCGGCTCGGATCAAGTCGATCCTGGTGGCGATCACCGAGACCGCGCCGCAGCACGCCCCCGAACTGCCCGACGGCCCCCTCTCGCTGGATTGGCTGCCCGAGCTCAGCGTGCCGGATGCGCAGGCCTATCTGATCTCGCTGCCCGGCGTGGGGCGCAAGACCGCCGCCTGCGTGCTGCTGTTCGCCCTCGGCATGCGCGACGTGCCGGTCGACACCCACGTCTCCCGCGTGGGCACGCGGTTGGGATTGTTCCGCCCGGGCGCCCCATTCGAGGAGATGCACGACGAGATGCTCGAGATCACCCCGCCCGGCGAGGAACTCGAGCTGCACCTGAACCTCCTGCGCCACGGCCGGCGCACCTGCTACGCCCGCCGCCCCGCCTGCGCCGACTGCGCGTTGCAGCGCATGTGCCCCAGCGCCTTCAAGGTCGGCTGAGCCGGCGCGAGTGATCTGCCACTCGGCGCCCGCCGCCGGGCGAGTGGCGACAAAGTCGCGGTCGGGAGGGCGGTGCAGTCGCTTCAAGGCCGTTTGGTGGGAGGCGGAGCGGGTCTGGCCGCCCTCGGGCTCAGGGGTCTCAAGCAACCGCACGGCCCGCGACCCACGGGCGGCCAGAGCCGCTTGCCACCCACCCAAATCTGCTACGCTCTCGCTGAGATTTTAGTGAACAAACAGGAGTAGAACCCCAATGGGAAAGACAATCGGAATCGACCTCGGAACGACCAACTCGTGCATGGCGGTGCTCGAGGGTGGCGAGCCGACGGTCGTCGAGAACGCGGAGGGCGGTCGGACCACTCCGTCCGTGGTCGCGTTCACGCAGTCCGGTGAGCGTCTCGTTGGCACGGTAGCCAAGCGCCAGGCGGTCACCAACCCCCAGAACACGGTCTTCTCGATCAAGCGCTTCATGGGCCGCAAGGAGGCCGAGGTGAAGACCGAGGAGTCGATCGTGCCGTACAAGGTCGTCTCCGGCCCCAACGGCGACGCCCGCGTCGACGCCGGCGGCAAGCAGTACAGCCCGCCCGAGATCAGCGCGATGATCCTCGGCAAGCTCAAGGCCGACGCCGAGGCGTACCTTGGCGAGCCGGTCGACAGCGCGGTGATCACGGTCCCCGCCTACTTCAACGACGACCAGCGCCAGGCGACCAAGGACGCCGGGCGGGTAGCCGGACTCGACGTCAAGCGCATCATCAACGAGCCGACCGCGGCGTCGCTGGCCTACGGCCTGGACAAGGAGCACGACCAGACCATCCTGATCTTCGACCTCGGCGGCGGCACGTTCGACGTCTCGGTGCTCGAGATCGGCGACGGCGTGTTCGAGGTCAAGGCGACCGCCGGTGACAACCACCTCGGCGGCGACAACTTCGACAAGGCGCTCGTCGACTGGCTGGTAAGCGAGTTCAAGAAGTCGCAGGGCATCGACCTGGCCGCCGATCCGATGGCGCTCCAGCGTCTCTACGAGGCGGCCGAGAAGGCCAAGATCGAGCTGTCCACCACGCAGGAGACGCAGATCAACCTGCCGTTCATCACCGCCGACGCCAGCGGCCCCAAGCACCTCGACACCCGCCTGACCCGGGCCAAGCTCAACGAGCTCACGGCCGACCTGCTCGACCGCACAGTGGCGCCGGTCCGCCAGGCCCTCGACGACGCCAAGGACAAGGGCGTCGATAAGGTCGACCACGTCGTGCTCGTGGGCGGCATGACGCGCATGCCCGCCGTGCAGGAGAAGGTCAAGGAGCTGACCGGCAAGGAGCCGCATCGCGGTGTGAACCCCGATGAGGTCGTCGCGGTTGGCGCCGCGATCCAGGCCGGCGTGCTCGCCGGTGACGTCAAGGACGTCCTGCTGCTCGACGTGACCCCGCTGACGCTGGGCATCGAGACCAAGGGCGGCGTGATGACCAAGCTGATCGAGCGCAACACCACGATCCCGACCCGCAAGGGCGAGGTGTTCTCGACCGCCGAGGACAACCAGCCGTCGGTCGAGATCCACGTCCTGCAGGGCGAGCGCGAGATGGCGATGTACAACAAGTCGCTGGGCAAGTTCCAGCTGACCGGCATCCCGCCGGCCCCGCGCGGAATCCCGCAGATCGAGGTCGCGTTCGACATCGACGCCAACGGAATCCTGAACGTGTCGGCCAAGGATCTGGGCACCGGCAAGGAGCAGAAGATCGAGATCCGCTCCGGCTCGGGTCTGTCCGACGACGAGATCAAGCGCATGGTCCAGGACGCCGAGTCGCACGCCGAGGACGACCGCCGGCAGCGCGAACTCGCCGAGGCCCGCAACAACGGCGAGAACGCGGCTTACCAGGCCGAGCGCCAGCTCAAGGACCTGGGCGACGCCGTGGACTCGAGCTCCAAGGAGGAGATCGAGGCGGCGATCAAGGAAGTCCGCGATTCGCTGACCAGCGAGGACGCGGCGGAGATCAACGGCAAGACCGAGGCGCTGCACAGCGCGTTCCACAAGGTGTCCGAGGCGATGTACCAGCGCGCCCAGGACCAGGCCGCGGCCGGCTCGGCGGACGGCGCCGGTGACGGCGCAGCGTCGACCAACGGCGCGGGCGCCGAGTCCGAGGAGGACGTCGTCGACGCCGAAGTGGTGGATGAGAAGTGATGATGACGCCGGAACATGAGACTCGGGGGCCGGCGGTCGGCCCCCAGAGCGACGCAAGCGACGCGGAGACGCACACCCCGTCCGAGGCCGAACTTCCTCGAAAGGCCTCGGACGGGGGTGCGGTCCCCGCGTCGGATGGCGGGACGACTCTGCCGACCGCCGCCGAGCCCATGCCTCCGGCTGAGGAAGAGCCGGGGGGGGCCGAGCCCGACCACGAGCGCAAGCTCGAGCAGGACCTCGAGCAGCTGGCCGCCAAGGCGGAGAAGGCCGACGAGTATCTCGAGCTGGCCCAGCGCACTCGCGCCGACTTCGAGAACTACCGCAAGCGGGCCGCGCGCGAGGCGGCGGCTGCGCAGGAGCGCGGAATCACGAAGCTGGCCAAGGAGCTGTTGCCGGCGGTCGACAACCTCGACCGGGCGCTACAAGCGGCGCAGGCCGCGACGACGCCGGCCGCCGAAGACGGAGCCGGACAAGACAACGGCACGGCAGCGACACTGGTCTCCGGCATCAAGCTCGTGCACGACGACGTGATCGCGGCGCTCGCGCGGGCGGGCATCCAGCGCTTCTCTCCCGAGGGAGAGCGATTCGATCCGCAGCTGCACGAGGCGGTGGCGCAGATTCCCGCCGATGGCGCGCAGTCCGGCACGGTGGTCGAGGTCTACCAGCGCGGCTACCGTCTCGGCGAGGTTGTGATCCGTCCCGCCCGGGTTGTCGTCGCGGCATGATCGAGAAGGAAGAACCATGGCTGGTAGACCGGACTACTACAAGACCCTCGGAGTAGGCAAGAACGCCACCGACGAGGAGATAAAGAAGGCCTACCGCAAGCTCGCCCGGCAGTACCACCCAGACCGCAACCCGGGCAACAAGCAGGCCGAGGAGCGCTTCAAGGAGATCTCCCAGGCCCACGACGTTCTCTCCGATCCGGAGAAGCGCAAGGCCTATGACCGGGGCGGGAGCCCGCTCGGTGGCTTTGCCGGCGGATTCGATCCGAGCTCGTTCGGCGGCGGCTTCAGCGACATCCTCTCGAACCTGTTCGGCGGCGGGGCGACCGGCACTGCCGGCCGAACCGGCGGTGGTGCCCGCGGGCGACCCGGAACCGCCGGCGGCGCCGCTCGGGGCGGGCGAGGCGCCCAGACCCAGGGGCGCGATCTGGAGACAGAGGTCTCGCTGAGTTTCGACCAGGCGGTCCACGGCGCACAGGTGCCGCTGTCGGTCCCGACCTCCCAACCCTGTCCGACCTGCCACGGCACGGGTGCCAAGCCCGGTACCACCCCCAAGGTGTGCCCGGTGTGCAGCGGGCGCGGAATCGAGTCCCAGAGCCAGGGGATCTTCTCGATCTCCCAGCCCTGCTCGAACTGCAACGGCTCGGGCACGGTGATCGAGGATCCCTGCTCCACGTGCGGCGGCACCGGGGCGCAGCGGACCATCCGCAAGCTGCGCGTGAACATCCCGGCCGGCGTGCGCGACGGCAGCCGCATCCGGCTGGCCGGCAAGGGCGAAGCCGGACTGCGCGGCGGAGATCCGGGCGATCTGTACGTGATCACCCGCGTGCAGGACTCGCCGGTGTTCAAGGCGGTGGGCGAGAACCTCGAGGTCGAGGTGCCGCTGACCATCCCCGAGGCGATCCAGGGCGCGGTCGTCGAGGTGCCGACGCTCAACGGCACCAAGCGCCTGCGCGTTCCGGCCGGCACCAAGCACGGAACCGTCCAGCGGCTCCGTGGCGAGGGTCCACCGAAAGTCGGTGGCAAGGGCCGGGGCGACATCCGCTACCGCTTCGTGATCGACGTCCCCGACAAGCTCTCGCCCGAGCAGCAGGCGGCGATCGACCAGCTCTCGAAGGTGATGAACGGCAACCCGCGGGCCGGGCTGTTCAAAGACGGGCCCGCCCACCCATCAGGCGGCACGAAAGCGAGGGATAACTGATGGCCATGCGTCGCGTACGGACGACCCGCGTGGAGGTCGCGTCCGACCGAGGGGTGTTCATGATCTCCGTGGCGGCCGAACTGGCCGACATGCACCCGCAGACTCTGCGCATGTACGAGGCGAGAGGCCTGATCGAGCCCAAGCGCTCGCCCAAGGGCACGCGCCTGTACTCGCACAAGGACGTCGAGCGCCTGCGCCGGATCCAGGAGATGACCGCGGAGCTCGGCATGAACCTGGCCGGCGTGGAGCGCGTGTTCGAGCTCGAGAGCCAGCTCCAGGGCATGGAGCGCAAACTCAAGGCGCTCGAGAAGCGCGCGGGCGAGCTGAAGGCCGAGGTTGAGCGGCTCGAGCAGGTGCGCCGCGAGCTACGGGCCGAGATCGTGCCCTACGTCAAGGGCGGCGCGATCGTGCGCAACGCGGACCTGAAGAGGTTCACGGTCCCGGTGCAGCGGCCCGGCGACAGGGCTCAGCGGCCCGGCGCGTGAGCCCGGGCGGACAGCCGCGCGTCCTGGCCGCGCGCTACGAGCTGGGAGACGTAGTTGGTCGCGGCGGGATGAGCACGGTCTACCGCGCCAAGGATCTGTCGCTCGACCGCACCGTGGCGGTGAAGGTCGCGATGGACCC
>DATIEI010000015.1:0-12695 GCA_035455845.1 Solirubrobacteraceae bacterium
GTCACGATGATCGAGGAGGGGCGACAGGGCATATCGCGTCGCGCGCTGTTGGCGGGCGCCGGCGGAGTGGCCGGGGCCGGACTCGTCACCGCCGCGGTCGCCCCCCTGGCCTCGCTCGGGCCGACGCTCAACCCCCTGCACCGGCAGCCGTGGGTTCGCGGTGTGCGGTTGGTCGACGACACCGGCAAGCCGTACTCGGCCGACGACATCCACGAGGGCGCTTTCTACACCGCCCTGCCCGAGCACGGCGATCCCGATTCGTTCGGCGCCGGTCTGCTGGTCGTCCGGCTGCCGGCCGAGTTCCTCCATCTGCCCGCCGACCGGCGCTCTTGGGCCCCCGAGGGAATCCTCGCCTACTCGAAGATCTGCCCGCACGCCGGCTGCGCGATCTCGCTCTACCGCTATCCCACCTACGCGCCGACGAGTCAGGTGCCGGCGTTCACCTGCCCCTGCCACTACTCGACGTTCCTCCCCGGCGAGGGCGGCCGTCTCATCTTCGGTCCGGCGGGGCGGGCGTTGCCGCAGCTGCCGCTGATGATCGACTCGGATCGTCACCTGCGGGCCGCCGGCCCGTTCCCGGGGGACATCGGCCCCTCGTGGTGGGGTGTGCGGCGGGAGCCTGCATGAACCTGCTCGAGCGCTACGCGCACCGCCGGTTCGTCCGGGCAGGCCGCGCCGCCGAGCAGCGGGTGGGCCTGGCCGGCGGGATCAAGTGGGTGCTGCGCTACGTGTTCCCCGACCACTGGTCGTTCCTGCTCGGAGAGATCGCGCTCTACTCGTTCATCGTCCTGATCGGGACCGGGATCTTCCTCACCCTCTATTACATCCCGAGCGACTCGCAGGTCATCTACCACGGGCCGTACACCCTGCTCCAGGGCGAGCAGATGTCCGAGGCCTATCGCTCGGTGCTGAACCTGTCCTTCAGCGTGCCGGCCGGACTTCTGTTCCGCCAGGTCCACCACTGGGCCGCGGACGTGTTCATCGCGGCGATCGTGCTGCACCTGATGCGCATCTTCTTCACCGGCGCCTACCGCAAGCCGCGCGACTTCAACTACTTCATCGGCCTGACCATGCTGATGCTGGCCATCCTCGAGGGATTCGCCGGCTACTCGCTGATCGACGACCTCCTGTCGGGGATGGGGCTGGCCATCGCCTACGGGGTGGCGCTCTCGATTCCCGGGATCGGCGCTCAGCTGGCCACCCTGGTCTGGGGCGGTCCGTTCCCCGGCAACAGCACGTTCTGGCCGCGCTTGGAGATCGTCCACGTGCTGCTCATCCCGGCAGCCCTGGCCGTGCTGATCACGCTTCACCTGGCCATGATCATGCGCCAGCACCACTCGCAGTTCCCCGGTCCCGGCCGCCGCGAGCGAAATGTCGTCGGCACCCCGATGTGGCCGGCCTACGCGCTGCGCTCGATCGGCCTGATGCTGGCGGTGGCCGGCGTGCTGTTCCTGATGGGAGGGCTCATCCAGATCAACCCGATCTGGCAGTGGGGCCCGTATCACCCGTACCTGTCGGAGAATGGCGCGCAGCCCGACTGGTACATCGGCTGGCTGATCGGAGCGCTTCGGCTGATGCCGAACTGGGAGCTGGTGATCGCCGGGCGCACGGTGATCCCCAACCCGTTCTGGGGCGGGGCGGCGTTTCCGCTGTTCGTATTCGCCGTGCTGTTCGCCTGGCCGGCGGTGGAGCGGCGGATCACCGGCGACGTGTTGCGCCATGACTTGCTGGATCGCCCACGCGACCGCCCGATCCGCACGGCTGTGGGCGCTGCCTTCCTGTCCTGGGTGGTGATCGTGTTCGCGGTCGGCTCGACCGACCGGATCTTCTACCGGCTGGGCATCGCCTACACGACCCAGATCCACGTGTGGCGCGCCGGCATCTGGATCCTCCCGATCATCGTGTTCTTCATCACCCGCAGCGCCTGTCGTGGGCTACAGCGCAGCGGGTCGCACCCGATGCGGGCCTGGCAGGGAACCGTGGTGCGCCGGCATCCCGACGGCGCCCTCAACCTCTTGGCGGAGAGCCCCGACCGCATCGAGGCACCGGCCACCGAGCCGCCGGTCGGGACGGTGCCGGGCCACGAATACGAGGAGTAGGGCGGCTCATCTGGTCCGATGCCCCACCCCGACCCCGGGGCCGCGCGGAGAACCCGGGCGCTAAGAGGCGTTCTGCGTCGCGCTCAGGTTGCGCTGGTGGTCCTTGACCACGACCCTGAGCAGCTCCGAGCAGTCGATCGCCTCGCAGTCGAGCTCGGAGGCGAGCCGCGCCACCGACGCCTCGAGGCGCTCGGAGGAGCCCATCTCGCGGAGCTCGTCGGCGGCGCCCGGCCGGAGCGGGCCGATGGTCATATCGATCCGCTCCTCGGCGGCCCCGAGCGCGAAGCTGACCCGGCCGCTCGAGGCCGCGGACTGCACGTGCGCGGCGATCGCCCGAGTGACCAGGTACACGTCGGAGAACCGCTCGAGCGTGAAGCGTGAGCGGGCGGTCAAGGCGCTGATCAACGGCTCGAGCACGCCGTCCAGGAGCTCTCGGGGCAGGAGGGTGACCACCACGTCGCCCGACAGTCCCCGCCGCCACGGTGTCCACGCCTCGAGATCCTCACTCTCCTCGACGCGGGCCAACAGCCCGTCGCGACGTGGGTCGTGCCGAATGTCAAAGCTCATCCGTACCTCGGTCCCACTTCCGGGCGCGGTCAGGAACTCGGCGCGATCGGCCAGCGCGTTGATCACCGGCAACCCGACCCGCATGCGGTCTCCGGCCGGGGCGAGATGCTGGAAGCCACCGCCCCAGTCGCGGACCGACACATCCACGCTCTCGAACCCGATGTCGACGTGAACCGCAATTGCGCCGCTCTGGCCGCGGTAGGCGTGTTCGACGGCGTTGTTGCACGCCTCGCTGATCGCGGTCTTCAAGTCGTTGACGAGTTCCTCGCGCAGCCGGAACGGGCCGGCCAGTCCGCCCAGCGCCGCCCGGACCAGCCCGGCGGTGTCCGGGCGGCTGTTCAGGCGCAGCCCGAGGATGGGAGGACGACGGTTGACCACGTCCAAAGGGTTCCCGGCCTGGGCGACCGGAAAACGGGCCAGTCGGTCCGGTGTGTGCGAACCCGACCCTGATCAGGTGCTCGGCCGCGCCGGGCCGGGCACGGCGCCACGCGGGACCCCGAGCCGGGTCGAGGCGGGGATCCCCACCACCACGCACAGGATGCAGGCGAGCAACATGGCCCCATGCACGGTGGACGCGTCAGTGCCGCCGGCCAGCACCAGGCCACCCAAACCGGCGCCGATCCCGGCGCCGAGCAGGCGTCCGACCGAGAGGATCGCTGAGGTGCGCCCATGCGACGCGCGCGGCGTGGCGTTGAGGGCCGCGCGCGAGGTGGGCACGAACAGCATCCCGAGGCCGAGCCCCACCGGGATCAGCGGCAGGATCGTGACCAGGCTGTCCAGGGGCAGCCCAGGGATGGCGAGCACGGCCAGGCCACCGGCGGCCAGCACGAAGCCGAGCACCGCCGGCATTCGCTCGCCATGCTCGTCGACGAGCCGCCCGGCCAGCGGCGCGGCCGCCCCGACCAGCAGCGCGACGATCACGAGCGCCGCCGACGCTCCGAGCGCGGAATAGCCGGCGGATTGCTGCAGGTACTGCGAAGCCAGGTAGAAGCATCCGATCATCACCGCGAAGGTGAGCGCCGCGACCAGCGTGGCGGCGAGGACCACGCGATTCACCCGCGACTCCCGCATGCCGGCCCCTTCGGCGTGCAGCGTCGCCGGCACCTGGCGGGCGATCGCCAGTGCCGCGATCAGCGCCAGCGGCACGAGCGCCCACCAGTCCGCGCGCCAGCCCAGCCATACGGTGAGCAGACCCCCGAGCAGTGGGCCGACCAGGTTCGAGACGCCCGCGCTGGCGCCCCAGATCCCAAGCGCGCTACCCCGCCGCTCGGGTGGAAACCCGCTGACCGCGCCGGCCAGCGCGGCCGGGCTGACCAGACCTGCCCCAACGCCTTGGACCACTCGCGTGGCGACGAGGGCCCCGATGCTCGACACGACCGCTCCGAGACCCGCGCCCAGCGCGAACAGCGCCAGGCCGACCAGGGCCAGCCGACGCGCCCCGAAGCGATCCACCAGCTCACCCCCAGGCAGCAGTACGAGCGCATACGCCCCGAAATACGCGCTGAGCACGATGGCCGTGGACGCACTGGAAACCTTGAGGCCATGCGCCACCGAGGGCAGCGCGACCGTGATCAACGTCCCATCCAACTGCAGCAAAGCGGCCGCCCCAGTGCAGGCGGCAAGCCTCAACCACGCCTCTCGGGAAACCTCGGCTCTTACCCCCTCGCTAGGGGCGTGGCCATGGGAACGGTGGCGACGGGGCACGGCAGCCACAATAGCGGCGCCCCAGCAGCGATCTTGTCTGCGCGCTAACCAGTTCCCAAGAGGGACGCCACCCACGTCCGGCACCCCTCGCGCCCGCGGACAAGACACGCCTCGACCACAGTGGCCGGCGCACGGGGTGCCGGAGGTGGAGGCGGCCCTCCACTAGGGAAACCGCCTACGAGGTCTTGCGCTCCAAATTGGCGACCTCTTCGGCCTTGCGATCGGCCTTCTCCTGATCGCGCGCGAGCTCCTCCTTGGCCTCGCCCTTGCGCTCCTCCTGCTTGCCTTCGCGGCGCAGTGACGAGTCGCCGGCGAGATCCCCGGCCGCCTGCTTGACCTTGCCGGTCACTTTGTCGGTGAGGCCCATGTCCGTGCTCCTCTCGTTTGGTGGTAAACGACTACTCAGTCGCTACCCGAAAGCGAGATTTCGACACCGGTGTAGGTTGGCTACTGCTGGACGCGGCGAGCGTCGACCAGCTCTTCCGGCCTGGTCGGCGTGGGGGCGCCCTGCGGCGGGGTGTGCCGCAGCGGGGCCTGCTCGGTCTTCGAGCCGTGTGTCTGGCCCCCTGCACTGCCCTCTTTGGCCCGGGCCCACATACCCGAGAGGACGGCGACGACCAGCATGATCGCGCCCAGCGGGATGAAGATCAGCGTGAAGATCCCGCCCGACGCGACTCCGCCGATGATCCCGACCAGGACCAGGAATGCCGCGATCATGTAGAACCACATACGAACTGGCTCTACCCGCGTGTATGTACGGCAAACGACGCCGGTCCGAGCTGCAGAGCGGCTGGCGAGTTTCCCGTCGCATTGGGGTATCAGCCCTCCGTGACCGACAGCGCGTACCTACCGATTGCCGACTACGCGCTGATCGGCGACTGCCATAGCGCGGCGCTGATCTCGCGGGAGGGCTCGATCGACTGGTGCTCCCTGCCTCGCTTCGACTCGGGCAGCGCGTTCGGGTGCCTTCTCGACGCCGAGCACGGCGGGTGCTGCACGGTCAGACCAACCGGGGACGGGGAATGGGAGTACGAGCGACGCTATCTGGACGACACGCTGGTGCTCGAGACCACGCTGGTCGGCCCGACCGGCGAGGCCAAGGTGATCGATTGCTTCACGCTCCAAGAAGACCCGCTTCAGACGGAACGGCGGCAGATCCTCCGCGTGATCGAGGGGGTGCGCGGGTCGGTTGAACTCAGCCTGCGGATTGCCCCTCGCTTCGACTACGGCCAGGTGCGACCGTGGATCCGCCGCCATGGGCACAGGTTGCACAGCGCGATCGGCGGCAACGACGCGCTGCTGGTCTGGTGCGAGCAGGAGCTCGACGAGGATCCCCAGCACGAGCTCGTGGGGCGTTTCTCGGTCGGCCCGGGCGACCGGGTGAGGCTCGCCCTCTGCTATGGCCCGCCCGAGCAGATCGATGCGGGGCCGCCTCCAGAGCCGGACGCCGACACGCTCGACACGCTGTTGGAGGGAACCGTGCGCTGGTGGCGGGGGTGGGCCGCGACGGTCCGGCTGGGCAGTCGTGATGAGCCGGCGGCCAGGCGCTCGGGAATCGTGCTCAAGGCGCTCACGTACGCGCCGACCGGCGCGGTGGTGGCGGCGCCCACGACCTCGCTGCCCGAGGCCGTCGGAGGGCCGCGCAACTGGGACTACCGCTACGCCTGGGTGCGCGACTCGAGCTTCAGCTCCCGCGCGTTCGCCGAACTCGGCTGCGTGCACGAGGCCGACGCGTTCCGTGCCTTCATCATGCGCTCGGCGGCGGGGCACGCCGGGGATCTTCAGGTCATGTACGGCGTCGGGGGAGAGCGGCGCCTGCGGGGGGACGTGGTGGAGAACCTCGAGGGCTACCGGGGGTCCAAGCCGGTCAACCTCGGCAACGACGCCTCCGAGCAGAGGCAGCTCGATGCCTACGGGGAGCTGGTCAACCTGACCTGGCGCTGGCACCGTCGCGGCCACTCGCCGAGCGACGACCACTGGCGCTTCCTGGTGTCACTGATCGATCACGCGGCCGAGCGCTGGTCGGAGCCCGACTGCGGGATCTGGGAGTGGCCGGGGGAGCCCGACCACTTCGTCCACTCCAAGGTGCTGTGCTGGTCCGCGCTCGATCGCGGCATCCGCCTGGCCGACGAGTGCATGCGACGCGCCCCGACCGGGCGTTGGAAGAGCGCCCGCGACGAGGTGCGCGAGGCGATCGAAGAGCGCGGCTATGACCGCGAACGCGGGGTCTACGTACAGGCCTTCGACCGCACCGAGATGGACGCGGCGCTGCTGCTACTCCCGACCGTTGAATATGTCGCCTGGGAGGATGAGCGGATGCTGCGCACGGTGGCGGCGATTCGCAAGGAGCTCGGCGCCGGCGATGGGCTCCTGTACCGATACCGGCGCGACGACGGGCTCGAAGGGGACGAAGGGGCGTTCTTGTGCTGCTCGTTCTGGCTAGCCGAGTGTCTGGCCCAGGCCGGTGAGCTGACCGAGGCGCGGACGATCTTCGATCAGGCCGTGGCCCGCAGCAACGACCTCGGGCTGTTCTCCGAGGAGATCGACCCGCGCACCGGCGAGCTGCTGGGCAATTTCCCCCAGGGATTGACCCATCTGGCCCACATCGACGCCGCCGTGGCCCTTTCCGAGGCCGGAGACCGTCTGTAGCCACGCGGACAGCCCCGCAGTTAGCGCCCACCGAGCGCGGGTAGCGGGAAATCGAGGCGGGCCAGACGAGGAAAGGAATGAATGCGCATGAGTGACACAGTTGGCGACTATCTCCTAGAGCGCCTCACCACGTGGGGCGTCAAGCGGATCTATGGCTATCCGGGCGACGGGATCAATGGGATCCTCGGCGCCTTCAACCGCTCGAGCAACGGACAGCGTCCCGAATTCATCCAGGTACGCCACGAGGAAATGGCCGCGTTCATGGCCTGCGCCCACGCCAAGTTCACCGGCGAGGTCGGCGTCTGCCTGGCCACCTCGGGCCCCGGTGCCGTCCACCTGCTGAACGGGCTCTACGACGCCAAGCTCGACCATCAGCCGGTCGTCGCGATCGTCGGCCAGCAGGCTCGGGCGGGCCTGGGGGGGAACTACCAGCAGGAGATCGACCTCACGACGCTGTTCAAGGACGTAGCGCACGAGTTCGTCGAGATGGCGATGGTTCCGGCGCAGATCCGCCATCTCGTCGATCGAGCCTGCCGGATCGCGCTGGCCGAGCGCACGGTCACCGCTCTGATCATCCCGAACGACCTCCAGGAAGCCGACGCGGTCGCCCAGCCGCCCCACAAGCACGGCACGGTGCACTCGAGTCCCGGCTACCGGCGGCCGCGCGTGGTCCCCGCCGACGAGGACCTCGACCGCGCCGCTTCAGTGCTGAACGCGGGAAGCAAGGTCGCGATGCTGGTCGGCCAGGGTGCGCTGCACGCATCCGACGACGTGGCCGAGATCGCCGACGTGCTCGGCGCCGGCGTGGCCAAGGCCCTGCTCGGCAAGGCCGTGCTGCCCGACGATCTGCCATTCGTGACCGGGTCGATCGGCCTGCTCGGGACCAAGCCGAGTTGGGACCTGATGATGGGGTGCGACACGCTGCTGATGGTCGGCTCGAGTTTCCCCTACTCCGAGTTCCTCCCCGAGGAGGGCAACGCCCGCGGCGTGCAGATCGACCTCGACGGAAAGATGCTCGGGATCCGCTATCCGATGGAGGTCAACCTGGTCGGAGACAGCGCGGAGACGCTACGCGCCCTGCTCCCGCGCCTGGAGCGCAAACAGGATCGCTCCTGGCGCGAGAAGATCGAAGGCGAGGTCGCCGAGTGGTGGAACCTGATCGAGCATCGAGCGCAGCTCGCGGCGGACCCGATCAACCCGCAGCTCGTCTTCCACGAGCTCTCAAAGCGCCTCCCCGATGGAGCGATCATCTCCTCCGACTCTGGCTCGGCGGCGAACTGGTATGCCCGCGACGTCAAGCTCCGCAAGGGCATGATGGTCTCGCTATCGGGCACTCTGGCCACCATGGGCCCCGGTGTGCCGTATTCGATCGCGGCCAAGTTCGCCCATCCGCATCGTCCGGTCCTGGCCCTGGTCGGCGACGGGGCGATGCAGATGAACGGCATCAACGAGCTGATCACGATCGCCAAATACCGCCATCAGTGGCCCGACCAGCGGCTCATCATCATGGTGCTGAACAACCGCGACCTCAACCAGGTGACCTGGGAGCAGCGGGCGATGGAGGGCAACCCGAAGTTCGAGGGATCGCAGGACCTGCCGGACTTCCCGTATGCCCGCTACGCCGAGCTCGTCGGCCTGAAGGGAATCCGCGTCGAGACGCCCGATCAGGTCGGCCCGGCCTGGGACGAGGCCCTGAACGCCGACCGGCCGGTCGTCTACGAGGCGATCACCGATCCCGAGGTGCCGCCGCTGCCGCCGCACATCACGATCGAGCAGGCCAAGGCGCTCAGCTCGGCGCTCCTGTCCGGCGACCCCAACGCCGGCCGGATCGTCAGGCAGTCGTTCTCGCAGAAGCTCCAGGAATTCCTGCCCGGACGATGAGTACGACGGTCCGCGTTGAAGTCGCGGTCGACGAGCTCGAAGTCGCGGCCTTCACGATCCCCACCGACCAGCCCGAGGCGGACGGCACCCTCGCCTGGGACTCGACCACGATCGTCGTCGTGCACGCTCACGGCGGCGGCGAATGGGGCGTCGGCTACACCTACGCCGACGTCTCCACGGCGAAGCTGGTCGAGTCCAAGCTGGCCGGTGTCGTCTGCGGCCGCGACGCGTTCTCGCCGCAGGCGGCCTGGGAGAAGATGGTCGAGCAGACCCGAAACCTGGGCCGTCCGGGCATCACCTCGATGGCCATCGCCGCGGTGGACACGGCGCTCTGGGATCTGAAGGCGCGCACGTTGGGTCTGCCCCTGTGCAAGCTGCTTGGGATGGCCCACGACCGAGTGCCGGTGTACGGCTCGGGCGGCTTCACCGCCTACTCGGACGCTCGGCTCGCCGAACAGCTGAGCGGCTGGGTGGAGCAGGGAATCCCCCGGGTCAAGATGAAGGTCGGCTCGGAACCCGAGCGAGATCCGGAGCGGGTGAAGGTCGCCCGGACCGCGATCGGCCCGAACGCCCGGTTGTTCGTCGATGCCAACGGCGCGTACTCGCGCAAGCAGGCGCTCGACCTCGGCGAGCGGTTCGCCGACGACGCGCGGGTCAGCTGGTTCGAGGAGCCGGTCTCCTCCGAGGACCTCGAGGGGCTGCGGCTGCTGCGTGACCGAGCACCGGCCGGGATGGAGATCGCCGCCGGCGAGTACGGCGACGATGCGCCGTACTTCCGTCGCATGATCGAGGCCGGCGCGGTCGACGTGCTCCAGGCCGACGTCACCCGGTGCGGCGGGATCACCGAGCTCTTGCGGGTCGGCGCCCTGTGCCGGGCCCACAACCTTCCACTCTCGCTGCACTGCGGTCCGGCCATCCACCTGCATCCGGCCACCGCGCTCGAGCAGCTCGTTCACCTGGAGTACTTCCACGACCACGTGCGGATCGAGCACATGCTGTTCGATGGCGTGGTCGAGCCGGTCGACGGGGCGCTGGTGCCCGACCACGAGCGCCCGGGCATCGGCCTGGAGCTCAAACGAGCGGAGGCGGAACGCTATGCGGCTTGATGTGCCCCTGGTTCGCCGGACGACTCCCCCCGAGCGGGCGGCCACGCGGTGGTGGCGCAACGTCCGCAGCGGCCGCATGCAGCGCACGCTGGCCGCGGCCACCGCGTTCAGCGCGCTGCCGCTGGGCGTGGAGATCTACTTCGAGCACTTCCGCGGGTCGTTCGGCGACAAGTGGATGTGGACCCCGGTGGCGCTGTCGCCGGCGCTCACCGCCGCCGGCATGGCGGGCGTCCGCTCCGAGCGCGCGGCCAGGACCGTGCTCCCGGCGGTGTCGGCTCTCTATTGCCTGGACGGCCTGGTCGGCGTGATCACACACGTGCGCGGGGTGGCGCGCAAGCCCGGAGGGTTCGACGAGCCCCTGTTCAACATCGTGATGGGGCCGCCGCTGCTCGCGCCCGGCTCGCTGGCGCTGGTCGGCGGCATGGGCCTGGCCGCCGCCGTGCTCCGCCGCGAAAACTGATGGCTTCACGCGACTTCCGCAAGGCCGAGCACCTCCCGAACCTGCGGCCCGACCAGCTGCCCGCCTCGCCGGAGGAGCTGCCCCGCCAGCGCAACGGCGTCACCCCACAGATGCACGGGCGCTATCCGGACTACAACGTGCTCGACGAGGCCGACCACTGGGACGAGACGACCCGGCGCCTGGTCTTTGAGCGGGTCGAGCAGACTCCGCCGGTCCGCTTCTTCACGAAGGCGGAGGCGGACACGCTCAGGATCTTCTGCGATCTGGTGATGGCGCAGGACCGCGAGCCGAAGATACCGGTGTTGAACATGGTCGACGCCAAGCTGTTTGAAGGGCAGCTCGACGGCTTTCGCTACGCCGACATGCCCGACGACCGCGAGACATGGCGCCGGCTGGCGCTCGGCCTCGACGCCGCGGCACGTCAACACGGCGCGAGTGACTTCGCCGGCGCCTCGGAGGATGTTCAGATGCGCGTGGTCGAGGCGCTGGCCAAGGGCGAACTGCACGGCGAGGTGTGGGACGAGATGCCGCCGAGCAAGACCTGGAAGGTGGTCAGCCGCGCCATCCTCAGCGCGTTCTACTCGCATCCCTGGGCGTGGAATGAGATCGGCTTCGGTGGTCCCGCTTACCCGCGCGGCTACGCCCGGTTCGGCATCGGCCAGCGTGAGAGCTGGGAGGGAGCGCCGGCATTCGAACGCGATCCGGTCAAGGACACCGAGCACCGCGGGGTGCCGGGTACGTGAGCCGCCGCCACGAATTGCGGACCTTGCTCCGTGGTGCGCTGCGGCCGCCCGAGAACGATTCTGCCTTCCTGCTCGACGTGCACCGCCGCGCTGTGCCGACCGAACGCATGGCCCGCTACGACGACTCGTTCTCGGTCGACCTGGTGATCGTCGGAGCGGGCGCCGGCGGCGCCACGCTGGCGCAGCGGTTGGCCCGCCGCGGCTGGAAGGTGGTCGTGCTCGAGTCCGGGCCGTTTTGGGATCCCGACGAGGACTGGGTATCCGACGAGGCCGGCTCGCATCGGCTCTACTGGACCGACGCGCGCGTCACCGGCGGCTCTGATCCGGTCGAGCTCGGCAAGAACAACTCGGGCCACGGCGTCGGCGGCTCGATGGTCCACTACGCCGGGTACTGCCCGCGCTTCCATCCCTCGGACTTCGAGGTCCGCACTCGCGACGGAGTGGGGGAGGACTGGCCGATCAGCTACTACGACCTCAAGCCGCACTACGAGAGGCTCGAGCTCGAGCTACCGGTGGCCGGCGACTACTGGCCGTGGGGCGACCCGCACCGCTACCCGCATACCGCGCATCCGATCAACAGCGGCGCGGACGTACTCCGCGAGGGTGCGCGCAAGCTCGGCATCGAGATGCTGGTCGGACCGGTGGGAATCACCAACGGCTCGTTCGGCAACCGCCCGCACTGCATCTACCGCGGGTACTGCCTGCAGGGCTGCAAGGTCAACGCCAAGGCCTCGCCACTGGTCACCCACATTCCCGACGCGATCGAGCACGGGGTCGAGATCCGCGCGGACTGCATGGTCACGCAGGTCGTTCTCGACGAGTCCAGCGGGCGGGTGACCGGGGTGCGCTACATCCATGACGGCGCCGAGCACTTCCAGCACGCCGACGCGGTGGCGGTGGCGGGCTACTCGATCGAGACCCCCCGCCTGCTGCTGAACTCGACCAGCCGCCGCTTCCCGCACGGCCTGGCCAACGACAACGACCAGGTCGGTCGTTGCGTGATGGTCCAGGGCGCACCCCAGGTAGCCGGGCGGTTCCCCGAGGAGATGCGCATGTATAAGGCGCCGCCGCCGGAGATCTCCTCCGAGCAGTTCTACGAGACCGACCAGCGGCGGGGGTTCGCGCGAGGGTTCTCGATCCAGACCGTCGGACCGCTCCCCATCGAGCACGCCCAGCACGTCCTCGGCCACGGGCACTGGGGGCGCGCGCTGCGCGAGTACATGCGCGACTACAACCACTGGTACACGCTTGGAATACTGTCCGAGCTGCTGCCGCTACCCGAGAACCGGGTGACCATCGCTCACGGGGAGACCGACCAGAACGGAATCCCGGTGGCGCGCATGGACTACTCGCAGTGCGAGAACGACCGGAAGAACATCGCCTTCGCCGAGCAGACGCTGCACAACATCTTCGAGGCGGCCGGTGCCCAGGACACACTGGTCACCAGCCGCTACGCCCACCTGGTCGGCGGCTGCCGGATGGGTTC
>DATIEI010000016.1:0-5416 GCA_035455845.1 Solirubrobacteraceae bacterium
CCGGATTGGACGGATCCGCGCGGGCGAACAGGGTCATCGACGAGCGCAGCTTCATCGCATCGATCCCGCCGAAGATGTCCTGGGCGCTCGGTGCGTTCAGGCCGGCCACGATGCGCGCGCATTCGACGAGCCGCGGCCCGAGCACCTCGTGGGTGAGATACGCCTGCGCCTCGGCCAGCGACGAGATCGCGTACCGCCTGGAGATCGGGCTCTGGCCCAGGCCGGCGATCTGCGGGAACACGAACCACATCCAATGGCTGCGCTTCCGGCCCGAGCGCAGCTCCGTCACCGCTGCCTCGTATGTGCCGCTCTGATCCTGCGCGGCCACGAACCGGTCGAGGTCGAACTCATCGCTCAAGTCAACTGTGCATGATGCCGACGCGGCTCCGATATGCGCGCGGCTCCGATATGCGCGCCTTTCGCCTGCCCGCGTGGTGATCGGACACTGGCGCGATCCCGTACCGGGCCGGACCGAGCACGGATTCGTGGACGACCAAGAGCCCGGCGTCGAGCAGGGCGGCCAGATCCGAGATCAGCTGATCCGCGCCGGCGAGCTCGTGGCCCGAACCTGGCGCGCCAGCCCGATCTTCGTTACCAGACATTCTCATACGCATTCCTCCGTAGAGCTACGTAGCCGACTGAAGCCCGGAGCATGACGACGGCCTCGGACGGAATCGCGCCAGGCGCGCCGAGCCCGCAATTTGCCGCCTAAACCAGTTGCCAACACCGCGGGGATGGCGATCGAAGCCGCAGTTTGCGGCGAGCGCCCGACCTTTTCACCGGCTTTTCAACAGCCACGTAGCAGCGCGATCCCTACGGAGACCTCGTTATGAACATCCGGTCCACATTGGAGACTCGCGCTGCCCGGTAGAACCGGCAGGCATCGATGAGCGTCTCCCTTCCGAATCCCTCCAGCCGACTGCTGCGCGCCGCCGTGGCCGAGCGCGCCGATCTGGTCCGCCATCGCGAGCGCCTGACCGGTGAGCGGACCCGGCTGCTCGGCGAGTTGCGCGAGCTCGACGAGACCCTGGCCGCCGTCGACCGCCGGCTCGAGGTGCTCGCGGAGCTCGCCGGAACGCCCGAGGACGCCGCGGCCGAGACCGCGCCGGTGGATCCCGGGACCGGCGACGAGGCGGGGACGCGAGACCCGCGCTCCGACGAGAGCCGGACCGTGCTTCGCGGGCCGGCCATCCGCGAGGCCGCGGTACGCGTGTTGATCGCCCATCCCGGGCCGATCGAGGCGCTGCATTACCGGCAGTGGTACGAGCTCCTGCTCGAGGCGGGCTTCCGCGTCGCCGGCAAGGATCCGCTCGCCGTCTTCCTGACCCAGCTGAGCCGCTCTCCGCTCGTGCGCAAGGCCTCGGCCCCCGGCGTATACGAGGTCGATCGCCAGGCCCCGCTCCGGATCCGTCAGCGGCTTGAACGCCTCCAGGCCGAGCTGCGCGAGGTCACGGTCGGCGCCCCCGGCCAGGTCGCCACAGCGAGTCCCATCGAACTGGGAGCCGTTCGCGCCCGTCGCCACGAGCTCGACCTGGCGATAAGCCAGCAGGAGCGCGCCCTCGAGGAAGCGGTCCGGGTGCTGCGCGCCGGGCACGCGGACCTCACAAGCCCGGGCGCAGCAAAGACCGGCTGAGGATGGGTCGCCTTACGAGGTGGTGAATCCGGGAATGCCAACCCCCGCGCGCACGGGGCCAACGATCAGGACGCCACGGTGCGGGCAGGCCGCGAACGAGAAGTCGATCGATTGCGACTGCGTGGCCCCGGGCGGAAAGACCTTGAGACCGAGCGCCGTTGCCGGCGAAGTGCAGAGCGCACCCGCGTCGACGATCCGGAGGATCGCGTGTGCCGTGGCGCCGGGGGCGAGGGTCACCGTCGTATGCGGCTGTCCGTTTCGACTCGCGGCGGGACCCACCTGACCTCCGCCCGCCCTGAAGCCCGACACGCCCGGGTAGCCGTTCAGCGTGCACGCGTGGTGGCCCACGTTGCTGAACTCCAGGGGGTAGTAAACGCTGCCGAGCGTGCCGCCGCCCTCCCCCAGGCCGAACCAGATCTCGAGGTGTGCGGTTGTGCATCTCGCCGCCGACGCGGGCGCCGCATTGTGCGCCCAGGCTGCGGCCGAGACAACCGCCACCGTCGCCATCGCGCAGCAGACGACACCCACTGTCCGCCGTCGCCAGGCCAACCGACTGCTAATGCTCATCTGTTCCTCCCCACGATTCGAGGACGTCGCCCGGACCATAACCCGGCGGGACTCCGAGGTGGCTTTATCGTTCGCCTCCGTAGGTCGTCACGGAAGACGGTGCGACGAGCTTGCCCGGCCTGAATCCGTAGCTACTACCGGCGGAAGGCTCCCTTAAACGCCGTCGTGATGCGGGTGTTCGCCGCGGTTTACTTCGCCCACGGCCGGGGATAGCCTCGCGGCGTGATCGCAGACCTGCATTGCCACTACGCGATGCACCTGATCGAGCGCGCACAGCAACCTAGACTGCGCCACGCCGCTCGCCGGGGTATCTCGCTCTCGGATCGCGGACGCGCGCTGGTGATATGGGTCGCCAACCGCGTTGCGAACTACCGAAATTGGTCGAGTGGGCCGCGAGTGACCTTCGAGCGGCTCGAGCAGGGAGGCGTCAGACTGGTGCTGTCGGTGCTGCTCGTGCCGCTCGACGAGATGGATCTCGGTCAGCCTTACGGCGCCCCACCGCAGGCACACTATTTCGACGACCTGCTCGACCAGATACGTCTCGTCGAACGAGACCTGGCCGCCCATGACCCTCAGGGGACGCGCCATGTCGTCGTCCGGCAGGCCGCCGATCTTCAAGATCCGCAGCGGATCGCCTTCGCGCACTGCATCGAAGGCGGCTTTCACCTCGGCGCCACGCCGGAGGAAGTGAGGACGCACGTCGCTGAGCTCGCTCGCAGAGGGGTCTGCTATGTCACCCTCGCCCACCTCTTCTGGCGGGAGGTCGCTACCAATGCCCCCGCGCTGCCCTTTCTCAGCGACCGCTGGTATGACCGGATCTTCCCCCAACCTGAGCAGACCGGTCTGTCAGCGCTCGGCCGCGCCGCGGTCGAGGCGATGTACGTGCACAAGATCCTGATCGATCTCTCGCACATGCGGGCCGAAGCGATCACCGAAACGCTGGACCTGCTCGACCACCTCGACCCCGGCCACGACTTCCCGGTTCTCGCCACGCACGCCGGGGTACGGTTCGCCAAGACCGAGCAGCAGTACGAGCTCGCGGAGGACACGGTGCGCCGCATCGCCGAGCGCGACGGCGTCATCGGCCTGATCCTCGCGCAGCACCAGCTGACCGACGGTGTGCGGCGAGGCAACACGAAGCGCCTGGAGGAATCGATCGAGGTGATCTGTCAACACATCGACCGCATCGACGCGCTGGTGGGGCCGGGTCACGTTGGCCTGGGCAGCGACCTGGACGGATTCATCAAGCCGACCCTGGCCGGCCTGGACACGTCAGCCGATCTCGCCAAGCTACGCGATCCGCTGATCGCTCGCTACAACGACCCGGCGAAGGTCGACGCGTTCCTCTACGGCAACGCCAGGCGCGTAATTGAACGTGCCCTCGCCGCGAGGTGACCCACACCCCGCGAGGTGACCCACACCCCGCGAGGTGACCCAGACCGTCACACGAACGGCTCGCCGGGCAACTCGGGCGCGTCACGGCTCGTGATCCACCGCAGCACGGTCGCTCCCACGTCGGCCAGCAAGCCGTCGTGCCGGCGCCCCTGACAACCGTCGTAGACCGCCAGCAGCGGGGCGTACTCGCGTGTGTGATCGGTGTGCGGCGCGATGGGGTCAACGCCGTGGTCCGCCGTCAACACCAGCAAATCATCGGAGCCCAGCATCGCCAACCACTCGGACACGGCCGCGTCTATCTCGCGCAGAGCGTGATGGAAACCCTGCACGTCATGCCGGTGGCCATAGACCTGGTCGGTCTCGACGAGATTCACGAAGATCAGCCCGGACTCGAGATCGCGCAGCAGCGCAGACGTCGCCGCGATCCCCGCCGCATTTGTCGCACCTGCGTGCTTCACGTCGATCCCGACCCCGGCGAACAGGTCGCGGATCTTGCCCACGGCGTGCACGGGTGCCCCGGCGGCCTGAAGCTCCTCGAGGTAGGAGCGGCCGGGCGGGAGCACGGCGTAATCGCGGCGCCCTTCGCGGCGCTCAAACGCCCCCGGGACGCCCTCGAATGGCCGCGCGATCACTCGCCCCACGGCGTGCTCGCCGGTCATCACCTCGCGCGCCGCCTCGCACGCCGCGTACAACTCAGGCTCCGAAACGACGTCCACGTGACACGCGATCTGGAGCACCGAGTCCGCCGAGGTGTAGAGGATCGCCTCACCGGTCTCGAGATGATGGGGCCCAAACGCCTCGAGCACCTCCGTCCCGGAGTACGGCCGGTTGCAACAGAAATGCAGGCCGGTCGCCTCCTGCAAGGCACCCAGCACATCATCCGGGAAGCCGTTCGGATACGTGGGCAGCGGCTGAGCCGGCACCACCCCCATCAGCTCCCAGTGCCCGGTGGTCGACTCCTTGCCGGGCCCGAGCGGACGCAGCCGTCCGTAGACCGCCGGCCCGACCACCGGTGCGACGCCCGCGATCGGCACGATCGAACCCAGCCCCAGGCGCTCGAGCGTCGGCAGCTCGAGACCACCCACCTCCGACGCCAGGTGCGCCAGCGTGTTCGAACCCGCGTCGCCGTACGCCCCCGCGTCTGGGAGCTCACCCACCCCGCAGGCATCCAGCACAACCACAGTCGCGCGACGCACTAGACAATCCTCCCAGCCACCCGTACCTCGGTGATCGAATCCTCGCGCGCCAGCGTGAACACCGCGCCCAGCGCCGCGTCCAGCGACCGACTGCCCTCGAGCACCGTCTCGAGCGTGCTGCCCGCCGGCGGGCGCACGAGCACGTAGTCGGCGCTCTTCCCAGCCGACAGATCCCCGACCTCGTCCGAGAGCCCGAGCGCCGCCGCGCCGGCCCCGGTAGCCAGCCACAGCAGGTGCGCCGGAGTCAGGCGGACGCAGTCCGGGCCCTGGAGCATTTGCATGTCGTGGGCCGCGAGGCCTTCCTTGAGCAGGCTGAGGCCGGTTCCGGCACCGACGTCCGTGCCCAACCCGACCCGTACCCCAGCCTCCAGATGCCGGCGCAGCGGGAACAGCCCACTCCCCAGGAAAGCGTTGCTCGACGGGCAGTGGGCGATCGCGGCATCGGCGCCGGCCAGGCGTCGCAGCTGGTCGTCGGTCGGATGCACGTCGTGGGCGAACACCGACCGCGCGCCCACCAACCCGCACCGCTCGTACGTCTCCAGGTAGTCGCGCGCCCCCGGGAACAGCGAAGCCACGAGATCGATCTCGGCCCGGGTCTCGTTCAGGTGGGTCGTGAACAGCAAAC
>DATIEI010000017.1:0-7815 GCA_035455845.1 Solirubrobacteraceae bacterium
CCCATGTTCAGGGCCGCGACCTCCGGGCGCCCCGCCTCGAGGTAGGCGATCCGCTTGTCGACCGGCACGCCCACCGTGCCGGTCGAGAAGTTGATGATCGCCCGGTCGCCGACCTCGGAGCGGATCGCGTCACGAATGGCCACGAAATCCTCCACCTCGTAGGACGGAGTCCCGTCCGGCCGCCGCGCGTGGATGTGGATGTGTACGCCGCCCTCGTCGACGATCCGCCTCGCCTCGGCCGCGTACTCCTGTGGCGTGTAGGGGATCGCCGGGCACTGGTCGCGATTGGCGATCGCCCCCGATATCGCGCAGGTGATGACGACGGGGTCATCCAAGCTCATCGAAGAACCACCGCCAGGAGTCTCGCGCCAGCGAAACTCCCAAGGGAATCGACGCAGTCGATTCCCCTCGCGCCAGCGAAACCCCCAAGGGAATCGACGCAGTCGATTCCCCTCGCGCCAGCGAAACTCCCAAGGCAATCGGCGCAGCCGATTGCCCTCATACCGGCACCACGCCGTGTCGCTTCCAGGGACGCTCGACCCGCTTACCGGTGGCCATCTCGAGCGCACGGCAGATCGTCGGCCGCGTCTCGCGCGGGTCGATCACATCGTCGATCATGTCGTTGCCCGCGGCCACGTACACATCGATGATCTGCCGGAAGCTGTCGATCAGCTCCTCGCGCTTGGCCGCCGGGTCCTCGGCCTCCTGGACCTGCTTGCGGAAGATGATCTCGACCGCGCCCTCGGCCCCCATCACGCTGATCTCGGCCGACGGCCAGGCGACGATCAGGTCGGGCTCGTAGGCCCGGCCGCACATCACGTAGTACCCGGCGCCGTAGGCCTTGCGCAGCACCACGGTGATCTTCGGCACGGTGGCGTTGGCGGTGGCGTAGAGCATCTTGGCCCCGTGGCGGATGATCCCGGCCTGCTCGACCTTGGTTCCCACCATGAATCCGGGCACATCCATCAAGAACACCAGCGGAATGCCGTAGGCGTTACACAGGTTGATGAACCGGGCGGCCTTGTCGGCCGAGTCGTTGTCGAGGATCCCGCCGAGCTGGCGGGGCTGGTTGGCCACGATTCCGGCCGGTCGTCCGCCGAACCGGGCCAGGCAGGTGATGATCGTCTTGGCCCACTGCGGCTTGAGGTCGAAGTAGACGCCGTCGTCGACGATCCGCCGGATCACCTCGTACATGTCGTAGGGCTTGCGGTTCGATTCCGGCAGGACGTCGAGCAGCTCCTCGTCGCCCCGGTCGACTGGATCGCGACACGACACCACCGGCGGCGGCTCCTCGCAGTGCTGGGGGAAGTAGCTCAGATAGGACTTGATCGCGTCGATGCAGGCCTCGTCGGACTCGACCTCGAGATCCCCGACCCCGGACTTGCGGCAGTGAACCCGCGAGCCGCCAAGCTCCTCCTGGGTCACGTCCTCGCCCACCGCCGCCCGCACCAGGTGCGGGCCGGCGAGCGCCATCGAACCGCGGCCACGCACCATCGGGACGAAGTCGGCGAGCCCCGGGATGTACGCGGTACCGGCCGCGCACGGCCCCATCAGCGCGGCGACCTGCGGGATCACGCCGGAGTTGATCACCTCCTCGCGGAACAGGTGACCCGAGCCGGCGAACAGCGACCCGACCGCTTCCTGGATCCGGGCGCCGGCCGAATCGAGCAACCAGATCATCGGGATCCGCTTGGTCAAGGCGAGCTCGCGCAGCCGGCTGACCTTGAGCTCGCCGGTCATCCCCATCGACCCGGCCATCACGGTGAAGTCGTAGGCGGCCACGGCGGCCAGCCGCCCGTCGATCTTCCCGTAGCCGGTCACCACGCCGTCGGCCGGCGCGTCGCGACCGTCCATGGCCCGCTGGGAGAAGTGCGGCCGGCCGTGGATCCCGAGCTCGACGAACGTCCCGGCGTCGATCAGCTTCTCGATCCGCTCGCGCGCGGTGAGCTTCTCGGCCGCGTGCTGGGCGGCGATCTTCTCGGGGCCGCCGCCGAGCTTGATTCGCTCCCGCCGCTCGCGCAGGTCGTCGGCGAGCGGGCGGAGCAGGCTGGTGGGGGTGTCGGTCGCCACGGCAGGAAGATTGGCATGTGGGCGGCTCGGGTATCGTCGACGCCGTGAGCCGGAAGCTCATCAGGGCGGCACTGGCGCTCGCGAGCGCGGTGATGGCGATCGCGATCAGCGGATGCGGCGCGAGCTCGATTCCCTGACTGGCGGCAAGCCGTGGCTCACGCTGGACTTCAGCCGCGCCCTCGGGACGTTCGGACTCGGCGGGTTGACCACCCAGAGCTCCAACCCGGCGCCCCCCGCGTCGGACGCCTTCGACCTCACGCCGCTCCTGGTCAAGACGCTCAAGGACTACAAGCCCGGAACCTGCGGGCCGTCGGCGTAGCGGATCCTCAGCGGCCCTTCCACTCCGGCTCGCGCTTCTCGAAGAACGCGCGCACGCCTTCCTGGATGTCCTCGGTCGAGAAGGCGATCGTGAGCTGGGCGCGCAGGAAGTCGAGGGCATCGAGGAACGCCATGTCCTGCTGGCGGAACATCGCGTCCTTGCCCAGCTTCATGATCAGCGGCGACTTGGCCGCGAGCTTCTCGGCCCATTCGCGTACTCCCGCCTCGAACTCCTCGGGCGCGAACACCCGGTTGACGATCCCGATCTCGGCCGCCTCGGTCGCCGAGATCTGCTCGCCCAGGAGCAGCAGCTCGTTGGTCTTCTTGCGTGGCACGTTGCGGTAGATCAGCGCCATGATCATGAACGGGAACACACCTACGTTGATCTCCGGCGTGCCGAAGCGCGCGCCGTCCCGGGCCAGGATCAGGTCACAGGCCAGCGCGATGCCCAGCGCCCCGGCGAGCACGTGCCCGTTGGCGGCGCAGATCGTCGGCTTGCCGAGCTGGCCGAGCAGCCGGAACAGGCGGGGAAAACGCTCGGTCCCGAAATGCTTGTGTGCGAGCGGCACCTCCGCTGCGAATCCGCCCAGGTTGGCGCCGGCCGAGAAGACCCGGTCGTGCGTGGAGGTGAGCACCACGCACCCGATCGCCGGATCGTCTCGCGCCGCTTCGAGCGCCGCGATCAGCTCGTCGAGGAGCTCGTTCGAGAGCGCGTTGCGGGTCTCGGGCTGATCGAGCGCGATCGTCGCAACTCCGGCATCTGATGTCTCGTAGCGCAGAGTGGCGTAGGACACCGCCGGAACCCTACGCGACGAGCGTCTCCTCGAAGTCCCGGAGCTCCGCGGGCAGCGGCACACCGAGCTGCGCGAGCGTGGAGCGGGCGCGGCGCAGGACGCTGAGCGCGGCGCCCCGGCGGCCCTGCTCGTGGAGGATCGAGGCCACCTTCAGGTAGCGGTCGTCGTCGTAGGGCGCGAGCTCGATCGTCCGCTCGACCATCCGCCGGGCCTCGTCGAGGTCGCCCCGCTGAGCGGCCGCGGCCGCGCACAGATCGAGCAGATCGAGCATCTTTCGCCGCGTGTCCTCTCGGGCGGCGTCGGCCCAGGCCTCGTAGAGATCGTCCGGGAGGAGATCGCCGCGGTAGCGCGCGATCGCCGAGCGGGCCAGGGCCACCGCGGGGCTGCCCGCCGCGATTCCCAGCGCCAGGGCCTGGCCAGACTCTGAATGAAACTGCGCGAGGTCGAGTCGGACCTCCGCGGCCAGCGCGAGCTGATCGCCGTCGCGCGCGATCGTGTCGGGCGCCACCTCGCGCAGGCGCCCCAGCACCGTGCGAAGCCGGTTGCGGCCGGCGCCCGGGGCAACGTCCGGCCACAGCGTCTCGATCGCCCGTTCGGCATGGATGCGACCTCCGCTAACCGCGACCAGCTTCAGCAGCTGCGCCGACTGCCCGGCGCCGAGCGAGACCGGCCGGCCACCCCGGGCCAGCTCGAATCTGCCCAGGACCGACAGCGCAACCGGCAGCGACGCCGACTGAAGGGCCAGCGCCGCCGGCGAGCCGGTCTGCGCGGCCAGCGCGAGCAGCGACTCCGTGACCTCGCGCTCGAGGATGAGCGGGAACTGGGGCTGGCCCAGGCGAGCGGCTTCTTCGAACGCCCGCGCGGCGAGCCCGCCCGCGCCCGAGTCCCCGCATCGCAGGGCCGCATACGCCTCGAGCAGCGTGACCCGCCAGTACTCGCGCGGCGGGATGCCGTGACGATGGACGACGGCGAGCCGCTCGCGGGCGAGCTCGGGATCCCCGTGCCGCGAGAGCAGCGCACAGTCCGCCATCGCGATCGTTGCGTCGGCGTCGCCGGGCATGCTGTTCGCACGCTCCAGGTACTCCGAGGCCAGCGCCACATGTCCGACCAGGTCCAGGTAATCGGCGGCTTCGGCCAGGAAGTCCTGCCCGGCCACCGCCCACCAGTCGGCGCGGCTCGCCTCCGCCTGCTGGGCATGGTGCAGGGCGGCGGCCGCGTCGCCCCGGATCGAGCAGGAGCGCAGGAGCTCCCAGTGTGCATAGGCGGCCAGATGCCGGTCGCCCAGACGCCCCGCGATCCGAGCGACCTCGGCGGATGCCGCCTCGGACTCGTCGTGGCGTCCCAGGTACACCAAGACCTGGGCACGGAAGCACTGCACGAATCCGACGCGCCGCGGATGGTTGGCGACCAGCGTCAGGCCCTCGTCGAGGATCTCGAGCGCGGCGAGCGGCCGCCCGAGATCGAGTTCGATCCACATCGCGCGGTATGGCGCCAAGCCTCCCGCCGCCGCCCGGTCGCCCGCCTCGAGAAACAGCTTGGCGGCCTGCGCGAGGTAAGCGGCTGCGTCCTCCATCGCGCTCACCGGCAGATGCCCGTCGGGGCCGCGTCTCCAGTACGCGGCGCGGCCGACCACCGAGAGGGCCCGCGCGCGGGTTACGAGCTCGGCGGACGGCGCAGCCTCGAGCACGCGGCGGGCGATCGCCTCGGCCTCGGATGCCTGGTTGCCGTCGGTCACGAGGTCGGTGGCGAGCTCGACGTCGACCGCCCGCCGGAGCGCCGCCGTCCCGTGCCGCTTCACGGTTTGGGTCAGCCGCGCCATGATCCGGGCGCGGCCGGCCAGCATGGCCGCGGCCTGACAGCTGCGCGCGACCACGAGCAGCGCACCCGGGAAGCGGTCGAGCACATCACCAGGCAGGCGGTCGAGGACCGCGAGCAGCTCGAGCGTGTCGACGCCGGCGACGCCGGCCGGATCCGCGTCGGCGAGCAGCCGCGCGGCGGCGTCGCTCTGTCCCGCGGCCAAAAGGAGCTGAAGCGCGGCGCCCAGCTCGCCATGCCGCGCGTAGTACGCGGCCGCGGCGGTGAGCGCCGCGGGATCGAGCGGGCCCAAGGTGGCCAGGTGATCCCGGACCGGCCCGGGCAGCCGCCACCAGCGGGCGTCGGTGCGGGTAAGGGGGAGCCCGAGTCCGAGCGCCCGCTCGAAGAAGCCCTCGTCGCCGGTCACAGCGGCCAGAAGCTCGCGGTCGAGCAGGGCAAGCGGCGCGATCTGCGCCAGATGGCGGCGATCCGGGCCGAGCGCGACGATCAGCTCCTCGAGCATCGCGCCAACCGCGTCGCCGCCCCGGTCGGTATTCGCACCGGGCCTGGCCACGGCCCGAAGCGGCTGATCGGTTCGCTTCGCGCGCGACATGGCCAGCACCGCGGCGGCGGTCCAGCCACCGGTGACCGCGTCGAGCAGGCGGCCTTCCTCGCCCGAGACCTCAAGCCCGAACCCGGCGTGGGCCAGCTCGAGTGTCTCGTCGGGCCGAAGCGCGAGCTCGCCCGCCCCCAGCTGCACCGCCTCGGCGCGTCGCAGTCGCTGCGCGCCCTCCGGCAGCCGTCGCGCGAGCACCACCAGGCGCTGCGGCGGCGTCACGAGGCTCGCGATCCGGTCGATCAGCGCCCCCGCGTCGCGCGTGGCGTGATGGGCGTCGTCGATCACGATCGCACAGGCCTCGCCCTTCAGTCCGGCCAGCATCGCGTCGACAGCGCCGGCCGGATCGGCTCCGGCCGCGGTCATCGATGCCGCCGCGTCGAGAAATCCCGCCCGCGACACGGCCGCCCGGAGCCGGGCGGCGAGCAGCTCGGCGGACACGCCGCCCTCCTCGAGCAGCGCCTCGACTCCGACCGAGCCCCAGACCTCGACCAGCTCGGCGGCCAGCACCGACTTCCCATAGCCCGCCGCGGCCTCAACCACGACGACCACGACGTCCTCCCCGCGGCACCGATCGGTCAACCGCGGGCGCGGAACGTGATGCGACGGCAGCCGGCCCATGTCTCTCCACGCCGGAGCCCGAGCGGGGCAAGCGCCCTCGCCCCGGGCGGCCTCACTCGTGATGGGCAAGTCTTGCACAGCGTGGCGGACCGGTCACGTCCTCGCGACGGCTCGCGTATCGTGCAGGCCATGGCCACCGCAGACGTCCTCAAGCCCGACTTCGCCACCCGGCGCAGTCACTTCATCTTTACCGACGATCACGACCAGCTGCGCGACTCGATCCGCCGGTTCGTGATCAAGGAGCTTCAGCCTCACGCCGAGGAGTGGGAGGAGACGACGTTCCCCGACTGGGTATTCGAGCGGATGGGCGAGCTCGGGTTCCTTGGGCTCGACAAGCCAGTTGAGTACGGCGGGCAGGGCGGCGACTACTACACGACGCTGGTGCTGGCTGAGGAGCTCGTGCACGCCCACTGCGGCGGGCTCGGGATGGGGATCGCGGTGCAGACGGACATGACGATCCCGCCGATCCTCAAGTTCGGGACCGAGGAGCAGAAGCAGGAGTGGGCGGTGCCCGCGATCGCCGGGCGGAAGATCCTGTGCCTGGGGATCACCGAACCCGACGCCGGGTCCGACGTGTCCGGAATCAAGACGCGGGCGGTGTACGACGACGCGACCGGCGAATACGTGATCAACGGGTCCAAGACATTCATCACCAACGGTCACCGGGCGCACTGCATCGTGCTCGTCACCAAGACCGATCCGGACGCCGGTTACGACGGCTTCACGCTGCTCCTCGTTCCCATGGACTCAGAAGGGGTGACCCGCGAGAAGCGCCTGCAGAAGCTCGGCATGCACGCCTCGGACACCGCGCTGCTCGCCTTCCAGGACGTCCGCGTGCCGGCCTCGGCCGTGCTCGGACAGGTCGGCAAGGGCTTCTACCACATCATGTGGGAGCTCCAGGGCGAGCGGCTGATCGGCGCCGCCGGCTCGGTGGCCGGCGCCCAGCACGTGTTCGACCGCACGCTCGCCTACGCAAAGGAACGCACGGCGTTCGGGCGCCCGATCGGGCACTTCCAGGCCATCCGCCACAAGTTCGCCGAGATGGCGACCAAGATCGAGACGGCTCGCCAGATGGTCTACACCACCGCGTGGCGCTTCCAGAACGGCGAGTACCCGGTGCGGGAGATCACCATGGCCAAGCTGTACTCGGCCCGGATCGCCGTCGAGGTGGCCGACGAATGCATCCAGATTCACGGCGGGAACGGCTACATGAAGGAGTACGGCATCGAGCGCTCCTGGCGCGATCTGCGCCTGAACCGGATCGGCGCCGGCAGTGACGAGATCATGCTCGAGGTGATCGGCCGATCGTACGGCCTTTGAGTCGAACCGCGGTCAAGGGACGAAAGCAACCTCGGTTCGCTGCCGGCGCTAGCCGAGACGACATGAGCTTGACCATGAAGCCCAGGCTGAAGGTGAGCTATATGCCGCGCTGCAGCATGTAAGTCCGAGGGTGTCGACGATCGAACCGGAAGAGGAGAAGCACGTGCCGCACATGATGTGGTAGGCGCCGGGATGTCTCACTGTTGTACGGCGTCACCCCACAGGAGGAAACAGCCTCACATCGCATACTGATCACATAGCAAAAGGCCCGCCTCGCGCAAT
>DATIEI010000018.1:0-2562 GCA_035455845.1 Solirubrobacteraceae bacterium
GCCTCGATCAGCTTCGAGGCTCCGCCCTGCACTATCGAGATCCCGGTCCGCATGTCGGTGAACGCCTCGAGGAACGGGAACATCGCGCCGCCTGATACGTCGGGACCGAAGTCCAGATGCATCCCCCAGCAGGCCAGCAGCGCGTGTGCCTCGGGCGAATGCAGGTAGGTCTCGGCCAGCTCGCGGGTCGAGCTGACCAGCAGCCGGGCGAGCTCGCGGCACCCGTCGGTACCAAGCCCTGGGACCTGCGCCACCGCCAGGCGCGCCAGGCTGCGCGTATCCAGGCGCGAGCCGTAGAGCGAGAACAGCGCCGGGCTGAGCCGCGCGTAAAGGGCGTCGAGCTCGCGCCAGCCCGCGGCGTCGGCGGGATCGTGGGCCTCGAGCTCGGCCAGTGTCTCCGCCACGCCCTGGCGCACGCGCAGGGCCTTCCCGCCCGGATACACATTGGCGAACGGCCGGTCACTCGACGCGTAGCGGAGCCCGTGGCGCTCGAGCTCGGTGCCGAGCTCGGCCGCGACCGGCGAGCCCAGGAACAGGTTCATGTTGGTCGCGAACAGATCGTGGACGTAGCCCGGCCGCGTGATCTCGGCGCTGGCCACCGCCCCGCCGGGCTGCGCGGAGCGCTCGAGCACCAGCGTGCTCCAGCCGGCCCGGGCCAGGTACGTGCCGCACACCAGGGCGTTGTGCCCGGAGCCGATCAGGATCGCGTCGTAGGCCGCCATCGAGCACCACAGGACGTTGACATTTGATAAATGATGCCGCACGACGGCGATCGAGAAGAGGAGGCCAGAGACGAGCTACGTGGTCGGCATCGATATCGGCGGCACGTTCACCGACACCGTGGTGATCGACGCCGACGGCGCGGTGGCGAGCTACAAGACCCCGACCACGCCGGCGGCACTCCTCGACGGCCTCGAGACCAACCTGCGCGAGGCGGCGGGCGATGGCGGCCTCGAGGCCTTCCTGGGCGAGGTCGAGCGGATCGCTCACGGGACCACCGCGGCGACCAACGCGTTCCTCGAGCGACGCGACGCTCGCGCCGCGCTCCTGACCACGCGCGGCTTCGAGGACACGATCTTCATGCAGCGCCAGCTCGGGATGACCGCCGGGCTGTCGCCGACCGAGCTCACCGACTACTCGCTGCGCCGCGTCCCCGAGCCGCTGGCTCCGCGGGAGCTCGTGTTCGGGATCCGTGAGCGGATCGACTACCGCGGGGACGTGATGGCACCGCTGCGCGAGGAGGACGTGATCAGCGCGGCCGCGAAGATCCGGGCCGCGGACGTCGAGACGGTGGCGATCTGCTTTCTGTGGTCGTTCCAGAACCCCGCGCACGAGCGCCGCGCGGCGGAGATCCTGGCCGCCGAGCTGCCCGGCATCTACATCTCGGTCTCGAGCGCACTCACACCGCGGTTGGGTGAGTACGAGCGCACGGCCACGACGCTGGTCAACGCCTATCTCGGCCCTCCGATCAAGCGCTACACCGACGCGCTCGAGCAACGGCTGGGCGCCGCCAACCTGCTCCTGCTCGACTCGGGCGGCAGCGTCATGACCGCCGCGGAGGCCGGCCGCGCGCCGGCCCGGCTGCTGCTCTCGGGCCCGTCGGGCGGGGTCACCGCCTCGCATTTCCTCGGCCAGGCCCTCGGTCACCGCAACGTGATCACGTTCGACATGGGTGGGACCTCGACCGACGTGGGGATGATCGTGGACGGTCAGGCGCTCAGCCGGGTCGAGACCGAGATCGGCAAGTACCACCTGCTGCTTCCGATGGTCGACGTGAGCGCGATCGGCGCCGGCGGGGGTTCGGTGGCGCGAGTGGAGGCGGGCGGCTACCTGCGCGTCGGGCCCCTGAGCGCGGGCGCGGTGCCGGGACCCGCCTGCTACGCCGCCGGCGGCGAGCTGCCCACGGTCACCGACGCGGACGTGCTGCTCGGGATCCTCGATCCGGACGCGTTCCTGGGCGGCCGGATGACCCTCGACGTGGACGCGGCACGGGAGGCGGTGCGCCGCCACGTGGCCGATCCGCTCGGGATCTCGGTGCCCGAGGCGGCGGCAGGGATCAAGCGGATCGTCGATGGGCGGATGGGGGATCTGCTCCGGACGGTCACGCTCGAGCGCGGTCACGACCCGCGTGAGTTCACGCTGTATGCGTACGGCGGGGCCGGCCCATCGCACGCTCCCGCGTTCGCGCTCGAGCTGGTCGACGCCGTGCTGGTGCCGGCCACCCAGTCGGTCCACTCCGCGCTGGGCGCCGCGTCCTCGGACATCGCCCTGCGGACCGAGCTGAGCTCGCCGATGCGCCTAGCTCGCCAGTCGCTCGGCGCCGACGTCGACGCCGGTGAGCTCGAATCGGTCTTCTCAGACCTCGAGCGCACCGCCCGTGAGCAGCTCGGCGCGCAGGGAGTTCCGCCAGAGCACCAGTCGCTGACTCGCGTGGTCGAGGTCCGCTTCATCCGGCAGACCAAGGCGCTCGAGGTCCTCTACGACGGCTCCCCCGAGAAACTCATTGCGGACTTCCTTCGCACCTACGCCCAGCGCTACGGCGACACCGCGGTCCCCGAGCTG
>DATIEI010000019.1:0-14910 GCA_035455845.1 Solirubrobacteraceae bacterium
CAAGCACCTGGCGCGATGTGTGTGACGGCCGGTGCGGGCTCGACCTGCCCCGAGGTCGCCGCTCCAACCGTTCACGAGAGAGCCTAGATCGCCGGTTTGGCGCCGATATCCGGAAGGGCAGGAAGGACTTTCGCGGCTTTCCCACATTCGGCTGACCTGGCCTCGCCGTCAGTAGTCCACCACGGCGATCCGCGTGTCCGCGCGGATGACCCCGGGCCGCAAGCCGCCGATCCTAGGATCAACATGGAGGCGTCGATGAACGACCACTCAGCTAACGGCGTGCCCCTGTGCGGAGACTGTCATGACGTGATCGGGGTATACGAACCGCTCGTTTGCGTGCGCGAGGGGTTGGTCCGTCACACCTCGCGGGCCGCCGAACCGCATCTCCGGCAGTTGGGCGATCGCTGGTATCACCTGAGTTGCTACGAGTCGCTCGACGGCGACGTCTAGCTGTTCGACGCCGGTTCGTCGTGCTGTTCTTCCTCGACGTCCTGTCCGCCTTGCGACCACTCTTCTTCGAGTTGGCGCTCGTCCTCGCTCTTGGACTCGGCGTGGTGTTCGGCCTCTTGCTCGGGTGGCTGGCGCTCTTCGCTCATCCCAACCCGTTACCCGTGGCTGGGCGGTGAAACCTTGCTCGGGTCCTCAGCGCTCGCGAACGTGTCCGGCGGCCAGTCGCCCGAACTCAAAGGCCGCGGTTCCGGTCGTCACGACCGGGTCCTGCGCGGCGAAATCGTGGAGCGCCTGCTCGTCGTCGGTGTCGACCACGGCAAGGCCAAACGAGTCATCGTCGGTCAGCACGGGTCCGAATACGACCATGTCGCCGCGTTCCAGGTAGGGCTGCCAGTGGGCGGCGTGTCGGCCCATGATCTCGCGCTCGGAATCGGTCAGGGTCTGGGCGAAGCCCGGGCGCGGCGCGATGAGGCGCAGGACGAATGTTGGCACGAGGCGGACTCTACGCCAGTCGCCCTCAGCGCCGCAGTTCGGCCACCTGTTCCAGTCGCGCCAGCTTGTGCGGATTGCGGATCGCGTAGATGCGCGCTATACGGCCGTCCTCGAGTGCGAACGTGAGCGCTGTGTCGAACTCGCCGTCGGGGTCGATCCGGATCGCGACCGAGCCGTTGATCAGGAGCGTTGCGAGCCTGACGCCAGGCGCGCGTTTCGGGAGGTGGGACAGGAGTGCCGCGACCTGCTGGGCGCCTTCGACCGGGCGCCGGATCGCCTGCGCCAGGCCTCCGCCGTCCGCGATCGCGACGACGTCCGGGGCGAGCACATCCATCAGGCCCTGCAGGTCACCGCTGTTGACCGCAGCCAGGAACCGCTCAACCACGTGCTGCTGCTCGGTGCGGCTCACCGGGGTCCGGGGGCGCCGGGCGGACACATGTTGGCGCGCCCGGTGCGCGATCTGCCTGACCGCTTCAGAGGATTTGCCCACGGACTCGGCGATCTCGTCGTAGGGCACGTCGAACACCTCGCGCAGCACGAACACCGCGCGCTCGGCTGGTCCGAGCGTCTCGAGCACGGTGAGCATGGCGATCGAGACGCTCTCGGCGAGCTCGACGTCCTCGGCCACGTCGGGACTGGTCAGCAGCGGCTCGGGCAGCCACTCCCCGACGTAGTCCTCGCGCTGCCTGGAGAGCGTGCGCAACCGGTTGAGCGCCTGCCGGGTGACGATCCGGACCAGGTACGCGCGGGCGTCGCGCACCTCGTTCCGGGCGGCGTCACCCAGATCGGCCCACCGCAGCCAGGTTTCCTGCACGACGTCTTCGGCGTCGGCCGCCGAGCCGAGCATCTGGTAGGCGACTGTGAACAGCAGGCTGCGATGGTCGACGAACGGGTCGGCGCTCATGCTCTCGACGCTAGCGCCTGAAGCTCCGAGCGTGCGTACAGCGGCACCTCGCACGCCGTGGAGAAGCCCTGCGACTCGATCCCCAGCGCGGTGTTGCTCCGGGTCGCGAAGTTCGAAAACGCGATGAACACGGTCAGCTCGACCATCGCAGCCGCACCGAGCCGGTCGAGCAAACGCGCCGACAGCTCATCGGTGACGGTCGGCGGGGTGTTGGTCATGGCCTCTGCGTACTCGAGCGTGTCCCGCTCCAGCGGCGTGAATACATCCGATTCCCGCCAGCGTGTCACCTGGCCCGCCTTGTCCATGTCGAGCCGCTGGTTCTGGGCGCGGAAGTAGCTGATGTCAAGGCACCAGCTGCAACCGACCTGTGCCGCGACGGCCATGTGAGCGAACGACTTCAGGTTCTCGTCGAGCGCATCCCACTCGCCCACCTTGGCTCCGATGTCCAGGGCGGCCAAGGCGACGTTCGGGTTGTGCCACATCACCTCGACCGGCTCGGGTACCGCACCGATCTGCTCGATCATGCGTCCGCTGAGTTCGGCCGTAAGCTCCGCCTTCGAAACGCGTAGTGCCACGGGGTTCTCCATTCGTACGTTTGCCGGATCGGCATGAAGACACCGGCGGGTGCGTGCGCGTGACAACCGATGAGATTCGGGCCTCGGAGCAGTCAACCGGCCATGACCACAACGACCCACACGCTTCAAACTGCCTCGGCCGAGATCGCCTACGACCTTCACGGGCCGCTGCCGACGGCCGACGAACGTCCGCCGCTGTTGATGATCGGACACCCGATGACCGCCGGCGGGTTCACCGCGTTGGCGGGGCACTTTCCCGACCGCACGGTCGTCACCTGTGACCCGCGCGGCCTGGGCCGAAGCACACGCACCGACGGCCGGGTCGACAATTCACCGACGGTCCAGGCGAGTGACGTGCACGCGCTGATCGAGGCGCTCGGCGCCGGTCCGGTCGAGATGTTCGCGAGCAGCGGGGGAGCGGTGACCGCGCTTGCGCTCGTGGCCGCCTACCCCGACGACGTGATCACCTTGGTGGCCCACGAGCCGCCGCTCATCCCGGTCCTCCCGGACGCCGCAGCCGCCGAGCGCGCCCGGGCCGCGGTGCGCGACGCGTACGAGGCCGGAGGGAAGAACGCCGGTATGGCGGCGTTCATGCGCATGGCGTCGTGGCGCGGAGAGTTCACCGAGGTGTACAACGCCCAGCCCGCGCCGGACCCCGCCGCGTTCGGGATGCCGAACGAGGATGACGGATCGCGCGATGACCCGCTCCTCTCCGACCGGTCCTGGGCGATCAGCAGTTATCGCCCGGACGTCGACGCGCTGGCCGCGGCGCCAACCCGCGTCGTCATCGCGGTGGGCGAGGAATCCGAAGGCACGTTCACCGGACGCACCTCGGTGGCCACGGCCGACCTGCTTGGCCAAACCCCGACACTGTTCCCCAGCCACCACGGCGGGTTCGTCGGCGGCGACTCTCCATATGCCGGTCAGCCGGAGAACTTCGCGCGCAAGCTCCGAGCCGTGCTCGAGGCGTCCTAGGCCGGCCTAGGCGATGGCGCTGCACCTGTTCGCGGGCATGCGTGTGCGCGATTTCCAAGCCGCGCGAGGTTGGTATGAGCGGCTACTCGGCGATCCGACGTTCTTCCCCCATGCCACCGAGGCGGTGTGGACGGTTGCCGAGGACCGCTCGATCTACGTCGTCGAGCACCCGGACGGCGCGGGTAACTCCGTCGTGACCGTGCTCGTCGACGATCTCGACGCGCGCGTTGCCGAGATCGCCGCCCGCGGGCTCGAGCCCAACGAACAGCTCACGCATTCGGGCGGCATGCGCAAGGTGCTCTACCGCGATCCCGACGGCAACGAGGTGGGATTCGGCGGCGCGCCATCGTCGGGCGCTCGGTCGTAGCCAGGGTCAGTGGCGGGCGCGCATCTCGGCCAGGCGATCTGGATCGAACTCGTCCGAGCGCACCCACCTGAGCAGAGTCTGCTCGGTCTCGATCACCCGGTCGGCGGCGGCCGGCAACTCGGCGGCGATCTCGGGCGGGATCTTCAGGACCCCGTGCTGGTCGGCGTGCAGGAGGTCACCCGGCGCGACGGTGAGCCCTCCGATCTCGATCGGTTCGCCGATCGTCTCGACCCGCACGTAAGCGTGTGAGACCGAGGGCCCGGCGGCGAAGAAGTGAAAACCCATCCCGCGTGCCTCATCGAGGTCGCGCACAGAGCCGTCGGTAACGCAGCCCACACATCCGAGCGCCCGGAAGATCGTCGCGTGGACCTCGCCCCACAGCGACCCGTGCGCGGGCGGGTCGTCGAGGTCTTTGACCACCACGATCCGCGGCGCGGGGACCGTGCGGACGTGAGCGTACAGCGCGTTGTTGCCGGCGCCGCCCCAGTCCGGAGCGGGTGCGCCGCGCGCTACGATTGTCGCCGTTGCGGCATACCCGACCATCCGGCCGAGCTCGGGGAACATGCACCGGATCCGGCTGTCGGCGAAGCCGACGTCCCGCGGCTGAATGTCGAACGTCTCGATTGCGTTGGCGAGGGTCGGGGCGTCGTAGCGGGCCAGCGCCTCCAGCAGTTCGTCCATGCCCGGCAGCCTACGCGATCGCTGGGGTGCACCGCCGCCGGCGCCGAGGCGAGCGCTCGGTCGGACCTCATCCGAGCACCGGGGCGATCGCTGCACGCAGCGCGGCCATCGCCGGTGCGACGGCCGCTTCGTGCACCCGGCCGTAGCCGATCACCAGCCCGCGCCGGCCGCGGTCCTGGATCGCGTAGCGGCTGAGGGCTTCGACCCGCACGCCGGCGTTCGACGCGAGGCGCTCGAGCGCGCGGTCGTCCGTGTGCGACGGCAGGTCGAGCATCACGCTGAGCCCGGCGGCCACGCCGAACACGCTGCGCTCCGGGAAGTGCTCGGCCAGCGCGACGGCAAGCCGATCGCGCCGGGCGCGGTAGACGCCGCGCGTGCGGCGGATGTGGCGCTGGTAGTGACCGCGCTCGAGCAGCTGCGCGAGCGCGAGTTGCTCGAGGGTGGGGGACAGGTCGTCGAGCAGCACCTTCATCGCCGACAGCGGCTCGACCAGTGGCTCGGGAACGACCAACCAGCCGATGCGCAGGGCCGGGGCAAGTGTCTTGGAGGTGGTCCCGGCGTAGATGACCCGCTCCGGATCGAGGCCCTGGAGCGCGCGGACGGGCTCGCGGTCGTAGCGGAACTCGGCGTCGTAGTCGTCCTCGAGGATCAGCGCGCTCGTGTCGCGACTCCAGGCCAGGAGCTCCCGGCGCCGGGAGCCGGACAGGACGGCGCCGGTCGGGAACTGGTGCGCGGGGGAGACGATCACCGCATCGGCCTCGAGCCCGGCGACGATCAGCCCGTCGCGATCGACTGGCTGACCGACCAGCTCGAGCCCCAACGCGGCGATCTGCCGGTGCTGCCGATCGAGCGATGGATCCTCGACGGCGATGCGGGTCGCGCCGGTTGCGCGCAGGACGCGCAGGACCAGGTCGACTCCCTGAGTGGTGCCCTGCACGATGAGGACCTGATCCGGGTCGCAGATCACGCCTCGGGTACGCCCGAGCTCGTCGGCGAGTCGTTCGCGGAGCACGAGGCTTCCGCGCGGATCTCCGGAGTCGAGGGAGGTGGCGGACGCGTCGCGGACCGCCGCGGCGAGGGCCGCGGCCCACTGCCGGCGTGGGAACAGCGTCACATCGGGCGTGGTCGGCGTCAGGTCGTAACGGGGCGCGGTCCGGGTCGGAGCAGACACGGTGGCGACTCGCGGGCGCGCGCCCGCCACCTCGGCCACGACCGGCCGGCGGCGCGAGGTGACCTGCAGGTAGCCCTGCGCCTCGAGCTCGGCGTACGCGTCGCTGGCCACGCCCCGCGAGACGCCGAGCTGGGCGGCCAGGCGTCGCGAGGCGGGCAATTCGACGCCGGCTCTGAGTGAGCCCTCCCGGATCGCGTCACGGAGCGTGCGCTCGAGGCACGCGCGCAGCGTCTCACCCGGCCGAGGCTCGAGCGCCCAGGAACTGGCCTCATCGAAGTGCTCCGCTGTGGCTCTATGCATAGGGCCAACCGTGTTGCAGACTAACGCCCGATGAAGCGCCAGGCACCACCTCGCGTACGCGTCCGTCGCGTCCCCAAGAACGCCCGCTACGACCGCGAGTCGATCCACCGCATGCTCGACCGGGGCCAGATCGCGCATGTCAGCTTCGTCGCCGACGGACAGCCTTACTGCATCCCCACGCTGTACGCGCGCGTGGAAGACCAAGTCCTGATCCACGGCTCCTCAGCCAGCCGAATGCTCAGGCTGCTCGCGGCGGGGGCGCCGGCGTGTGTGACGGTGACGATCCTCGACGGCTGGGTGCTGGCTCGCTCAGCGTTCGAGACCAGCGCGAACTACGACTCGGTCGTGTTGTTCGGCAGCTTTCGCCAGATCGACTCAGACGAGGAGAAGCTCGCGGCGCTTGAGGCATTCATGGAGGGGGTGCTCCCGGGGCGCTGGGCAGAGGTCAGGCCACCGTCGCGCCAGGAGCTCAAAGGCACGGCAATCCTTGCCCTGACGATCGGCGAGGCCTCCGTCAAGACTCGCAACCGGCCGCCCGACGATGACGGCTCGCCCGACGCCGAGCGCGACACCTGGGCCGGGGTGATCCCGGTGAGGCACGGTTACGGGACGCCGATGCCCTCGCCCGGCCTGCGCGACGGGGTCGCGCTGAGTCCGAGCGTCACGCGACTGCTCGCCCGATAATGCGGCCATGCGCATCGCGCCCGCGATCCTGGCCGCCCTGGCGGCGGTGAGCGCGGCGGGCTGTGGCGGGTCGAGCAAATCGACCAGCTCGTCGCAGCCGGATCAGACCTCGAGCATCGAGGTGACCAGCGACTTCACGCCCGGTCGGACAATCGCGCGCGTGCACACCTGCGACGGACGGGATGTGTCGCCGCCGCTGCATGCGACCGGGTTGCCCAGCGCGACCAAGGAGCTCGTCGTGGTCATGCGCGACCCCGATGCGCCAGGCGGGAACTTCATCCACTGGGTCATCGCGCACCTGCGGCCGGCGAGCGGCTCGATGTCGCTGTCGGCCGGCGCTTCGCCTCCGGGCGCGGTGCTCGGCCGAAACAGCTTCGGCTCGCTCGGCTACCGGGGTCCGTGCCCCCCGTCCGGGCCCGCGCATCACTACGTGATCACCGTGTACGCGCTCGGGCAACCGTCCGGGCTTCGCAAAGGTTTCTCGGCCGACGACGTGAGCGCGCTGCCGGTGCTCGGCCAGGGCACGCTCACCGGGCGCTACGCGCGGCGCTGAGAGGCACTCGTGCCCACGTGCTGGTCGAGCCAGCCGGTCACCGAAGCCGCCGCGCGCCACCAAGCCCGAACCCCTCGAACCTGGTCACGGTGTATCGATCGAGCTCGGGTCGGCGGGTACGTCGACCGCGTAGTCCCTGAGCACGTCGAGCGGCACGACCTCGAGCGCGCGCTCGTGCGTGGCGGCCAGCACCACGAACGCGGCGACGCCCTCCGCATGGGCGCGTAGCCAGGCATGGGTGGTCACACACCAGCGGTCGCCGGGAGTCAGCCCGGGAAACCGGTGCTCGGGCATCGGCGTGCTCAGGTCGTTCCCGACGCTCTGCTGGAATTCGAGGAACTCGGCCGTGACCACGGCACAGATCGTGTGGCTGCCGAAGTCGCCGGGGCCGGTCCGGCAACAACCGTCGCGGAAGAAGCCGGTCAGCGGATCGAGGCCACACGGCTCGAGCGGCTCGCCCAGCACGTTGCGCTCCATCGGCCGACACTATCTACTCTCCTGCCCGGTGAGCAGTCCTCGGCCCGCCACGGACGCGCGCAGGACGATCGCGGAGGGTTTCCGGCGCTTTGCCCGGGAGGCGACCGGCCGCTCCGCGCTGTACGTGGAGATCGCGGAGGCCGTCGCGGACAGCCTGTAGACGGTCGACTTCCTGGCTGCCATGCCGGAGGCCAAGTGGCAGCCGAACGTGTTGCTCGCCGTGGTTCGCTACCTGTTCCGCACGCCCGGGAGCGGGCGGTCGACGCCGAGCCGGTGGCGTGGGCGAGGTGTGCCAGTCACCGGTCCTCCAGACCCGGTTCGCCACGCCCCGCATGGTGGCCGGAGAGAGCATCAACACCCATCATGAGAAGTGCCGCCTCCAGGCGCTGCGCGCGTCCGCCTACCCACCCTAGCCGGCGCTGCGACCCCTCAGGCGAGTGACCGGTAGTGGTTGCGCCAGATCAGCTTGTAGATCGGGATCCACCGCGGGATGTCGCGAACGCCGGGGATGAACGGGATCAAGACCAGCGCGAGGCTGAGCGCGCCCATCACCGCCATGACCAGGATGTCGGCATTGGCCGAGGTCGAGAACGGCTTGATCTGATACCAGAACGTGTAGAGCCACAGCCAGACCTGCCCGGGGTAGCTGCCGGTCTCGTTCATCATTCCCCACTGACCGCCGAGCAGGTGTTCGGCCTCGGCGCGGTTGGCCAGGAGCCCGCCGTCGGCGAGCAACAGCAGCGGGTTGGTGTAGTCGGTCTGGTAGAACTGCTTGCTGGTCAGCAGCGACCCGTCGAGACCGCCGCTCTGGGCGAAGCCCAGGAGGCTCGCCATCATCGTCGGCAGGGGCCCGTACTGGCCGGCTGGAACCGTGATCGACCCGTCGGAGTTGGCCTTGGCCTTGGCAAGCGCTGTCTGGTAGGCGCTGGTCCAGGCGTTCTGGTTAGCGGTCGGGGCGGACTCGTAGGAAGACACGGCGGTCTGTAGCGCCGGTTGCGCGGGGATCGAGCGCAGCGGGGCCAGCACGAAGTCCTGTGCGGTGTCCACCGGGTGGCTGACGCCCAGCCACTTCTGCGGGTAGAGGAACGCGATGTGCTGGCCGTCGGAGGCGTGGTTGTAGGGCGGCCCGTAGCCGGCGGTGTCGCTCGACCCGTCAAGTTCGGAAGTGGCGGTGGTGACGAAGTCGACCGGATCGGTGCGGGCCCAACTCTGGACCGTGCTGGGTTTCTCGTCGGGCGATGAGAACACGATCGTCAGCAGGAGACACAGGGCCACTACCACGCCGAGCGCGATGCATGCCTCCTTGACGATGTCGTAGGAGCGATAACCGCCCTTCCACTCGCGGTAGCGCTCCTCCTCGGCGAGCCGGAGGCGGTTCACGACGACGGCTCCGAGTCAGCCGACTCCACCGGTAGCGAGAACGGCGGCACGACGCCGTGCTTGCGCACGAGCAGGATGTGGGCGATCACGATCCCGACCACCGCCGCGGGGAGCAGTAGGACGTGGTAGCTGTACATCTGGCCGAAGTTCAGGAGGTTGAAGAACGCGCCGATCCCGACCGAGTTCATGGCGTCCTTGGCCTGCGTGGAAATCCACTGTGCGTCGAAGTTCTGCTGGGAGACGTAGCCGGTGAGCGCGCACGGGATCGCCACCAGGAAGGTGACCGCCCCCGTTATCCACACCCGTGCGCGCCCGCCGCGCCACGCGGCCATCCAGAACTTGCCCCAAAGGTGGATGACCATTACGAAGAAGAACAGCTCAACCGACCATAGGTGGATGCTGTTGAAGAAGAGGCCCACTCCCGTGAAATGCCACCAGCCCGGTCCCTTCAGGGCGAGGATCGAACCCGAGGCGATGATCACGATCAGCGAGGACAGCGAGAGGACGCCGAACACGTAGATCCACGACGCCACATAGGCCGGCTGCTTGTCGGGCAGCAGCTTGTCGGGAGGTAGGGCTGCGACCGCCCGCCCGCGCACGCGCGCGGTCCATGAGCGCTCCTCGGAGACGCTCATGACGATTTGCCCCCCACGTGACCTGGAAACGGGGCGAGAATCGCGACCGCGAACACGATCACCATCAGCACGATCACCACGATGTTCGACACCGACATCTGAAAGAAATGCCAGTGCACGTAGTTCGCGTGGTGGTTCAGGTTGACGATCGCAGCCATGGCTCGGCACCTTATGGCCCGCAGTATCGAAGGGTCATCGCGCTCAATGCGCACCCCCGCTTCGGGGAACTACTGATCCCGATTGCGGTCGGAGATGTGACGCTTCTTAGAGGCGGCTACGGACCCCAGAACCGGTGGCGGTCCAGGTACGCGATGAGTAGCCGTCCCGCGTGCTCGATGTGAGCGGACATGGCCCGCCGGGCCGCGGTGCCGTCGTGCTCGGCCAGCGCGTCGCGGATCTCCTCGTGCTCGTCCACACTCAGCACGTGGCCCTCGGGCGAGTCGCGAAGGGCGCGCCACACGTAGTCCTTGGGAAAGTAGCTCTGTAGCTCCTCGATCGTGCGGCCCAAGTGTGCGTTGTCGGCCAGGCCGTGGATGGCGCCGTGGAAGCGGACGTTGGCCACGGTCACGCGGGTGTTGAACGCCGCCTCGTCCTCGGGACGCAGGCCGCCGAGCTCGAGCTCGGCGGTGGCGCGCGCCATTTCAGCCTGGACGCGGTCGAGTTCCTCGAGGAAGGCGGGGTTGACCTGGGGCGCCGCGAGCTGGCAGGCATAGCCCTCGAGCTCGGCGCGCACCGCGTACACGTCGACCAGCTCCTTGCGGGTGGGAATCCGCACGGTGGCGCCGCGGTTGGGCACGAGGTCGACCAGGTTGGTCGCCTGCAGCTTGCGCAGCGCCTCACGCACCGGGGTGCGGCTGACGCCGAACCGGGCACACAGCTCGTCCTGCTGGAGGTGGGTGCCGGGGGGGAACTGGCCGTCGAGGATCCCCGCCTGGATACGGAAGGCGATTTCGTCGGCGAGGCTCGTGACGAGCACGCGGTCGGTGGTGCCTGCCACGGTCTGGAAATCGTAGCGATGGATGCAGATAGGTGGATTGATGCATCCATGGATGTATGGATACAATCGCGCCGCTCCGACGACCGAGGCCCCGATCACCGACAGCATCCCCACCGCCCGCCCCAGCGTCAACCTGGCGACACCGCGCGGACTCGAGCTGACCTGCCGAGGTTGGGAGCAGGAAGGCGCGCTGCGCTGCCTGCTCAACAACCTCGATCCGGCGGTGGCCGAGCGCCCCGATGACCTGGTCGTGTACGGCGGGACGGGCAAGACGGCGCGCAACCGGGAGTGTCTGGAGGCGATCGTCGCTGCGCTGCGCGGGCTCGATGGCTCCGAGACGCTGATCGTGCAGTCGGGCAAGCCCGTGGCGGTGCTGCCCACCCACCCGGACGCGCCACGCGTGCTGATCTCGAGCGCGATGCTCGTCCCGGCCTGGTCCACGCCCGAGGACTTCTGGGCGCTCGAGTCGGCCGGCCTGACCATGTACGGACAGATGACCGCCGGAGGCTGGTTCTACATCGGCACCCAGGGCGTCCTCGGCTTCACCTACGAGACGTTCAGCGCGGTGGGGAGGACGCACTTCGGCGGCACGTTGGCCGGCAAGCGCGTGCTGACCGCGGGACTGGGGGGCATGGGCGGCGCGCAGGGCCTGGGCGTGGCCCTCAATCGAGGGCGGGTGCTGGCCATCGAGGTCGATGCTCGCCGGGCCCGTAGGCGTGTCGACGCAGGATGGATCGACCTGCTGACCGACGACTACCGACATGCTCTCGCTGCGCTGCACGACCCGGCCGGTCCGGCGGCGATTGGCCTCGTCGGCAACGCGGCCGACGTCGTGCCCCGTCTCGTCCGGGACGACATTCGCTTCGACGTGGTCACCGATCAGACCGCGGCGCACGACCTGCTTCACGGCTATGTCCCGGCCGGGTACACGGCGCAGGACGCAGAGCAGGCGGAGGCGGACGACACGTCCTATCTCCAGGCGGTTCGCGATTCGATCGCCCGCCACGTCGAGGGCCTCCTGGAGCTGCGCTCCCGAGGGGCGATCGCGTTCGAGTACGGCAACAACCTGCGGGCTCAGGCTCGCGACGCCGGCGTGGCCGAGGCGATGTCGATCCCCGGCTTCGTCTCAGCCTACGTGCGCCCCCTGCTCGCTCAGGGCGTCGGTCCGTACCGCTGGATCGCGCTGTCGGGCGATCCCGAGGATCTGCGCAAGTCAGAGGACGCGCTCATGGAGGTCGTCGACCGTCCGACGCTCAGCAGCTGGATCCAGCTCGCCCGGTCCCGTCTCGGTCACCAGGGCCTGCCCGCCCGCATCTGCTGGCTTGGGCTCGGGCAGCGCGACGCGGTCGGGCTCCGGCTGAACGAGCTTGTCCGCTCGGGCGAGATCGGGCCGCTGGCGCTCGGGCGCGACCACATGGACCCGGCCGCGGTCGCATCGCCGGCGCGTGAAACAGAGGGGATGCAGGACGGCAGCGATGCAATCGCCGACTGGCCGATCCTGGGGGCGCTGCTCAATGCCGCCCAGGGGGCGAGCTGGGTGGCCGTCGGCAACGGGGGTGGGGTCGGCATCGGAAGAAGCATTCACAGCGGGATGGTCGTTGTGGCCGACGGCAGCGAGCTGGCCGAGCGCAAGATCGCCCGGGTGTTCTGGAGTGATCCCGCGCTCGGTGTCGCGCGCTACGCCGACGCCGGCTACGACGCGGCGCTCGCGCAGGCCGAGCGCAGCGAGCTGAATCTCCCGATGGTCGACGGGCGGGAGTAGAGATGGCGAGCACCTCGACGAGCGCCTCCTCGGTCGCTTCGGCCGCCCCGGAGCCGAGCGCGCGTCCGCGGCGAGCGCTGACCATGAGCATCGACACCGGCGGAACCTTCACCGACGGCTTCGTCTCCGACGGCTCCCGCACCGCCCAGGTCAAGGTCGACACCACGCCCCAGGACCTGACCATCGGGTTTCAGGCCTGCCTCGAGGCGGCTGCCGCCGCGATCGGGCGAGACATGGCCGGCTTCCTCGGGGCGCTCACCCGCCTGCACTTCTCTTCGACGATCGCCACCAACACGATCGTGGAGCGACGCGGCGCGTCGCTCGGGCTGATCGTCACGCGGGGGGCCGAGACGGAGTTGTATGGCAGCGCGACCCAGGTGCAAGCGCTCGGATCGCTCCTCGACCTGGAGCTGGTTCGCGGGGTGACCGAGGAGGTCGACGACCGGGGCGCGGTCGTGACCGTACCCAGTGAGCCCGAGCTCGAGGCCGCGGTGCGCGAGCTGCTCGAGCGGGGGGTGCGGCTGCTCGTTCTCAGCTTTGCCAACGCTCACCTGAACCCGGCCAACGAGCTGCGAGCGCGCGAATTGATCGACCGCTCGTATCCCCGGCACTACCTCGGTGCGGTACCCCTGATGGTCGCCTCCCGGGTGTCGCTGGCCGGCGACGACCATGGGCGCACCGCCGCGGCGGTGGTCAACGCCTACCTGCATCCGAACCTCGTCCGGGCGCTGTACCTGGCCGAGGATCGCGCCCGCTCCCGCGGCCTGACCCACCCGCTCCTGATCGTCAACACCGACGGGTCGACGAGCCGCGTGGCCAAGACCCGCGCGATCGACACCTACGACTCCGGTCCGACCGCGGGCGTGCTGGGAGCGAGCTACGTGGCGCGTGTGCTCGGCGCCCAGCACGTGTGCACGCTCGACGTGGGCGGCACCACCACCGACGTGTCGTTCGTGGCCGACGGCCGGGTGCCGGTCAGCGACGTCACCGACGTGGGGGAGTTGGTCATCCCGCACCCCTCCGTGCCGCTGCACTCGTTTGGGATCGGAGGTGGCTCGATCATCGCCGTAGAGGACACCGGCGAGATCCGGGTTGGCCCGCGCAGCGCCGGCGCCTCGCCCGGCCCGGCATGCTTCGGGCTTGGCGGGGAGTGGCTGACGCCGACCGACGTGTGGCTGCTTCTCGGCTACCTCGAGCCGGGCGAGTTCCTGGGCGGCCGACGCCGCCTGGATCCGGAGCCGGCCCGCGCGGCGGCGCAGGCGATGGCCGAGCGACGCGCCACGACTGTTGAGCGGACGCTGCTCGAGGCCAAGGCGGCGATCTTCCGCGAGCTGTCCAGGTATCTGGGCGCATGGGCGGCACGCCAACCCGCGCTGCAGGCCAGCGACCCTTCCACCCGCTGGCTGTTCTCATACGGGGGCGGCGGCGGGTTGTTGTCCGTCGAGGCGGCGGAGATCCTCGGCATAGATCGCGTGGTGGTGTTCCCTCACAGTTCTGTGTTCTCGGCCTTTGGCGCCGGGCTGCTGCCGATCGCCCACGCCTACCAGGCTGTCGTGCCGGCCGGGTCCGGCGAGGCGGCGCTCGGCGCTGCGGTGGCGCGCCTGGCCGACAACGCCCGGCGGGACCTGCGGGCCGAGGGGGTCCACACGCTGGATGAGGTCCAGGCGTCGCTGGAGGTCGGGTCGGTGAGCCGCGCGGGTCTGACGCTCGCCGGCGTGCTCAGCGCGCCGGACGCCACGGCTGCGCTGGGTGGCGCCGCCTCGGTCACACATCGAATCGCGCTCCACGTGTCGGTCCCGCGGGAGGCACCGGTGGAGATGATCACCGCCGGCGCCGATGGGGAAGCCGCGCGCTCCCGAGAGATCGTGACCTCGCAAGGTCGTCTGACCGCGCTCGTGGCCCCCGGGCTTGGTGACCCCGGCGCCTCGCCGGTGACCGGCCCCGCGTTCCTGCGCGCTCCCGACACGACAATCTTCGTCCCGCCCGGGTGGTCGGTGACGTTCACGCCCGAGGGTTACGGAATTCTCAGCCGGGAGGGATCGGCGTGAAACAGAGGATCACGGAGTACCTCGAGATCGATCTTGACTCCGAGCAGTGGGTCTGCGTCAGCTGCGGCACCACACTCGGCAGCGCCCGCGGCAACTACAAGCTCGGCTGCCTGGTCTGGGAGCGCGATCCCCGCGAGGTGCACCGGCCGGTAGTCGAGGGTGAGTACACGTTCGCGCCCGATCCCGCGTGGTGTCGCATCCTCGAGTTCATCTGCCCCGGATGCGCGACGCTGATCGAGGTCGAGTACCTGCCGCCCGGCCACCCGGTCACGCACGACATCGAGCTGGACATCGACGCACTTAAGCTGGGGCACGCCGACATCCAAGGCGGCGAGTCGTGAGCTCATCGGTCGAGATCGACATCGGCGGGACGTTCACCGACTGCTACGTGCGCCTCGAGGACCGCGAGGTGTGGTGCAAAGCGCGCACCACGCCGTTCGACCTCTCGCAGGGGATGTC
>DATIEI010000020.1:0-2275 GCA_035455845.1 Solirubrobacteraceae bacterium
CGACGAGACCGCGAACATCGCGTGGGGGATCGAGCGCACCGTGGCGTCGCCGGTCGAGACTCCGGGGGCGCTCAACCCGTCGCCGGCCGACGACGATCCCGCGGCGCCGGGCGGTCCGGGAGACGCGACCGGCGTCGACACGGGGCTGGGGGGCGTCCCGAGCCGCTACCGCCTCGCCACCAGCGTCCCGTCCAACTGGGTGCCGCTCGTGCCCGTCGAGGTCACCCTCGCCGACGGCCAGGTCGCCGAGCGCCTCCAGGTCGGCGCCGTCCTGCAGCCGGACGGCTCCCAGCGCGTCCAGGCGGCCCGGAGCGAGCTCCTGACCGTCCCGGGCCTGCTGGTGTTCGACGAGGAGGTCCCGCGGGAGGGCGTTGGTGTCACCCAGGGCCGGCGGCTCGCCCGCTGGACGGACGGCTCGACCTGGCTGTGGGCGGCGCGCAGCGTCCGCGTCGGCCGCGGCGAGGGGTCGAGCGCGCTGCGGTTCGACTCGCTGGAGCGCGGGACGCCGGGGACCTGAGGGATCCCGCGGGGGTCAGGCCCCGCGCTCCCGCTCGAGCGCGCAGAGGTCGACGGGCACGCGCGTCCCTGGGGTGTCCCATCGCTCCGAGGCCCGCCGCGCCCTCCTGCATGTCCTCGGCGCTGTCGAAGCGATGCGCGGACCAGGGCGGTGCGCCGGCGCTCGTCGACGCGGATCTGCCCGCCCGTGACCGGGTTGCCTCCCTGACAGTCGTCGGCCTCGATCACGAGCATCGCCGCCGGCCGGATCAGGGAGGCGTCGTGACTGGTCACGTGCCCCACGCCCCCGGGGCACGGCCCTCGGACGTGGCTCGCGACCCCGGCCGAGGCGAGCAGGCGTGCAATCCCTGCGGCACGACGACTGCTCGGACGACCCCCAGACATCGGCCGACGGTTGTCCGCGAGCGCCCGAGCGCCGCGCACGGTACGGCTAGTGGACCGCGCGTTTAGGTCGCACGGGGAAGGGTTTTGATCACGCGACGCGGCGGCGGGCTTCGAGTTGGGCGATCGGGCCTCCGCCGTGGGTGCGGTTGCGGAGGTGGATGTAGTCGGCCATCGCGCGGGCCAGGGCATCCCAGTCGGGGTAGTCAGCGTTCTTGATGACGAATTCGCCGATGGCCCAGAAGTGACACTCGATGCGGTTTAGGAAGCTGGCGTAGGTCGGCGTGGCGACCAGCTCGACGTTGCTGTCGGCGGCCCAGGTGCGGATGTCGTTGGTCCAGTGCGTGGACAGGTTGTCCATGACCAGGTAGATGCGCCGGCGGGCCGGGTAGCGCATCCGAATCGTCTGCAAGAAACCGAGCACCTCGCGCGCCGATTTGTGGGCGCGCAGGCGACCCATCAGGCGGTCGGCGTGGACGTCGAAGGCGCCGAACAGGTAGCGGGTGCCGCCGCGGCGGTTATAGGTCGCGCGCAGCCGTTCGGGGCGACCGACTGGCGCCCAGCCAGCGCCCTGGTGGGGGATCAGCTGGATCGGTCCCATCTCGTCAAAGCACACGACCGGCCCGTCGGGCGGCGGATCGCGATAGAGCCCGAGGATCCGCTGTGCCTTGGCCTTGAAATCCGGATCCGGGCTCCACTTCCACGACCTGGTGCGCTGAAAGCTCAGCCCCGCGTGCTCCAGCAACGCCCGCAGCGTCGTGGGCGACAGCCGCGCGATCTGCTGCTCGGCCAGATGCCGGGCGAGCTTGTCGATCGACCAGCGCGTCAAGGACACGCCCTGCGTGTCGGGGCGGGCGCGCGCGACAGCCACCACGGCATCGCGCTGTGCGGGCGTGACCTTCTTGGGACGCCCGCCCCGGTAATCGGGGTCAAGCGCTGCGAATCCCCGCTCGTTGAAGTCGTGGATGACCTTGCGCACGTGCTCGGCATCGGTCAGATACAGCCGCGCGATCTGCGACGCCGGCATCTCGGTCGCCGAGGCCAGCAAGATCATCGCCCTGATCCGCGTCGAGCGGTGCTTGCCATCGGTCGCCAGCCGCTTAAGCCGACGCGCCTCGGGCGGCTCCAACGCCCGCACGAACACTTCGGGAGGACGCACCCTCACCTCCAAGGATCGGATGCGTCCCCTCTTCGACGCCTCAGCGCCGTTTCCGGTCCAACGTTTCGGCGAGACCCACTAGCAGCTCGAGCCGACGCACTCGGTGCGGATCCACTCCCGACCCGTCGGTCACTGCCTCGGCGGATGCCACGGCGCCTTCCGGGCAGCCGGACCGATCTCCCTAACGCCCGGACCCGTGGCGTCGAGCGCTCTTCGGCG
>DATIEI010000021.1:0-34966 GCA_035455845.1 Solirubrobacteraceae bacterium
TCCTGGGCCGCATGCCCTCGGCGGTCGGCTACCAGCCGACCCTGTCCACCGAGATGGGCGCCCTGCAAGAGCGCATCACCTCCACCCGCAAGGGGTCCATCACCTCGGTGCAGGCCATCTACGTCCCGGCGGACGACCTCACCGACCCGGCGCCGGCGTCGGTGTTCGCGCACCTCAACGCGACCACGACCCTGTCGCGCTCGATCGCTGAGCAGGGCATCTACCCGGCGGTCGATCCGCTCGACTCCACCTCGACGATCCTCAAGGCGGAGATCCTCGGCGACGAGCACTTCGACGTCGCCAACCAGGTCAAGCAGGTGCTCCAGCGCTACCGCGAGCTCCAGGACATCATCGCGATCCTGGGTATCGACGAGCTCTCCGACGAGGACCGCCTGACCGTGAACCGGGCGCGCAAGATTGAGCGCTTCCTGTCCCAGCCGTTCCACGTGGCCGAGCAGTTCACCGGAACGCCGGGCACGTACGTCCCGATCGCCGAGTCGATCCGCGGCTTCAAGGAGATCCTCGAGGGCAAGCACGACGACCTTCCAGAGCGGGCGTTCTTCATGAAGGGCACGATCGACGAGGTGATCAAGGACGCCCGCGGCGACAGCGGCGATGACTCCGATGAGGAGAAGTCCGACGAGGACGAGTCCGGCGGGTCCGAGGAGCGCTCCGAGGAGAAGAGCTCCGACGAGAATGGCGGCGAGGACTCGGACTCGGGCAACGGCGAGGAATAAGCGCTGATGGCGCACGAGAAGTTCCGGGTCGAGGTCCTGACCCCCGAGGGGGGTGTATTCGACGACGAGGTCGAGTTGGTCTCGACCAAGACGGCGGTCGGCTCGATCGGCGTCCTGGCCCATCACCAGCCGATCCTGGCCATGCTCGACCCGACGGAGCTGCGGCTGTACAAGACCGAGTCCGAGTGCGTGCGCTTCGCGCAGGCCGAGGGCTACCTGCAGGTGGCTGACAACCGGGCGCTGATCCTGGTCGAGGAGGCCCAGGCGCCGGGCGATCTGGATGCCGGGTCGCTGCGTGAACGGCTCCAGCGCGCCGAGCGGGAACTCGAGTCCGCGGGCGACGACACCGAGAAACGTCGGGTCGCGGAGCGCGACAAGAGGCGCCTCGAGACGTTTCTGAGCATTGCGGAAGGTGGCTGAGCACCGCCGGCCACCGACCAAGCCTCTGCTTATCCTACCTGGCCTTGATTGACGAACTTACGCTGGCCGAGCGGCTGATCTCCTACGACACCTCCAAGCCGGAGGAGATCGTCGCGGCGGCAGGATTCGTGAAGGGGTGGCTCGAATCTCGCGACATCGAGGTGCGCCACCACGATCACAACGGGCTGCCCGTCCTGGTGGCGGAGGTCGGACCGCCGGCCGACGAGGCGGAGGATCACCCCTGCGTGGTGTTCCACGGGCATCTCGACGTCGTCCCGGCTCGAACTGAGCAGTTCTCCCCGCGCGTCGAGGGCGACCGGCTGATCGGGCGGGGCGCCTACGACATGAAAGGCGGGCTGGCCGCCATGATGTGCGCGCTCAAGGACGTCGAGCGCCAGACCGCGGTGCGGGTTCGCCTCATCTGCGTGCCCGACGAGGAATCGGAGGAGATCGACGAGCGCTCGACCGACGGCGCGGTCAGCCGCGGTCTGGGCGGCGACTTCGCGATCACCGGCGAGCCGACCAACCTGCACATCGGCGTCGAGGCCAAGGGTGTGCTCGCCATGCTGATCGAGGTCCAAGGCCGAGCCGCCCACAGCTCCACGCCATGGCTGGGGGACAACGCGGTCTTGAAGGCGATCGATGTATTCCGGGCGATCGAATCGCTTCCGTTCTCCCGCCAATCCTCGGAGATGTTCGACCGGCCGTCGATCAACCTTGGACGGATCGAGGGCGGCGACGCGCTCAACAAAGTTCCGGATCTATGCCGGATGGCGGTCGACGTTCGCTTCCTGCCCGGCCAGGACCCCGAGGAGATCATGGCCCAGATCGGACGGATCGGAGAGGCCAGGATCACCAAGCACTTCATCTTCCCTCCGGTCAGCGTGCCACGCGCCAACCCCTACGTGCGCGCGCTGCGCGACGCCGTGTCCCGCGCCATTCCCGACCAGGAGGTCATGAGCGTGGGGCGCGATGGGGCGTCGGACGCGGTCGCGTTCATGGCGGCGGGCATTCCGGCAGTCGAGTTCGGGCCCGACGGCGCCGGCCATCACGGCCCCGAGGAGTGGGTCTCGATCTCCTCGATGGCCCGCTACCGGCGCTCGCTGGTCAGTTTCGTGCGCATGCTGCCGATCTGGCTCGAGCGACCAGCACCGGAAAGCACCGCCGGTGACGGGGGCGTGGTCGCGGCCGAGGAGCCGCGCAGCGGGCTGACCGCGATCGAGGGAGGCCGCAGGTGAGGCTGATTCCCAGCACGCGCGGCGGGATGCTGTGGCGCTCGCTGGTGGCGGCCATTCTGGTCATCGGCTTCGCGGCCGCGACCACCGCGGTAGGCGGGCTGCTCCAGGTCCGTCAAATCACCCACTTGCTGGATCGGACGCCGTCGTTCCAGGCGTCCCCATCGGTTGTCGTTCCTGATCCGGGCAAGGCGCAGACGATCCTGCTGGTCGGCTCGGACCATCGGGCCGGGACGCCGTTCCGGGACGTCAACACGGACACGATGATGCTCGTGCGGCTGGATCCGAACTCCTCGACGATCAACCTGATCTCGGTCCCGCGCGACCTCAAGGTGCAGATTCCGCAGGGCGGGGGTGTTGGCAGCGCCAAGCTGAACCTGGCCTACTTCATCGGGGGCCCCAACCTGCTGATCAAGGTCCTTCAGCAGCAGGTGTTCCCCGGGTTGAAGGTCAACCACGTCGTCGACGTCGGGTTCGGCGGCTTCGAGCGGATGATCAACGCGATCGGATGCGTCTACACCGACGTCGACCACCGCTACTACAACAACACCGCGGTCACCGACTACTCGAGCATCGACATCCAGGCCGGCTACCAGAAGCTGTGCGGGGCTGACGCACTTTCGTTCGTGCGCTTCCGTCACACCGACTCGGACATCGTCCGCAACGCCCGCCAGCAGGACTTCGTTCGCTGGGCGAAATCCCAGTTCAGCCAGGATCAGATCATCACCCAGCGGGAGCGGCTGCTGGGCATCTTCGGCAGCAATGCGAAGACCGACCACAACCTGCACACCACCGACGGGATCATCAACCTGTTCGACCTGGTTGCGTTCTCCTCGGTCAACTCGATCAAGCAGATCCCGTTCCCGGCGATCACTCTGCCGTGCTACTCCGGTCCCACCCAGGCCGGGGGCGCGGTCCAGGCGGCTCCCTGCTACGTCACGGCCGATTCGGGCGCCGAGCGGAGCGCGTTCAAGGCGTTCATGACCCCGACCCCCAAGCCGGCCGCCAATTCGAGTCCGCCGGCGGGCGCTGCGAATGCCGGCGGCAAGCCCGGAGGCGGCGGCGGTAATGGGCGCGGCCCCGTGCCCGGTCTGCGCGCCGACGTCAGCGACGGTCAGAGCCAGTCCAAGGCCCTCGGCAAGATCGGGATCCCGATCTTCTTCCCCAAGCTGATCATGGGCAACTCTCAGTATTGCCAGAGCCAAACGAGCCTCTGCCCTGTCGAGGGTGGCGCGAACACGATCGGCTATCCGCGTGCTTACCTGCTCCACGACCGCCATGGGATCGCCCATTACGCCTACCGGATGACGCTGGAGATCAATCCCGTGCTCGGGCAGTACTACGGCGTGCAGGGCAGTACCTGGCAGAGCCCGCCGATCCTGAACAGCCCGAGCGCGACCAAGTTCGTGAACGGCAAGCGGCTCCTGCTCTATGCCAACGGCGGCAAGCTCAGCCTGGTCGCCTGGCGGACGCCCCAGGCCGTGTACTGGATCTCGAACACGCTGACCGACAACATCACCAACCGTCAGCTGGTCGCCATCGCGGCCTCGCTGACGAAGGCCCACTGAAGGCCACTGGCTACTCTCGGACCGATGGGCACGGCAAGAGAGCCGATCGCGGTGATCGGCACCGGATACGTGGGTCTGGTTACGGCTGTGGGCTTCGCTCAGCTCGGCAGCGAGGTGTGGTGTGTCGATATCGATGCAGAGAAGATCGCGCGGCTGGAGCGGGGGGAGATCCCGATCTATGAGCCGGGGTTGGCTGAGAGCATCCGGGCGAGTCGGGAGCGTCTGCATTTCTCGACCGAGCTGGCGCCGGCGCTCGAGCATGCGCGGTTGTTGTTCGTGGCCGTGGGCACCCCGCCGACCTACTCCGGCGATGCTGATCTGAGCGCGGTTCATGCGGTAGTCGATGCGATGCCGCGCTCTGATCGCCATGCGCTGGTGATGAAGTCGACCGTTCCGGTCGGGACGGGCGCGGCGATCCGGCGGAGCTTCGAGGAGCGGGGCAAGGGCGGCTTTGCCTATGTGTCGTGTCCGGAGTTCTTGAAGGAGGGTTCGGCGCTTGAGGATTTCTTGAAGCCCGATCGGGTCGTCGTGGGGGACGACGGCGACTGGGCCGGGGATGCGGTGATCGAGCTGTACTCGCCGCTGGACGCGCCGCTGGTGCGGACGGATATAGCCAGCGCGGAGATGATCAAGCTGGCCGCCAACGCGTTTCTGGCCACGAAGATCTCGTTCATCAACGAGATCGCGAACGTGTGCGAGGAGACCGGCGCCGACGTGCTCGAGGTGGCGCGGGGGATGGGGCTGGACCAGCGGATCGGCACGCATTTCTTGAAGCCGGGGATCGGCTTCGGCGGGTCGTGTTTCCCGAAGGATGTGTCGGCGTTGAAGCAGCTGGCGGGGAACTCGGGCTATCACTTCCAGCTGCTGACCGCGGTGATCGAGGTCAACGAGCTGCAGAAGCGGCGGGTGATCAGCAAGCTGCAGAAGCACCTGGGGTCGCTGGTCGGCAAGTCGGTCGCGCTGCTCGGGTTGGCGTTCAAGGCGAACACCGACGATATGCGCGAGGCGTCCTCGCTGGTGCTATCGGCGCGTTTGCAGGCCGATGGTGCGAAGGTGCGGGCCTATGATCCGATCGCCGAGCGGGAGGCCCGCAAGCTGATGGGCGGCGTGGAGTTCGCCGAAGACGCCCTCGGCGCGGTGGCGGGAGCGGACGCGGTGGTAATCGTGACCGAATGGCCCGAGTTCGCCGAGCTCGACTGGACCCAGGTGGCCGAGCGGATGCCCGGCCGGCTGGTAATCGACGGACGCAACTTCATCGACCCCGAATCGGTCAGAGCGGCCGGCTTCATCTACGAGGGCATCGGGCGGTAGCGGACACGTGACTGCGCTGATATGCAGGCGCTGATCCTCGCCGGCGGGGAGGGGACCCGCCTGCGCCCGCTGACCTCGACGATCCCCAAGCCGGTCGTGCCGCTGGTCGGCCGTCCGTTCATCTCCTACATGCTCCAGTGGCTGCACCAGCACGGCGTCGACGACGCGATCCTGGGCTGCGGGTTCATGGCCGACGCGGTGCGCGACGTGCTCGGCGACGGCGCGAGCCTGGGCATCCGCCTGCGCTATCTGGAGGAGCCCCAGCCGCTCGGCACCGGCGGCGCGCTCAAGTTCGCCGAGGAGTTGCTCGACGAGCGCTTCATCATGCTCAACGGCGACGTGCTGACCGACATCGACCTGACCGCCCAGCTCGAGCAGCATGAGCGGACCGGGGCGCGCGCCACGCTGGCGCTGTATCCGGTCGAGGACCCCTCGGCGTACGGCCTGGTTCGCTGCGGGCCGGATGGCTCGGTCAGGGAGTTCATCGAGAAGCCCGGGCTCGACGAGCTCGACACCAACCTGATCAGCGCCGGCGCCTACATCCTGGAGCGGAACGTGCTCGATGGGATGCCGCCGGCTGGCACCCACGTATCGATCGAGCGCGAGGTGTTCCCCACCCTGGTCGGCAACGGCTTGTACGGCTACGAGTCGAGCGGCTACTGGATGGACATCGGGACCCCTGACCGCTACCTGAAGGCGACCTACGACATCCTCGAGGGCAAGGTGATCACCGAGGTCGGGCGTGAGCTGGGTGACCACGGCCTGGCCCTGGTCGACGGCTCGGCGGTCGAGGGCCGGGTGGTCGCGCCGGTGCTCGTGGCGGCCGGCTGCTCGGTGGCGCCCCGCGCCCTGGTGGGAGATCGCAGCGTGCTGGGCGAGGGGGTGAGGATCTCGGAGGGGGCCCGGGTGGAGGCCTCGGTGCTGCTCGAGGGCGTCGCGGTAGGCGCCGGAACCACGATCAGCGCCTCGATCATCGGCCCCGGCGTGAGCATCGGCGACCAGTGCCACATCGAGGGGGGGGTCGTCGTCGGAGAGGGCGTCCGGATCGGGTCGGGAAACATGCTCGCGGCCGGCGCGCGTATCTTCCCGGGCGTGGAGCTTCCGGACGGAGCGATCAGGTTTTGAGCACGACGGTCGACCTTACGAGGGGAGCCATCGAGTCGATCGACTCGGCGCGACAGATCGAAGACATCCTCGGGCTTCCCGATCACCTGCGTGACGCGCTGTGGCGTGTCGAGTCGGCCAACCTCGAGCCCTACGACGCCCCCGGCGGTCTGGTCGTGGCGGGCATGGGCGGGTCGGCGATCGGCGGCGCACTGGCCCGGGAGGCGCTGGGAGACCGGGCCTCCCGGCCGATCATGCTCGCCCGCGGCTATGCCCTGCCGCCCTGGACGACCCCCGACACCATGGTCCTGTGCTCGAGCTACTCCGGCAACACCGAGGAGACACTGGCCGTCTACGAGGCCGCCGGCGCGCTCGGCGCCCGGAGGATCGTCGCCACCACCGGCGGCAAGCTGGCCGACGCCGCGCGGGCCGAGGACGTGCCGGTGGTCCCGCTCCCGGGCGGCTTTCAGCCGCGAGCAGCGGTCGCGTACTCGCTGGTCGTTGCGCTCGAGGTGGCCTGGCTGTGTGGCGCCGGTGAGCGCCTCCATGCCGAGATCGACGTGGCCGCCGCGCACACCGAGGAGCTGGTCGAGATGTGGGGCCCGGACGCCCCGAGCGACTGCCTGGCCAAGGAGCTGGCGCGGGGACTGCACGGGACGATCCCCCAGATCGCCGGGTCCGGGCTGACCTCGCCGATCGCCTATCGCTGGAAGACCCAGATCAACGAGAACGCCAAGCTGCCCTGCTTCTGGCACGAGCTTCCCGAGCTCGATCACAACGAGATCGTCGGCTGGCAGGGAGCGAGCCAGCTCGGCCGCTTCAGCGCCGTGTTCCTCGACGACTCCGATCTGCACCCGCGCATCCGCCAGCGGATCGAGCTGACCCGCGGCCTGATCGAGGCCGAGGCGGCCGGAACCTACCGGGTCGAGAGCGTCGGCCAGAACCAGACCGAGCGGCTCGTCTCACTGGTGCTCCTGGGCGACCTGGTGTCGCTGTATCTCGCCGTGCTGAGCGAGGTCGATCCGACCCCGGTCCCCACGCTCGATCGCCTGAAGAGCGCGCTCGCCCGAGGCTAATCAGCACATAGTCACCATCCGGGCACCCTCGCCGTATTGGCGAGGGCCCCGAAATGGCGTCCAACCCCCAAACCCCTGCTGCTTCCCCAGCCCTCTACCTGAGTGCAATACCGCGCTGCTCGTACAGCCGGCGATCGGCCGTGCCGAGAAGCTCCTCGAGTGTGGTGCCGTCAGCGGGGAAGGCTGCGATTCCGATCGTCAGCTCCCAAGGCACCCGAATCTCCATCGCCGCCCGGCGCTCCTCGACGCGGGCCTGGATGCGGCGGATCACCGGCTCCGCGCTCTCGGCCGTCTGCTCGTCGAGCAGCAGGGCGAACTCGTCGCCACCGATGCGCCCGACCACGTCGTCGGCGCGAGCGGATTCCTTCATCAGGCCCGCCACGGCCTGGATCAGCTCGTCGCCCATCAGGTGGCCCTCGGTGTCGTTGACCGCCTTGAGGCCGCGCACGTCGACATACGCGAGCACGAACGGACGGTCGTAGCGGCTGGCGCGCGCGAGCTCCCGCTCGGCAGCGTCCATGAACCCGCGACGGTTGAGGATGCCGGTCAGCGCGTCGGTCGCCGCTGCGGCCGAGATCGCCACGAACTCCCGCTCACGGCGACGGGCCCGGCGGCTGGAGCGCAGCGCCAGTGCGGCGAAGGCCAGCGCCATCGCGAACGCGGCGCCGAGGGCCATCCACACGGCGGTGGGGATGACGTGCACGAACTCGGTGACGACCTGCCGGATCGGCGCGGGCACCGGCGAGCTACTGCCCGACGAGGTGTGCTTCGCGGTCTTGTGCTTCGCGGTGGAGCCGGTGTGAGTCGCAGCGGTGCCGGTCGGCGCCGCGGCCACGGCGGTGCGGGCGGCCGGTGCGGCCGGCCCGGTCGAGGCCGTCGCGGCGGTCACGGCGGTCACGGCGCCGGTGCCGGCGGTGGCGATCACCGTGCCGGCGGACGAGGGCTTGGTCGACTTGACGTGGGTCAGGCGCACGGCGCCCAGGCCCGAGGTCAGGGCGGGAATCCCGACCAGTGGGGTGTTCGGCTGGGTGGTGCCGGTCGTTGGGGTGGTCGTCGTGGGAACGATCGGCGACAGCGTCTGGGTGGCCGTCGCGACGAGCGGAGTCGGGGTTGCCGTGGGGGTGACCGCGGGGGTGATCGCGAGCGGCGAGCTCGTCACCGAGAAGGCGCCGTTGGCGGCCGACGATGTGCTGGAGGGCAGGGACGCGGGCACGACGGTCCCGGTCTGGGTCGACGTGCTGCACCGGCCGTGGCACTCGGTCGAGGTCGAGGTCAAGGTCGAGCGCCCGGTCACGGCAGGACGGCCGTTCACGAACGGCGTGGTCCCGCTCGTCTGGGCGTTACCCCGGTTGTCCGCGAAGCCCGACCCGATCGTCGGCGTGGTCGTCGCGTCGGTCGACGTGGTCGTCGCGTCGGTCGACGTGGTCGACGTGGTCGACGTGTCGGTGGTGGTCGGGGTCGTCGTCGTCGTCTGAGTCGTGGTCGGGCCGGTCGTCCCGGTCGCGCCCGCGGCGACGTTCGTGGTCGTGCCGGTCGTCCCGGTCGCGCCCGCGGCCACGTTCGTGGTCGTGCCGTCGGAGGTGGTGCCTGCGCCCGTGGTCGTCGTCGGCGTGGTGTCCGTCGGCGCCGGGGTCGTGGTGGCCGGCGTGGTGGCGGCAGGCGTGGCGCTCGCGGCGGTGGTCGTGGTGGCCGGCTGCGGCGTGGTGGCAGTCTCGGTAGTGGTCGGCGCCGCGGTGACCGGGGGGGCCGGAGCCGGCGCGGCGGCCGGGGCGGCTGGAGCCGGCGCGGCGGCCGGGGCGGCCGGAGCCGGCGCGGGAGCGGGAGCGGGAGTGGGCTTCAACTTCGGGGTTATCGCCAGCACGAGCTGCTCCGGCGAGCGATGGGCCAGTGCGGCGCCGAGCTGGCGTTCCATACGCACGTGGCGTGCATAAGAGTGGTCGCCGCCGGCGGCTCCGCCGACACCGAACAGCGCGCAGCCAAGCGTTACGACGAGGCCGACCGTGGCGGCTCCCTTGCTGCGCTGAATGATTGGCGTCCTGTTACGGGACCGCTCCATGCCCGGCCTCCGGCTTCCTTAATCGAGGTTGGTCACCATGCTAAGCGGGACTACAGCTTGCAGTTCTTATTTCGACAAATGTCCGAGCCGACTTGAGCGCCGGCGCAAATTTCTTTTTCCGGCGTCAGAACCTTGACAATGTCGTGGTAAGGTTGAGAAATGATGGAAGGATTGACCATCAACGAGGCGGCGCGCACGACCGGCTGGTCGGCGCGCATGCTGCGCTACGTCGAGCAGACGGGTCTGGTTTCCCCGGCCCGCTCGGCGTCCGGCTACCGCCTCTACGGACCCGCCCAGCTCCAGCGGCTGCGCACGCTGAAGGAGCTCCTCGCGCGCTTTGACGTCGGGCTCTCCGACGTGGCGTTCGCTGCGCGAATGGCCGAGAACCTCGATCTGCGGGATGCCGTGCAGACGTGGCTCGAGGCCGAGGCGCGCCGGCCCGAGGAGGTCGGCCCCGAGGACTGGCTGCGGTTCGAGCAGGAGAAACACGAAAAGCTGCTGGCAGTCGCCTAAGCGCGATTGCCGTATGACGACCCCGACCGTGGAGGCAGGATGAGCACGACCGTTGCCAAGGCAGACTTCAAGGTGGCCGACCTCGGACTGGCCGAGTTCGGCCGCAAGGAGATCCACCTGGCCGAGCACGAGATGCCGGGCCTGATGGCGACAAGGCGCGAGTACGCCGATCGGCAGCCGCTCGCCGGCGCGCGGATCACCGGGTCGCTGCACATGACGATCCAGACCGCGGTGCTGATAGAGACGCTGGTGTCGCTCGGAGCCGAGGTCCGCTGGGCGTCGTGCAACATCTTCTCGACCCAGGACCACGCGGCGGCCGCGGTCGTGGTGGGCCCGGAGGGCACTCCTGAGGATCCGAGCGGCGTGCCGGTCTATGCCTGGAAGGGCGAGACGCTCGAGGAGTACTGGTGGTGCACCCAGCAGGCCCTGACCTGGCCGGGCGGGACGGGACCGAACATGATCCTCGACGACGGCGGCGACGCCACCCTGCTCGTCCACAAGGGGGTCGAGTTCGAGCGCGCCGGTGCGGTGCCGGATCCGGCCAGCGCCGACTCCGAGGAGTTCCAGATCGTTCTCGGGCTGCTGCAGCGCTCGCTCGAGGAGGATCCGCAGCGCTTCACCAAGGTGGCCCGCGAGATAAAGGGCGTGACCGAGGAGACCACCACCGGCGTCCATCGCCTCTACCAGTTCGCCGAGCGCGGGGAGCTGCTGTTTCCGGCGATCAACGTCAACGACTCGGTGACCAAGAGCAAGTTCGACAACAAGTACGGCTGCCGGCACTCGCTGATCGACGGGATCAACCGCGCCACCGACGTGATGATCGGCGGCAAGCTGGCCGTGATCTGCGGCTATGGCGACGTTGGCAAGGGCTGCGCCGAGTCGCTGCGCGGACAGCGCGCCCGGGTTGTGATCACCGAGATCGACCCGATCTGCGCGCTCCAGGCAGCGATGGACGGCTACCAGGTCCTCACGCTGGAGGACGTCGTGGAGACGGCGGACATCTTCATCACCGCGACGGGGAATCGCGACGTGATCAAGGCCGAGCACATGGCGCGGATGAAGCATCAGGCGATCGTCGGAAACATCGGCCACTTCGACAACGAGATCGACATGGCCGGCTTGTCGAGGATTCCGGGCATCAACAAGATCGGCATCAAGCCGCAGGTTGATGAGTGGGTGTTCGAAGACGGGCACTCGGTGATCGTGCTGTCCGAGGGTCGGCTCCTGAACCTGGGCAACGCCACCGGGCATCCCAGCTTCGTGATGTCGAACTCGTTCACCAACCAGGTGATCGCGCAGATCGAGCTGTTCGGTCACACCGACATCTATGAGCGGCGTGTCTACACGCTGCCCAAGCACCTCGACGAGAAGGTGGCGCGGCTGCACCTGCCGGCACTCGGGGCCAAGCTGACCGAGCTCACCCCCGACCAGGCCGCCTACCTGGGCATCCCGGCCGACGGTCCGTTCAAGTCCGACCACTACCGGTACTGAGAGCGGCGGCGGTATAGAGGGGGGACGGGCGCGGTGGCGAAAACGCGCCTGCCGCCCCACGAGGTCGCCGACCTGGGGCTGGCACCGGTCGGCGCCTCCCGGATCGCCTGGGCGGCTGGGCAGATGCCGGTGCTGGCGCGCATCCGCGAGCGGTTTTCCTCCGAGCGTCCGCTCGAGGGGGTGCGCTTGGGCGCGTGCCTGCATGTCACGGCCGAGACGGCGAACCTGATCCTGGCCCTGACCGATGGCGGCGCACAGGTCGCGCTGTGCTCGGCGAATCCGCTCTCGACCCAGGACGACGTGGCCGCGGCGCTCGTCTACGAGTACGGGATCGAGGTCCAGGCGCTTCGCGGTGAGGACGTCGACACCTACGTGCGACACGTCCGCGCGGTGCTCGACGGCAACCCGAACGTGACGGTCGACGACGGCGCCGACCTGCTGATGACCGCTCACGCTCGGGGCGGCCCAGCACTCGAGGAGCTGATCGGGGGCACCGAGGAGACGACCACCGGCCTGGTCCGCCTGCGCCGGCTCGAAGCCGAGGGCAAGCTGTCCTGCGGGGTGCTGGCGGTCAACGAGGCCCGTACCGAGCGAGCTTTGAACGACCGGCACGGCACCGGGCAGTCGGCGATCGACGGGATCGTCCGGGCGGGCCACGTGCTGCTGGCCGGACACACGCTGGTCGTGGTCGGGTACGGGTGGGCCGGCCAGGGAATCGCCGAGCGGGCGCGGGGCGCCGGCGCGGCGGTGATCGTGTGCGAGATCGACCCCCTGCGTGCGCTCGAGGCGCGGATGGCCGGCTACGAGGTGATGCCCGCCCTGCAGGCGGCTGAGCGCGGAGACGTGTTCGTCACCGTGACGGGTTCCCGAGGGGTCCTGCGGGGCGAGCACTTTGCGCGCATGAAGGACGGCGCGGTGCTGGCCAACGCCGGCCACTTCGACGTCGAGCTCGACCTGGAGGAGCTGCGAGCGCTCGCCGTCGACGTGCGCGAGGTGCGGCCGCTGATCGAGCAGTACTCGCTTAAGGACGGGCGGCGGCTCAACCTGCTGGCCCGCGGTCGCGTGGTCAACCTGGCCGCTGGCGAGGGCCATCCGGCGGCCGTGATGGACGTCTCGTTCGCGCTGCAGGCGCTGTGCGTCGAGCACCTGGTGGCCCGGCGGGGCGAGCTCGCCGCCGGTGTCCAGGCGGTCCCGGAGTCGATCGACCAGGAGGTGGCGACGCTCAAGCTCGCCGCCCTCGGGGTCACGATCGACGAGCCGACGCCCGAGCAGCGCCATTACCGCGAGTCGTGGACCTGACAAGATCCCCGTGATGGAGCAGGCCAGTGGCTCCCCGCTGCGGGGTGGGATCGACCTCGGCGGGACCAAGATCGAGGCGATCGTTGTCGACGCCGGGCACACCGTGCTGGGCTCCTCCCGGCATCCGACTCCGTCGAGTGGCGGTCCGGAGGCGGTGCTGGCCGAGCTCGTCGCGGCGATGCGGGCGGCCTGTCAGGCGGCCGGGGTCGAGACGTCCGCCCTGCAGGGCGTCGGGGTGGGCTCGCCCGGCGTGATCGACGAGGCGACCGGGTCGGTGTCGACGGCCCGGAATTTGCCCGACTGGGAGGGCAGCTTCGAGCTTGGGGCGGCGCTGAGCCGCGAGCTCGGGACGACCGCGACGCTCGGCAACGACGTGCAGGTGGCCACCGACGCCGAGTTCGAGCTCGGCGCCGGCAAGCCCTACCAGTCCCTGCTCGGGGTGATGTGGGGGACCGGCGTCGGCGGTGGGATCATCCTCGACGGCAAGCCCTGGCTGGGCCGGGGTGGAGCGGCCGAGATCGGCCACGTGGTCGTGAACATCGGCGGCCGGCGCTGCCCGTGCGGGCGCCGGGGATGCATGGAGGCGTACGCCGGGCGCGCCGCGATGGAGGCCAGGGCGCGTCGCAAGCTCCAGGACGGCACGTCAACCGAGCTGTTCAAGATCATGAAGGACCGCGGACGGACCAAGCTGACCAGCGCGGTGTGGGCCAAGGCGCTGGAGCGCGGGGACAAGCTTGCCACCGAGCTGATCGACGAGGCGGTCGAGGCGCTCGGCGCCGGTATCGCTTCGGCTCAGAACCTGCTCGACGTGCAGGCGATCGTGATCGGCGGAGGCCTCGGGGTGCGCTTGGGCGAGCCGTTCGTGAAGCGGATCCGCCGGGCGATGGAGCCGCACGTGTTCAACAACGCCAACCCGCCGGACGTGCTCCTGGCGGGTCTCGGCGACCTCGGTGGCGCGCTGGGGGCGGCGCTCCTGGTCAGCCGGCGGGTCGAGGGGACGCCGGCGCCGGTGGGCGAAACGGCCGCGTAGCTCGCGGGTCGTGGCCCCGGGGGGTGCAAAACACGCAAAAGCTCCCGCCCGCCCGCCGCAACTGCAAGATAAGCGTCTGGGAGGCGCTTATGTTGCCGAGGGGGCGGAGCGGAGGTGGACTTTTGGGGGTTATGCACCCCCGCGCCACCGCGCCGTCCGTTAACGCCCCCTAAACATCCGAATATGGCGGCAGGGCGGCGACTCTGGCAGGATGGGCGGGCCGCTGGACCGATTTGCGGCAGGGGGAGAGAGATGTTGCAGCCAATGCTTCCCGGCGATACGGCACGAATGCCCACGAGAGGTTCATGATCGCGAGGGTCGCTGCGGTCGCGTCGCTGGCGACCGCGATCGTGGTGGTGGTTCTGGTGCTGCTGGGGGGCAGCTCGAGCTACACGCTGCGCGCGGACTTCCTGGACGCCGGCGGCCTGGTCACCGGCAACCAGGTGATGATGGGCCCGGCGACGGTCGGGTCGGTCAAGTCGATCTCGCTCACGTCGAACGGCCAGGCCCAGGTGACGATGTCGATCGACTCGAGCGCGTCGCCGCTGCACGTGGGCACGGTGGCCCGGATCTACGAGAACTCGCTGTCGGGCATCGCCAACAAGTACGTGGTGCTCGAGCCCGGCGCCGGCGAGGCGCCGGCGATCCCCGACGGAGGGACGATCGGCGCGAACCACACCTACTCGTTCGTGAGCCTGGATCAGGTGTTCGACGCGCTCGACCCGCTCACCCGGGCCGGGCTGCAGGGCGTGATCCGGGGTGAGGCCGCGAGCATCCAGGGCAAGGCCGCCCAGGCTCACAGAACGCTCAAGTACCTGGCGCCCGGGCTGGCCAGCACAAGCAACCTGACCGCCGAGCTCGACCGCAACGAGCCGGCGTTCGACGGCCTGCTCGTGCAGGGGGCGCAGGCAATGCAGGCACTGGCCTCACGAAGCTCGCAGCTCTCGGACCTGATCGGCCAGACCGCCACCACCACCGGCGCGATCGCGCGACAGAGCGTGGCGTTGCAACAGGCGCTCGCTCTGCTCCCGGGGACTCTGACCCGCGCCACCGGCACGTTCGCCGGGCTGCGGACCACGCTCGACTCGCTCGATCCGGTGGTCGCCGAGTCGAAGATCGCCTCGCGCCGGCTCGCCCCGTTCGCGAAGAGCCTCAAGACCTTCGCGCAAGCGGCGATCCCGACCGTCACCGCGCTGAGCGCGCTGATCCACAACCCGGCCGGCACGGGTGACCTGACCACGCTGCTCAGGCAGACGCCGACGCTCGCCCGGCTCGCGGCCAGTGCTTTCCCGGACCTCGTCCAGGCGATGAACGCCTCCCAGAACCAGCTGGACAACCTGCGCGAGTACACGCCGGACGTGATCGCGGCGCTCACCGACGTGGGGCAGGCCAGCGCGTACTACGACGCCAACGGCCACTACGTCCGGGTCCAGCCATCGTTCTTCGCGTTCGGGCTCGACAGCCAGAACCAGCTCACCACCCGCCCGCCGTCCGAGCGCTACCAGGGACTTCAGAACGTGACCGCTCGGTGCCCCGGTGGCGCGGTGCAGCCCGCCCCCGACGGATCGGCGCCGCACGCGATCCCGGGTTGTCAACCCGGCTCGACCCCGCCCGGACCGTGAGACGCCTGGCCCTGATCGCGGTCGTCCTCGTCGCCGCGGCGGTCGTGGCCGCGGTGGCCAGCGCGTCCGGCTCCGGCGGCGGTGGCGGCACCTACCGGGTGCGGGCGATCTTCGACGACGCGTCGTTCGCGGTGGCTGGCGAGCAGGTCCGGGTGGCCGGCGCCCCGGTGGGCTCGATCGCCTCGCTCGAGGTCACGCACAGCAACAAGGCCGCGGTCACGCTCGAGATCGACGACGCCCGGTTCACCCCGTTCCACGCCAACGCCACCTGCGCGATCCGTCCTCAGTCGCTGATCGGCGAGATGTACGTCGACTGCGACCCGGGCACGACGGCGGCCCCGGCGCTACACCGCATCACGAAAGGCCCCGGAGCCGGCACCTACTACCTGCCGGTCGTCCACACGCACTCGCCGGTCGACTTCGACATCTCGCAGAACATCTACCGCGAGCCGATCGCCCAGCGCCTGACGATCATCCTGAACGAACTGGGCACCGGGCTGGCCGCGCGTGGGTCGGACCTGAACGCGGTAATCCATCGCGCCGACCCGGCGCTACAGAACACCGACCAGGTCCTGAAGATCCTGGCCAGCCAGAACCGGGCGCTGGCCAAGCTCGCCACGGACTCGGCAGCGGTACTCACCCCGCTCGCGAGACAACGCAAGTCGCTGGCCGACTTCATCGTCCAGGCCAACACCACGGCGGTGGCCAGCGCGACGCGAGCCAACGACATCAAGCGCTCGATTCAGCTGCTCCCCAGTTTTCTCCATCAACTGAAGCCGCTGATGGTCGACCTCGGGACGCTGGCCGATCAGGGGACGCCGGTGGCGAGCGAGCTGAACGCGAGCGCCTCGGCGCTCGGACGCGAGTTCACCGAGCTCACCCCGTTCGCGAAGGCGGCGAGGACCTCGCTGATCGCGCTCGGCGACGCCGCGGCCAAGTCGCAGGCGCCGCTGCTCGCCACCCTGCCGCTGGACCGCCAGCTCCAGAAGCTCGGCAACCAGGCCGCGCCGGCGGCCACCCTGCTCGATCGTCTGACCGCGAGCCTGAACAAATCGGGCGCGATCGGCCAGCTGATGGCGCTGCTGTTCTACGGCACGAGCGCCGCCAACGGCTTCGACAGCCTCGGCCACTACGTGCGCGACGAACTGCTGGTCAGCAACTGCACCGGGTACGCGCTCACCCCGGTCCCGGGCTGCTCGGCCAACTTCGTCAAGGGCGCGAGCGCTTCAGCGGCGAGCGACACGGCGGCAATCAGCAAAGCGCTGCCCAAGGGCAGCCAGCCGCTGCTGAAGGCCGCGCTGGCCGGCGCCGCGGTGGCGCGCCAGTCCGCCACCCCGCTGAACGGCCTCCTCGACTACCTGATCGGACCCCCCACTCGATGAGCGTGCGCCGCGATCGCAGTCCGCTCGGCTCCCCGATCCTGATCGGCGCGCTCACCGTGCTCGCGGTGATCGTCGCGGTGTTCCTGGCCTACAACGCCAACAACGGGCTCCCGTTCGTGCCCAGCTACACGCTGCACGTTCAGGTCGCCGACGCCAACGAGCTGACCCACGGCGCCGAGGTGCACATGGGCGGGGCGCTGGTCGGCTTCGTGGACGGCGTCGAGCCGACCCGGACGGCGGGCGGACAGCCGATCGCACTGCTCGCGCTCAAGCTGAACCGGAGCATCGGGCGCCTCCCGGTCGACTCGACGTTCACGATCCGGCTCAAGGGATCGATCGGACAGAAGTACCTCGCGGTCGGACTGGGTCACGCGCGGCGCACGTACGGGGACGGAGCGACCGTGCCGATGCGCCAGACCGGCGCCACCGTGGACCTCGACCAGGTCCTCTCGATGTTCACCCCGCCAACGCGAGCCGGTGTTGCCGCCTCCACGATCGGGTTCAGCGACGGCCTGGCCGGCCGGGGCACCGGCATCAACGACGCGATCGGCGCTTTCGTGCCCCTGCTCACCGACCTGCGACCGGTGACGCGCAACCTGGCCTCGTCGCACACCGACCTCGGCGGCTTCTTCCGCGGCCTCGAGGCGTTCAGCGCGGCGCTCGCTCCCGTGGCGGGTACCCAGGCGAACCTGTTCGTGGCCCTCGACCGCACGTTCCGCGCCTTCGCCAGCGTGTCGGTCCCGTTCCTGCAGCAGACGATCTCCGACACGCCGCCCTCGTTTGAGGCGGTGATCGCCGACACGCCGGCGATCCGGCCGTTCCTGACCGACTCGGCGGCGCTGTTCAAGGAGCTGCGCCCCGGGTTCGCCACGCTGCCGACCAGCGCACCCGTGCTCGCCGACGCGTTCGCCGCCGGCGCGCGGAACCTGCCCGGAACGGTGGCGCTCGACCAGCGCCTGGTCAGCCTGTCCCAGCACCTGCAGAGCTACGGGGAGAACCCGGCCGTGCAGCAGGGCCTCGATCGGTTGACCCTCACCGCGTCCAGCCTGCGAGCACCGCTCGAGTTCCTCACCCCGGTTCAGTCCTCGTGCAACTACGTGACGCTGTTCCTGCGCAACATCGCCAGCCTCCTGTCCGAGAACACCTCGTCCGGGACGAGTCTCCGGTTCAGCCTGGTGGCCATCGACGACGTTCTGGGCGGCGAGGCGGTCCCCTCGAGCCATCCGTACACGACCCCGGTCACGGACCCGACCGCCGAGCACGGGCCGGTGCACGTCAATCCCTACCCGAACACCGACTCGCCGGGCCAAACCCCCGAGTGCGAGGCCGGCAACGAGTCCTACTCGGGCGCGGCGGCCGTCATCGGCAACGCGCCCGGCAACCAGGGCCTGAAGACGGAGTCGACGACACCCAAGAGCGGGAGCAAGAAGTGAGGCGCCACCAGCCCCGGATCTCGAACTTTGCCGCCGGGCTGATCGCCGCGGTGGTGATCGCGGTGGCCGTGTACCTGGCGTTCGGCGGCTCGACGCCGTTCGCCGGCAAGCCGTTCGTGCTCAAGGCGGTGTTCACCTCGGAGACCCAGCTGCACATCCCGTCGCCGGTGCGTATCGCCGGGGTCGACGTCGGCGAGGTGACCTCGGTGAAGCGGGTGGTGGGCAACACCCAGGCCGCGGTGATCACGATGGACATCAACCCGAACGGCCTGCCGATCCACGCCAACGCGACGGCTCAGGTCCAGTCCCGGATCTTCCTCGAGGGCAACTTCTACGTCGACCTGCACCCGGGCTCGCCGAGCGCTCCGCTGCTCGACTCGGGGCACACGCTTCCGGCCGCCAACACCTCGGGGCCGGTGCAGCTCGACCGCGTGCTGGCCACACTCACCTCGAACGCCCGCGCCAACCTACAGACGCTCGTCCAGGGGTTCGGCGGCGCCCTGAACAACCCGCCCACCGTCGCCGAGGACGCCTCCCAGGATCCCAGCGTGCGCGGGCTGACCGCGGCCCAGGCGCTCAACCAGTCGCTGAAGTACTCGGCGGGCGCGTTCAGGGCCTCGGCGATCGTCAACCAGGCGCTGCTGGGAACCCGGCCCCACGACCTGAGCGGGGCGGTCCTGGGCAACGAGGAGGTGTTCCGGGCGCTGGCTTCCCGTCAGAACCAGCTGGCCAGCCTCGTCACCACGTTTGACTCGACGATGGGCGCGCTCGCCGCCCGCCAGCAGGATCTGAGCGCGACGATCGCCGCGCTGCCGCCGCTGCTGCGCACGGCCAACCGGGCGCTCACCTCGCTGAACGCGTCGTTTGGGCCGACCCGCGCGTTCGCCAAGGCGCTCCTCCCGAGCCTGCCCCAGCTCGATCCCACGATTGGCGCGGCGCTCCCGTGGCTGGCCCAGGCCACCGCGCTGGTTTCACCCAGCGAGCTGGGCGGTCTGGTCGCGGACCTCACACCGGCGGTGCAGCAGACCGCGAGCGCGCTCCACTCGACTCAGGCCCTGCTCTCCCAGAGCGACACACTCGCGCGCTGCGTGGTCCACAACCTGGTCCCGACCGGCAACGAGGTCATCCAGGATCCCCCGCTGAACAACACGGTCCCGGTCTACCAGGAGCTGCTGCAGACCTCGGTGGGCCTGGCCAGCGCCGGCCAGAACTTCGACGGCAACGGCCGCTACCTGCGCTCGACGCCGGCCGGCGGGTCGATCCCGGTTCAGACGAGCAACCTGGGGTCGCAGGGGCCGCTGTTCGGCAACGCGGTGCTCCAGCCGCTCGGCACCCGGCCGGCGTGGCCGGGCCAGGCGCCGCCGGTCAAGTCGAGCCGGCCGTGCTATCAGAACGCCGCGCCCGACCTGAACCGGGTGTCCACGGGAGCAGGACCGTGAAGCGCGCGATCCGAGTCCACCGCCGGGACTTCGTGGCGATCGTCGGGCTGGTCGTGCTGGCCGGCGCGATCGCCGCCTACATCCTCCTGCACCAGCCCGCGTTCTCGTTCAACCAGAGCTACTACACCGTCCGGGCGCCGTTCTCGAACGCCTCGGCGGTCACCGAGGGTCAGGGGCAGGCGGTCACGATCGCCGGCGTTCAGGTCGGCCAGGTCGGCGGGGTCAAGCTCGTGAACGGCCGGGCCGTCGTGACCATGAACATCTTCCGCCGCTACGCGCCGATCTACCGCGACGCGACCGTGCTGCTGCGGCCCCGCACGCCGCTCAAGGACATGTACCTCGCGCTTGACCCCGGGACCAAGCGGGCCGGCGTGATCCCCGACGGCGGGATGCTGGGCGCGGACGCGACCGCTCCGACCGTCGACCTCGACCAGATCCTGGCCTCGCTCGACGCCGACACCCGCAGCTACCTGCTGCTCCTGCTCGGCGGCGGAGCCCAGGCGTTCCGCGATCCCGCGAGCGGCCACGCGACCGTGCCCGGACCGGGTGCAGCGCCCAGCCAGGCCGCGGTCGAGTCGCTCAGCGCCACGTTCAAGCGCTTTGCCCCGCTCGACCGCGACACGCGAAAGTTCTCCACGCTGCTTGCCGCGCGCAACGCGAACCTGCGCACCGCGATCCACAACCTCCAGCGGGTGGCCACCGCGCTGGGCGGCGTCGACGGGCAGCTGGCGTCGCTGATCGTCGCCTCGAACCAGAACTTCTCGGCGATCTCGAGTCAGGACGCGAACCTCAAGGCCGGGCTCGGGCTGCTCCCCGGGACGCTCAACCAGACGAACACCACACTCGGCAAGGTCCGGACGTTCTCCGCCCAGCTCGGTCCGGCGCTCGGCAAGCTGGTCACGTTCGCGCACGCGCTCGGCCCGGCGCTGAAAGCTTCTCGTCCGCTGTTCCACGACACCACCCCGGTGATCAAGAACCAGCTGCGGCCGTTCTCGATCGCCGTGCAGCCGGTTGCGAAGGCGCTCCGGCCGGCCGCCGCAGAGCTCTCGAAAGCCACACCTCCGCTGACCCGCTCGATCTCCGTGCTCAACACGCTGTTCAACACGCTGGCCTATCAGCCCAAGGGCAGCGAGCAGGGCTACCTGTTCTGGGGCTCGTGGCTGGCCCACATCGCCTCCTCGCTGACCAGCGTCCAGGACGCCCACGGGGCCAGCGTGCGCGGAATCTTCATGGCCACCTGCTCACAGCTGAACCTGCTCGAGACGACGATCCGGACGGGCAGCCCGTCGATCGGTCCGCTGCTCGACCTGCTGAATGCGCCCGACTGGAGCCAGATCAAGTCGCCGTTCTGCCCCGCGGCATTCGGCTCGCTGAGCCGCCGCCCCGCACCCGCGTCGGGAGTGGGCGGATGAACAAGCAGGCCCCGAGCGCCGCCCGGATCCTCACGATGATCGCGTTCGCCGCGTCGTGCATCGGGCTGTTGTTGTTCCTGTGGATCTCATTTGGCGGCACGACCTCGCTCGGGCCCACGGGGTACGAGATCACCGCCGAGTTCGACCAGGCGGAAAACCTGGGCAGCCAGGCCGACATCCGGATCTCGGGCGTCAACGTCGGCAGGGTGGTCGGGGTGAGTCTCGACCGACACACCGGGCTGACCCGTGCCGTGATGGAGATCGACCCGCAGTTCGCTCCGCGGCCGGCCGACACGCGCGCGATCCTGCGCCAGAAGACGCTGCTCGGGGAGACGTACATCGAGCTCTCGCCGGGATCGCGCAGCGCCGGCGAGCTTCCCGACCACGGAGCGCTCCCGCCCGGACAGGTCGCGCCGACGGTACAGCTCGACCAGATCCTCTCGACCTTCGACCCGGTCACGCGGCGGGCGTTCGAGACCTGGATGCAGCAGCAGGGGACCGCGCTCACGGGACGCGGTCAGGACCTGAACGCCGCCCTGGCCGAGCTCGCCCCGTTCGCCACCAACGTCGACTCGGTGCTCGCGGTGCTCCGGCGCGACAGCGCCGCGACCAGCACGCTGCTGCGCGACGGCGGACAGGTGTTCTCATCGATCGCCCGCTCTCCGTCCGCGCTCCAGCAGCTGGTCAACAACAGCAACTCGGCGTTCTCGGCCACCGCGGCGCAGGCTGATGCGCTCGCTGCGACGATCAGGGCGTTCCCGGCCTTCCTGGTCGCGCAGAAGCAGACCATCGACCGCGTGAAGCGCTTCTCGGTCACCACCAAGCCACTGGTCGACGAGCTGCGGCCTGCGGCTGTGCAGCTCAGCCCGGCACTGAAGGCAGTCGCCGCGCTGGCGCCGCAGCTGGGGAGCCTGCTCGTGAACGAAGGGCCGCTCACCCAGGCCTCGAAGGCAGGCATCCCCGCCCTCGAGCAGTTCCTCGATACGAGCGTGCCGTTCCTCACCCGTGCCAAGCCCTACCTCGGCGGTGTCGTCCCGGTGATCGACTACATCAACACCTACCGGCGCGAGGTGGCCGCGTTCTTCGCCAACGGCACCGCGGCCGACGGCGCCGTCGGGGCCGGCATCGTCAACCCCAAGAAGCTGCTCCATTACGTGCGGGTCTCGAGCCCAATCAACCCGGAGACGCTGACCGACTACGCGCACCGCATCTCGACCAATCGCGGCAACCCGTATCTGGTGCCCGGCGGAGCCTCGAGCCTCGTCTCCGGGCTCCCCGTGTTCGGCGGCTATCTGTGCACGAGCAACCCCCCGCCGGCGATCGGCCCTACTATTCCGCCCGCGCTGGCTGCCGAGCTGAGCGCCGATTACTACACGTCGGACCCAAGCGGCCCGGCGTGTCAGGCGCAACCGCCGCTCGGCGAAGCAACTACCGGGCAGCCCCAAGTGTTCCCCCAACTACAGGCAATTCCATGAGCATGGCCGGCTCTGCTTTGCATCAACCCCCAAAAGGAGGAGTCAGTTGCGACGAATCGTCGTAATCGCCACGGCGCTAGCCGTGCTCGTTGGCGCCGCAGCCGCTTACGCGGCCACCGGCGGCATCAATACCTACACCGCGAAGATCCAGTTCGCGCCGAACAAGGCGGGCAGCAAGAAGGCGCCGGCGGCCTTCGGGTTCACCGAGAAGTACGTGGCCAATGGCACGAACGGCAACCGGACCGCGCCGCTGACCGACATCAAGACGACGCTCTACGGTGTGGTCGCGAGCTCCAAGGGCTTTCCAACCTGCACCCAGGCGACGATCGCCAACGCGCACAGCGACGCGGGGTGCCCGCACGGCGCGCTGGTCGCTACCGGATCGATCACCGCGATCCTTGGCCCGATCGCTGACCCGAGCACGTCGGACCCGAACCAGATCCCGTGCAACCCGCTGCTCCACGTGTGGAACGGCGGCGGGAACAAGCTCGTGTTCTTCTTCGTCGAGCAGGCTCCGAACCACTCCTGCGGCCCGATCCTGACCGGCGCGGTGGGCCCGTTCGTCGGAACCATCAAGCAGGTCGGCAAGAACCTGGTCCAGAACACGCCGATTCCGGCCAGCGTGTCGTTCCCGATCACCGGGGTCGAGGGCTCGCTGACCTCGGAGACGCTGCACTACCTGAAGGTGACGCGGAAGGTCAAGGGCAAGACCGTCTCCTATCACTCGTCGGTGGGCTGCAAGAACGGCAAGCGCCCGTACAGCGTGGCGTTCAGCGCACAGAGCGCCCCCGGCGCCCCGTCGGAAACTCAGACGGTGTCGGGCACGCAGAAGTGCAAGTGAGCAAGTAACTGTGGAGTCGCGCCGCCGGGCAAGGATGCCCGGCGGAACGGCCCCATGGATGCCGGGCGCAGCCCGGCCCAAAATCCCTACGCGACTTCGAAGCGCTCGGCCCGCTGCTCGTTGCGCTCTGACTCGTTCAGCATCTGGACGAACAGGATCACGAGCGCGACCCCCATCACGATCGACTGTTCCAGGGCCATGACCAGGCCGGCCATCATCTGGTCCTCGAGCGGTGTCAGCCCCCAGTAGTGGGGCTGGTGGGCATAGAACGGATAGATCACGCGCGGGGCGAACGCCAGCGCCACCCCGAGCAGGCCGACCAGCAGCTTGCCGCCGGCCATGTAGGCCACCGGCCCGAGCCCGGCCAGACGCATGCGGCTGCGGATCGGGGAGAGGACGTGCCACCAGTAGAGCGCACCCGCGGCAATGAAGAAGAGGTGCTCGAACGCGTGGACGAAGTCGCTGCCCTGGGCCTTGTCGTAGAGCGCAGGTACATGCCAGAACCAGAGGATCGCGGCGTAGAAGGTCACCGCGAACGCCGGGTGGGCGAGAAAGCCCGCGCGGCGCTCGACCCGCTGCAGGCGCCGGGTGACCGGGCGCAGGAGCACCTTGGTCAGCCCCAGGATGAGCAGGATCGGGGCGATATCGAGCAGGAGGATGTGCTGCACCATGTGCATGACCATCAGCTGGTCGCCCAGCGAGTCCAGCGGAGACACCAGGGCGATCAGGATGGTCAGGATCCCCGCGGCGAACAGAAGCGCTCGCCAGATACTGGGGGGATGGCGCTCGCTCGGCCGGCGGGCCCGGCGCCAGGCCGCCACGTACAGCGCGACCAGAACGAACACGCCCACCAGCACGCCCGGATCGAACGACCACGAGGTCTCGGGGGACACGACGAGGGATTATGGACCTACTCGCATCCGCTGGGATCACGGATGACAAACATCCGGCGGAGGACTAGGCTAATGGCTCAGCACATCCATCCTTCCCAGCAAGGAGGTAGGTCGAGATGCGCATCGAGGTTAAGGGCCGCAACCTGCCCGTCTCCGAGGACCTGCGCGAGCACGTCGCCAAGCGCTTTCGCAAGGTCGAGCGGCAGGTCTCAGAACTCGCCGAGCTCGAGGTGGAGGTGTTCGAGGAGCGCAATCCTGCGATCGCTGACAACCAGGTGGCCGAGGCGACGCTCCACCTCAAGGGGGTGACGCTGCGGGCTCGAGATGCCTCGCCCGACATCGTGCACTCGATCAACCTGTGCGCCGACGAGCTGCACATTCAGGTCAAGCGCCACCGGGACAAGCGCCGCAGACGGCGCGAGCAGCGCGCCGCCGCGGCGGCTCAGAATGCCGAGGTCGGCGCCACTCCGGAAGAGGAAGAAACCGCCGCCGCGGCGGGCGATGGAGGGGTCAGCTCGGCGGCCTGATCGGGCCTAACCCGATTGCTACGCTAGCCCTATGTCCTTTCTGGACCGCGCGCTTCGCCTGGGCGAAGGCAGGAAGTTCAAGAGCTATGAGCAGCGGGTCGGGCGGATAAACGCCTACGAGGAGGAGCTCGAGCACTACACCGACGGGGAGCTCCGCGAAGCCGCCGACGAGCTGCGCGAGCGCGCGCGGGGCGGCGAGAGCCTCGACGATCTGCTCTACGAGTGCTTCGCGCTGGTGCGCGAGGCCGGCCGGCGCACGATGGGGATGCGCCACTTCGACGTCCAGTTGATCGGCGGGATGGTGCTCCACGACGGGGCGATCGCCGAGATGAGGACCGGCGAGGGCAAGACGCTGACCGCGACCCTGGCCGTGGTGCTGAACTCGCTGGGCGGCCGCGGCGTGCACGTGGTCACGGTCAACGACTACCTGGCCCGCCGCGACGCGATGTGGATGAAGCCGATCTACGACGTGCTCGGGGTGAGCGTCGGGATCCTCCAGAACATGCAGCCGTACGAGGACAAGCGCGCCGCCTACGCGGCGGACGTCACGTACGGCACGAACTCCGAGTTCGGCTTCGACTACCTGCGCGACAACATGGCCACCTCGCTCGATGAGAAGGTCCAGCACGGCGGCCGGGAGAAGCCCGACGAGGGCAAGTCCTACTACCACGCTTTCGCGATCGTCGACGAGGTCGACAACATCCTGATCGACGAGGCCCGCACCCCGCTGATCATCTCGGGTGCTCCCGAGCAGGCTGCCGACCTGTACAAGAAGTTCGCGCGGCTGGCGCCGCAGATGAAGTCGGGCAAGACGCCGGAGGGCATGGACCCGCGTACGAAGAAGGAGTTTGTCGCGGACTTCGACTACGAGTTCGAGGAGAAGCACAAGACGGTGTCGGTCACCGAGCAGGGCGTGGCCAAGGCCGAGCGCTTTCTCAACATCGACCACCTCTACCGGGCCGAGAACGGCCACCTGGTCAACCACCTGATCCAGTCCCTGAAGGCGGAGTCGCTGTACAAACGCGACGTCGACTACGCGGTGATCGACGGCGAGGTCAAGATCATCGACGAGTTCACGGGGCGGATCCTCGAGGGCCGGCGGTGGTCGGAGGGCCTCCATCAGGCGGTCGAGGCGAAGGAGGGCGTGCGCGTTCAGGAGGAGAACCAGACGCTGGCCACGATCACGCTGCAGAACTACTTCCGCATGTACGACAAGCTGGCGGGCATGACCGGTACGGCCATCACCGAGGCCACCGAGTTCATGAAGATCTACACCCTGCCGGTCGTCGAGATCCCGACCAACCGCCCGATGGTCCGGGCCGACCGCAACGACCAGGTCTACAAGACCAAGGACGGCAAGTGGAACGCGGTCATCCGCGAGATCTCGCAGCGCCACGAGGCGGGTCAGCCGGTGCTCGTGGGCACGATCTCGGTCGAGGTCTCTGAGCTGTTGTCGGATGGCTTGAAGCGGCGGGGGATCAAGCACACCGTGCTGAACGCCAAGCCAGAGCACGCCGAGCGCGAGGGCGAGATCATCGCCGAGGCCGGCGCCCCGGGCGCGGTGACGATCGCCACCAACATGGCCGGTCGCGGCGTCGACATCAAGCTGGGCGGCAACGCCGAGCACTTGGCCCAGCTCGAGATGGCCAAGCTGGGCCTCCAGCCCGGGATGCCCGACTACGACGAGCACTACGCCAAGGTGCTGCCGGCGATCGAGGACCGCGTCACCGGCCTGCGTGACCAGGTGCTCGACGCCGGCGGGCTGTTCATCCTCGGCACCGAGCGCCACGAGTCGCGGCGGATCGACAACCAGCTCCGTGGCCGGTCCGGGCGTCAGGGCGACCCGGGTGAATCAAGGTTCTTCCTCTCGGCGCAGGACGACCTCGTGCGGCTGTTCGCCGGCGAGCGGATCTACAAGATCCTCGACCGGCTGGGCAGCGTCGACGACGAGGGCAACGAAGAGCCGATCGAGCACGGCATGCTCTCCAAGCAGATCGAGAAGGCCCAGCGCAAGGTCGAGGAGCAGCACTTCCTCACTCGTAAGCACACGCTCGAGTACGACGACGTGCTCAACCAGCAGCGCGAGGTGATCTACACCTACCGCGACGAGATCCTCGAGGGCCGCGACATGAGCGAGGCGGCGCGCGGCGAGCTCGTGAGCCTGATCGACCGCCTGGTCGAGGAGTACACCGCCGGTGACTTCGTCGAGGAGTGGGACATCGAGGGGCTGGTGCGGCGGATGGGCGAGATGTTCCCGCCGGGCGCCGTGTTGCCCGACATCGACGCCGCTCGGGCCGACCGCGAGGAGCTCAAGGCGATCTTCGAGGAGTTCGCGGCCGAGGCATACGACGGGCGCGAGCAGGAGTTCGGCGACGAGCTGATGCGCGACATCGAGCGCTTCGTGCTGCTCCAGATCATCGACCAGCGCTGGCGCGAGCACCTGTACGACATGGACTACCTGCGCGAGGGCATCCACCTGCGCGGGTTCGCCCAGATCGAGCCCCTGGTGGCCTACAAGAACGAGGCTTTCGACCTGTTCCGGGATTTGATGAATTCGATCTGGGACGACTTCGCCCGGCTGATCTTCCACGTGCAGGTGACCCTCGAGGCCCCGAACGGCGGTCCTCCGCCGGCGCCGGTTTCGCGCCGGCCTGCGAGTGCCGCCAGTTCGCCGACCGGCGGGGGCCGGGTGACCTACTCGGGTGGAGGCGCTCCCCAGGGCGCGATGGCGATCGCCGCGGCGGCCGGTGGCGCCGTGCCGGTTGATGGGGATGGGGAGGTCTTTGAGGAGCCCGTGCACATCGAGCAGCGCCATGTCGATCCGTCCGAGCAGATCGGGCGTAACGACCCTTGTTGGTGCGGGTCGGGCAAGAAGTTCAAGAAGTGCCACGGGGCCTGACGGGTCACGGGGCATGACGCCGATACGACGTCCCGTGGGTCGTTTGTTCGGGTGCGCCGCAATGGCACTGCGCCCGAGGGACGTCGTACCGGCGCCCACGCACCGTTCGTGAGCCGACCGTCCGACCCCGCCGCGGCGACCCGGATAACGCGTCACGCTCGTCCCTTTCCCGGGGCCGTGACGAACTGGCCGTCTCCCAGGCGGCGAACTCGTCACGGTTCCCGGGCTGCCGGTTCCGTGACGGATTAGCCGCGGGGGTCGGGCGCCTCGGTCAGCCGCGTACCCGCATGGTGATCACGGCGGCTAGGTAGGCGACGCCGGCGACGGCGCCGAGCCAGGTGAAGGGGTTGCCGTCGTGCCCGCGGGCCACTTCGACCAGGAAGCCGACGATGACCGCGGTGATCGTCACGGTGCCGGCGAACGCGGTGGCGTGGATGTCGATGCGCTGGAAGCGCTCGTCGCGCATGTCGCCGCGGAGTCCGCGGATCGTCTCGCTGCGGCCGCCGAACAGGACCAGAGCGCCGGTCAACGCCATGACCCCGAAGGACACCAGGCCGGCACCCGGATGGCCGCCTATCGCCTGGGCGGCAAACATCGCGCCGCCCAGGAAAAGGGCGAACAGGGGCAGGAACCAGCGCGCCTTACACATGGTTCTCATCAAACATCTCCTCAACTGTTGTCTCGAAGTACCGGGCGAGGGCCAGGGCCAGCGGCAGGGAAGGCGTGTAGCGCTCCTGCTCGATCGAGTTGATCGTCTGGCGCGACACATCCAGGGCGGCCGCCAGTTGGCCTTGGGACAGGCCCCGGAGGGTTCTCAGCTCTCGCACGATGTTACGCATTTGCTGTCAAGTCTGCTTGTCATGTAGAAAGCTAGCTTTACAGAAGCGGGTTGTCAAGCCTGCTTTACGTCGAGGGCGATGAGGAAACGTTCACGCCTCGGCGGGCCGACCTGTCTAGCATCGGCCGCCGGTGCGACTGGACGCGAAGCAGCGAGGGGCTCTGCTGCCCGCGATGATCGCGGGGGCGTTACTCGTCAGCGCCTGCGGAGGGTCGTCCTCGACGCCGCAGACGACGACGAAGACCGTCCCCGTCGCGCACCGGCAGCAGAAGCCTCGGGCCGCGACGCCGAGGTCGCTCGCGGCCCACGCCGCGGGCCAGCTCCCAGCCGGCGTCCAGTGGCCGGCCACGGCACGCGTCGGCGGCCGGGTGCTGCTCATGGGCGGGCTCGACCAGGCAACCGCGTCGCTCTCGGACATCATCAGTGCCGACCCGGGCCAGGCACAGCGGATCGGATCGCTGCCCTACGCGGTCCATGATGCCGCCGGCGCCACTCTGCAAGGCCGGGCCTATCTGCTCGGAGGCGGCGAGCCGTCCTACAGCAACATCGTGGCCGTCGACCCGAGCGGCCAGGCCAGCGTCGTCGGCCAGCTTCCGGCCGCCGCTTCGGATGTCGCCGCGGGCGTGATCGGCAACACGGTCTACGTCGTCGGCGGATTTACGGGCACGGTGCCGCTCGACACGATCGTTGCCTGGTCGGGATCGGGCACGGCCCGGGTGGTGGGACATCTTCCCCACCCGGTGCGCTACGCCGCGGTGGCTGCGATCCGCGGAAAGCTGATCGTGGCCGGCGGCACCAACGGCGTCGACGCCACGAGCGCGGTCTACTCGTTCGACCCGGCCGGCGGGGGTGTGCGCCAGATCGGCCTCCTGCCGCACCCGCTCACGCATGCCGTCGCCGCCTCGCTCGGCGACCGCGTGTACGTGATCGGTGGCCGCGGCGCCGACCAGGGCACCCAGACGAACACGATCCTGGCCGTCGATCCGTCGACCGGACGCGTGCGACCGGCCGGGCACCTGCCGGTCGCGCTCTCCGACGTGGGCGCCGCGACAATCGGAGGCGCGGTGCTCGTGGCCGGGGGCCGCGAGTCCAGTGGCACGCTCAGCCAGCAGGTGTACCTGCTGCGTCCGCGAACGCCATGAAGATCCGCGCTGCGGCCATGGCGAGCGTGCTGCTCGCGTCGCTCGCGCTCGCGGCCTGCGGGGGCTCCGGGAAGGACGCGAGCACCTCGACGTCCTCGATCACCACCAAACCCCGGAAGGTCGCGATCCTTCCGCAGACCCCGAACTGGGCCGCCGACCCCCACGACGTATACGCCGCCGACGCGGCAGGAAACCTGTCGGCGGTCGTCCGCCACGACCGACCGATGGTCTACGTGCCGAACAGCGAGGGCAACACGGTCGACGAGATCGATCCACACACGTACAAGATCGTTCGAGAGTTCGCGGTGGGTGCGCTACCGCAGCACGTGATCCCGTCGTATGACCTGCGGACCCTTTACGTGGCCAACGACGACGGCAATAGCCTGACCCCGATCGATCCGGCCACCGGCATCCCGGGCTCTCCGATCCCGGTCGACGATCCCTACAACATGTACTTCACGCCAAACGGTCGCTACGCCGTGGTGGTGGAGGAACGCTTGCGGGCACTCGCCTTCCGCAACGCAAAGACGATGAAGCTCCACCACCTGCTCCAGGTGCCTCAGTGCGCCGGCGTCAACCATGCCGACTTCACGGCGGACGGGCGCTACATGCTGCTGACCTGCGAGTTCGGCGGATCGATGATCGTGGTCGACGTTCAGCGCCAGCGCGTGGTCAAGGCATTTGCGCTCCATCCTCAGGCCTCGCCCCAGGACGTGAAGCTCTCGCCGGACGGGAGCGTGTTCTACGTCGCCGACCTGGTGTACGGCGGCGTTTGGGTCGTGTCGGCCAAGAGCTTTGACGTGATTGGGTTCGTGAAGACCGGCGCCGGCGCTCACGGGCTCTATCCGAGCCGCGACGGCCGCTTCCTGTACGTGTCCGACCGGTCGGAGGGCGCGGTGTCGGTGCTCAGCTTCAAGACGCGCAAGGTGGTCAAGACGTGGCCGATCCCCGGTGGGAGTCCCGACATGGGCAACGTGTCGGCCGATGGCCGCGTGCTCTGGCTGTCGGGCCGCTATGACAACCAGGTGTACGCGATCGACACCCGCACCGGGAAGCTGCTTGCCCGCATCCCGGTTGGCGCGGGTCCCCATGGCGTGTGCGTGTGGCCGCAACCGGGCCGCTACTCGCTGGGCCACACCGGCATCATGCGCTGATCTCAGGCGGCGGTAAATTGCGGTCTATGGCAGACCGCCCCGACCTACGCGCCTCAGACGAACAGCGCGAGCGCGCGGCCCAGGAGATCCGCGAGCATTTCGCGGCGGGACGTCTGAGCGACGAGGAGCTGAGCGACCGGGTCCAGGCGGCGTACGCGGCGCGCACCGAAGGCGAGCTGAACGCCGTGTTGGCCGACCTGCCAAAACTGCCGGCGACCCGGGCCCAGCAAAAGGCCGAGATCGCACTGCGCCGGCGCGAGCTCCAGCGCCGGCTGCTCCAGGACGCCGGGGGAGGGTCCGGCGCATTCTTGATCTGCACGGCCATCTGGGTGGCATCGGGCGCGAGCGGCTTCTTCTGGCCCGTCTTCGTGGCACTTGCCACGCTGATTCCCCTCCTGCGCAACGGCTGGCGTCTGTACGGACCCGCGCCCGAGCTCGACGTGGTCGAGCGCGAGCTCGAGGCGCGCCGGCGCAAGAACCAGGCCCGCGACGAGATACGCGGCGACGCCCGCGACCGCGCCGCCCGGCACGCGCGGCGGCACGGGGGACGTCCGTAGACAGCTAGCCCTGCTTCTGGTGCCGGACGTGGTCCGGCTGGATGACGAACTTGATCCGCTCCTCGCCGGGCTGGCGGAACGGATACTCATCCTGGTCGATGTACTTCTTGGAGAGCGCGTTGATGTGCTCGTCGGCGCCTTTGGTGGTGGCGTTCGCGCGGCCGCGGATCTCGACGTAGTTGTACGGGTTGCCCTGCTCGTACACGAGCACGGTGATCCGCGGATCGCGCTCGAGATTGGTCGGCCATCGCCGGCCGCGTGCGCTGTTCACGGCGACGCTGCCGTTCTCGGCGCTGATCCACGCGACCGTGTTCAGGATCGTCCCGTCCGGATTCAGCGTCGACACCACCGCATGGTTCGGCTCGCTCAGGAGCTTTCGCACTTCAGAATCAGTGAGGGTTGCCATACCGGCAATGTACCCGGCGATCGCCGCTGCTACCTTGACTCCGATGGCCACCGCACCCTCCGAGCCGCTTTCCCAGCGCCTCGCGGCGATCCGCGAGCAGCTCAAGCTGCTTGCGGACTACCTTTGACCCGGCTGGGCTGAGCGGGCGCGTCGGCGCGCTCGAGGAGGAGATGGGCGCTCCCGGGTTCTGGGAGGATCAGGAGCGGGCGGCCCAGGTCAGTGCCGAGCACGCGCGGGCGAGCCGGCGCCTGACGACCTATCGTGAGCTCGAAAGCGACGTCGAGGACCTCGAGCCGCTGGCCGAGTTGGCCGAGGAGGACCCCGAGATGGCGGGCGAGCTCGAGGAGCAGATCTCGAGCGTTCAGGAGCGCCTCGAGCAGCTCGAGGAGCAGCGGCTGTTCTCGGGCCGATACGACACCGGCGACGCGCTGGTCACGATCAACGCCGGCGCCGGCGGCACCGACGCCCAGGACTGGGCGGAGATGCTGCTGCGAATGGAGATGCGCTGGGCCGAGCGGCGTGGGTTCGACGTCGAGCTGCTGGAGGCGTCCCCGGGGGAGGAAGCCGGCATCAAGTCCGCCACCTTCATGGTCAAGGGGGAGAACGCCTATGGCCTGTTCGGCTCAGAGAAGGGCGTTCACCGGCTGGTGCGCCTGTCCCCGTTCGACGCCGCGCACCGCCGTCAGACCAGCTTCGCCGGCGTGGAGGTCTCGCCGGTGGTCGAGGACATCGGCGAGGTCGAAATCGACGACGACGATCTTCAGATCGACACCTACCGGGCCAGCGGCGCCGGCGGCCAGCACGTGAACAAGACCGACTCGGCGGTACGGATCACCCACAAGCCGACCGGGATCGTCGTGCAGTGCCAGAACGAGCGCTCGCAGTCCTCCAACAAGGCCGAGGCGATGACCAGGCTCCGGTCCAAGCTGCTCGAGCTCGAGGAGCGCCAGCGCCGCGAGGAGATCGCCAAGGAGAAGGGCGAGGCCCAGGACGTCAACTTCGGGTCGCAGATCCGCTCCTATGTCCTCCACCCGTACTCGATGGTCAAGGACCACCGCACCGACCACGAGATGGGGGACACCGCGCGCGTCCTGGACGGCGACCTGGACGGCTTCGCGCGCTCGTACCTGCTGAAAGCCGCCAAGTGACTGGCGAATCCGCTGGCGCGGATTCGCTTGCGAGTTCCGCTGGCGCGGAACTCGACGGCCGAGCGATCACCCGCGAACCGGCCGCTCAACCCACTGCCCCGTATCTGGAGGCGGTCACCGCGTACGGCTTCCGGGGCTCGCTGCGCTTTCACGTGCCAGGCCACAAGGGCGGCGAGGGCGCCGACCCCGGTCTGCGCGCCGCCTTCGGCGACCGGGCATTGCTTCTCGATGTCCCCCAGGACATCGAGGGGATCGACGTGGGACCGCCGCCCACGCCCTACGAGCGCGCCGAGCAACTGGCCGCCGATGCCTACGGCGCCGACCGGGCGTGGTTTCTCACCAACGGCGCGACCCAGGGCAACCACGCCCTGTGTCTGGCCCTGGCGCCCCCGGGCACCCGGGTGGTCCTCCAGCGCAACTCGCACGCCAGCCTGATCGACGGCCTCGTCCTGAGCGGCGGCACGGCCCGGTTCGTGGCGCCCGAGTACGACGTCGAGCTGGGCATGGCCCACGGCGTGACGCCGGACGCGCTGGCCGGGGCCTTCGAGCGCGCCCCCGATGCCCCGGCCGCGTTCATCGTCTCGCCCACCTACTACGGCATGGCCGCCGACGTGGAGGGCTGCGCCGAGATCGCCCATGCCGCCGGCGCGGCGCTGGTCGTCGATTGCGCGTGGGGCTCGCACTTCGGCTTCCACGCCCGCCTGCCGCGCTCCCCGCTCGAGCTGGGCGCCGACGCGATGCTCGCCTCGACCCACAAGATCGTGGGCAGCCTCACCCAGTCGGCCATGCTGCTGGTGGCCGGGACCCGCCGGGTCGACTCCGAGGCGGTGGCCCGAGCCGTCCGGCTGATCCGCTCGACCAGCCCAAGCGCCCTGCTGATGGCCTCGCTCGACGCCGCCCGGCGCCAGCTCGCCGTACACGGCGAGACGCTGCTCGACCGCACGATCCGGGCCGCCGCCGGGGCCCGGGAGGCGATCGATTCGGTGCCCGGCTGCGCCGTGCTGGGCGAGGATTTCGTGGGCCGGCCTGGGATCGCCGGCTGGGATCCCCTGCGGATCGTGATCGACGTGCGGGGGACCGGCTGCACCGGCTATGAGGTGGCCGCCGCGCTGCGCAACGCCTACGACATCTACGTCGAGCTGGCCACGCACGCCTCGCTGGTGCTGGTGCTGGGGATCGGCCAGCCGGTCGAGGCACTCGAGCGCCTGGCCCACGACTTCGCCGAGACCGTCCGGCGGATCGCCCGGCCCGGGACTCGCCACGCGATCAGCCGCCCCCCGGCGGCGCTGTCGCACGAGACAGTCGTCTCCCCGCGCGACGCCTTCCTGGGCAAGGGCGAGACGATCCCGGTCGCGGAGGCCGTCGGACGGATCTCGTGCGAATCGATCGCCGGCTATCCGCCGGGCGTGCCGTCGCTCTTGCCCGGCGAGCGGATCACCGACGAGGTCGTGTCCTACCTGCGCGAGCTGACCTCCGAGGGCGCACGGCTACACGGAGCCTCGGATCCGGCCTTCCGGACCGTCCGCGTGCTGATCGAGTAACCACTCGCCCCATGCCCGAACTGACCGAAAACGATGTCATAGCCCGTGCGCTGGCCGAGGATGTCGGCGATGGCGACGTCACGACGGCGGCCACCGTGCCCGAGGCCGCCCGCGCACGGGCATTGATCACCCAGAAGGCGCCGGGCGTGATCTATGGGCTCGACGTGGCTGTGGAGGTCTTGTGCACGCTTGACCCCGAAATGGCCGTGGAGCGGCTGGTTTCCGAGGGCGAGTGGCGCGAGGACGGTGGTCCCGTGCTGAGGCTCGAGGGCTCGGCTCGGGCGATCCTGACCGGTGAGCGCACGGCGCTGAACTTCCTGCAGCGCCTGTCGGGTGTAGCCACGATGGCTGCCCGGTGCGTGCGCGCGGTCGAGGGTACCGGCGCCACGATCCTCGATACGCGCAAGACGACGCCCG
>DATIEI010000022.1:0-3274 GCA_035455845.1 Solirubrobacteraceae bacterium
TCCTCGGCGGGATAACCAGCGGTCAGGCGCGCGGCCGCGGCGATCAGCAACGCGTAGATGCGCTCGAGCAACGGTCCCGGGCCTGGTGTCGCCGCGGCAGGGGCCGGACCGAGGTCTAGAGGGGCCGCGGCGGCGAGGAGCCGCTCGAGCTGGCCACCGGCCACCATCGCGATCTGTTCCGCACTCAACCCGGCCGCCAGCCCGGCCCGCAGCGCCACCGCCCCCGCCGCCACGGTCCGCCCGTACGGGGTGTCGGAGGCGAACAGAATGTGGCCGGGCGGGATCAGCGCGAACAGCGCCAGCTGGTCGGCGATGTTCCACCAGGCAGTGTCGAAGAACAGGTTGGGCGTGGCGGCGGCCTCGCGCCAGATCCAGGCCAGATCCGCGATGGCGGCGTGAGCGAGGATCAGCGGGGCTCGGGGGTAGGCGCCCGCCAGGGCGACCGCATCGCGCCCGAGGGAGGGGATCCCTCGGCCGGCGTGCACGATGACCGGGAGCCGGCGCTCGTCGGCCACCGCCAGGATGCGGCGGACCGCGGGATCGCTTAGGCCGAACCGCTCCGCGCGCGGGTGTAGCTTGATCCCCGCCGCCCCGCGTTCGACCGCACGCTCGACCTCGTGGGCGCCGCCATCGTGGGGATCGACGCGACAGAACGCGACCAGTCGGCCTTCGGTGGTGTCCGACACGGAAAGCATCCGGTCGTTGGCGACACGGTAGCCGTCTGGGTCGGCCAGCGGGAACACCACGGCGCGGCCGTCCACCGCGGCCAGTGCCGACATCAGCTCATCGACGTCGAAGCAGGAACCGTCGGGATCGGCACATCCCAGATGGGTGTGGCAGTCGAAGATTCGACTTGCGCCGAGCCGCTCGCCCAGGCACGAGAACCACGGCTCGACCAGGGCATCGGCCGGCAACAGGTTCCCGGGTCGAGGTGGGCGGCCGGTCTCCAGGGCGGCCGCGGTGCGACTGTCGATCACGCCGGACATCGCTAGGCCACGAGCACGGGCGCCTCTATCTGGACGGTCGTCTCGACCGGCAAGTCGAGTGAGACCGTGACCAGGCAGCCCTCCTCCGCCCGGGCTACCAGGGCGCGGGCGGCATCGCCATATCCGGCGTCGGTCTTCAGCTCGACGGTCTGCTCGATGCGCACGAACCCGAATCGGCCGTCCGGCCTGCGCCCCACGACGCCATCGGCGCGGACCGAGAGCCCGCGCAGCGGCAGCTGCTCGCGTTCGGCCAACGCGGCGATCGTGACCGCCAAACACGAGCCTGCCGAGGCCACGAACGCGTCCTCAGGGCTCCACACGTCCGGGTCGGTACCGCGAAACTCGGGCGGCGTCGCGATCGACAGCGTCGCCTTGCCGCCCACACTCGCGGTGGTCCGCCGGCCGGTCTGCCACACGACGTCCACCGGGAATCGGAATTCCTTGTGGCGAACCTCGCCAGCCATATCAAGTCACCTCCTTTGGAGCGGACCCAAAGAGTACAACCACACAACCAGCAAATGGTAGAGTGGTTCCTACTGATCGTGATCACGGATTCGTGCGCGCGACGATGCGCCCCCGGCGCGCGATCATTCCGACATCGTGAAGAAACGTGTCGCCGCCAAACGGTGTCAGACCGTCGCGGGACAGCTATGAGAGCGCCTCTGCCCAAGGACGAGTTTGACCGGATCTTCAGCAAGGTCCCCCGCCTGACGGTCGAGGTCCTGATCACCTCCGACGCCCAGGGAGTCCTGCTCGCGCTTCGCGACGTGGATCCCTGCCGAGGAACGTGGAACCTGCCGGGCGGGACCGTCAGATTTGGCGAGCCGCTCGTCGAAGCGGTGAGACGCGTCGCCTCCGACGAACTTGGGATATCGGTCCAGGTTGGTTCGCTAGTCGGCTACATCGAATACCCGAGTCACTACGAGAACGGCCTTGACTCGCCCGTCGGACTGGTGTTCCGCGGCGAGCCACTTGGAGAGTCCCAGCCGCGGGGGCGGTGGTTTACGGTATTGCCCGCGGACATGCACGAAGAGCAGAAAGAGTTCCTCGTGAGGCACGCGGGGGTCTCGCGCGGCCACCGGCAGCGGTAGCGTGGCCCGTTCCGATGCCCCGATGCGGCGTCAGCGTCGGCGAGCGCGGCCGATTGCGTGCGACCCGACCGGAAAGGCGATCGGCACCGGGTTGACCCACATCTGACGCTGCTCGACCACCTCGAAACCCGCGGCCACGATCGCGCCGGGCGTGTCCCGCGCTGTATGACACCCGCCGAACGCACGCGGCCAGAAGATCCAATCCACCGCCCGCTGGCTGAACGCCAGCACGGGTCGGTCCGACCGCACATGCTCATAGAAGCGCAGGTCACCGCCCGAGCGCAGCACGCGATGCAGCTCGGCGAGCGCGCGTGCCTGATCCGGCACGCTGCAGAGGACAAGGGACACGACGGCGGCATCGAACGAGGCGTCGTCGGCGGGTAGATGGTCGGCCACGCCGTCGAGGACCTCGATCGTGATGCCTGCACGGGCCGCCGCGGCGCGTGCCTGCCTGCGTAGATGAGGCTCGGGCTCCACCGCCACCAGATGCTCGACCGTCGCGGGATAGTGAGCGAAATTGCTGCCGGTGCCCGCACCGAGCTCGATCACGCGGCCCGACAGTCCTGCCAGGAGCTCGCTCCGGTGGCGGCGGATCTCCTCAGGCTCGCGTCGGCTCATCAGGGACCACAGCCGCGCGAACACCGGGTGGTGGACGTCAGACGAGGTCATCTTGAGACACCTCCGAGGGTGAAGGTGTAAGGGCCCGCGCGGTGGTCGCGGGCGGCAGCGTGCAGCGCACGCGAGTGCCTGCGCCGGATGTGCTGTGGATCTCGAAGGTGCCGCCGACCGCCTCCACCCGTTCGCGGCTTGAAGCGAGTCCGATATGGCCGGCACGGAGCGCTCCGAGCTGCTGATCGATGGTGAACCCGCGCCCGTTATCGGAGACCTCGAGGATCAGCCCGTGCCCGGCTTGAGTCAGGTCGACGTTCGCCAGGGTGGCTCCCGCGTGCTTGGCGACGTTTGAGAGAAGCTCGCGGACCAGAGAGGCAATGAGCTGGTCGTGAGTGCCGACGGCCGCCGGGTCGATCGTGATCTGCACGTGGTACCCGCCGCGGGCCGCATGCTGCTCGGCGATCGTTTCCAGACCGCTCGGGAGGTCGAGGTGGTCGAGCAGATACGGGTGGAGCTCACGCACCGCGGTGCGCAGCTGCTCGAGCGCTTGCCGCAGCGCCGTTTCGGCTCGCTCGAATGCGGTGC
>DATIEI010000023.1:0-10164 GCA_035455845.1 Solirubrobacteraceae bacterium
GAGCGTGGTCCGACTCATTGGGTTATACAGCGGCCCGGTGCCGTCGGTCAGCAGGATCCGGGCCTGAGCGACTCCGCCCGCCGTGACCGGCCCGGGATCCTCGAGCGTGTCGGCCAGCCGGCGCAGCTCCTCGCGTGCCGCCCAAACGCTTCCTCGGCTCGGCATGATCCGGGCGAGCGCCGGGCGCCGTGTCTGGTGCGCCTCACGAAGGATTCGCCGTAGCTCTCGGGCGATCGAGGAGCGCTCCTCCGGCTCGGTCAGGCGCTGAGCGCGCAGCGCGAGCGGAGCGCTCGCCTCGGGCGGGGTCCCCTGAGCCAGGGCACGGTCCAGCCGCCGTGCCCTTAGGCGCGCGACCAGCCGGTCACTCAGCCGCGGCCGGCGCGCCACTACCAGCCCATCGAGCCGTCCTGCCAACAACACTGTGCATGGATGTTGTTGAAGTTGGAATCTCATGACCATCAAGGATGTTACGCTGGTCACGATGACCTGTCAAGTCTGTTTGCTGGTCACGTGGCTAGAATCGGGTCGGTGAGCGAACTGCCTCCGTGGTATCCCGACACCGCCGAGGCCAAGCCGGCCCCGATGCCGCTGTTGCTGGTGCAGGGGTTCGTGAACACACGCGATCTCGAAGACGGCACCGACCTGCTGGATCTTCCAGGTACGGCCCGGCAATGGCTGGCCGAGGCTGGGCTGCTCGACGCCGCAACCGACCTCAGCGCGTCCGACCTCGAGCCCGCCCGCGGCGTGCGTGAGGCCATTCGAGCGCTGATCGCGACCCACAGCCCTGGCTCGGACGACCGGCTCGAGCCGCTGCGGCAACTCGCCGCGGCGCACCGCGCACGGCTGACGGTGGCAGATGACGGGACGGTCGGGCTCAAGAACGCTGGGCGGGGGCAGGTCGGGGACGCGCTGTTCGAGCTCTTGCTCATCATCCAGCGCGCTCAGCAGGACGGGACCTGGTCGCGGCTGAAGATATGCGCCAACGACGAGTGCCAGTGGGCGTTCTTCGACCGCTCACGGAACCAGCAGGGGAACTGGTGCAGCATGGCCGTCTGCGGCAACCGGATGAAGAACCGCGAGCTACGCGCCCGACGTCGCTGAGCGGCCCGACACCGGGTTCGCGCGCGTCGCCGAGATCTTCCATCTGGAGTGATTGGCAGGGGGTGTCGGGCGCGCCGGCGGGAGTTTCCGGCGCGCCCTGCCCCCTACGCGGTTGGGATCAGTTCCAGACCCAGCGGGCCAGGTGGATCGTCCAGGACGAGGCCTGCCCACCGGTCGGGGCGGCCGTCACGGTCACGCCGAGCAGGTTGAACACACCATTGGACTTGAGGTCCTGTATCCCGGTCGAGTTCAGCTCCATGTTCTGGAAGCCACCGCTGTCGGCCGGGATGGAGTAGTCGCGCTGCGCGATGGTGACTCCGGCGTGCGACATGGTGAGGTGCCCGGTGCACGTGGTCGTGCCGTGGAAGCAGCCGACCTCAGCGCCGACGATGTGGCCGGGGGAGACGAATCCCTCGTGGCCGAGTACGACCGTCTGGCTGGCGGTTGTCGTCGGGGTCGTGAACGTCTGGTCGGTGCCGTTGGTGGTACCGGCCGAGCTAGTGGCCACCAGTCGATAGTGGTAGGTGGTGTTCGGGCTCAGCCCGAAGATCGCCTGATGGACACCAACCGGCGTGGTCCCCGACCCTACGCCGGTCGCGTTGGTTTGCGTCCCGTACGACGTCGTCGTGCCGTACTGGAAGTAGTAAGTGGTCGACTGACCGCTTGGATTGACCGTACCGCTGAGTGTCGCGCTGGACTGACCGACGTCACTCGCCGAACTCGTGGTAACCGCGGGTGCGCTGGCAGCGGCCGAGGCCGATGTCGGATGGCCGGCCGATATCACTGCGACTGCGAGCAGGCCACAGGCAACCAACACGATTGCCGCGGCGACGCGCATTCTGCGCATGCTGCCTCCCTTCGTGTCTGTTCAGTACACCCCCTAACAGGGAGGCAGGGCGGAGAGTTGCGACGAGCTCGCAGGAGATGGTTCGACCGCTGACACTCTGATTGCCAGCCGCGGAATCGACAGGTGTGCGATCGGGCCGATCCCGAGTGCGTACACGACGGTACCGAGTCCCACCGTACCGCCGAGCAACCAACCGGTTATCAGTACGGTCACTTCGATACACGTGCGCACGAGGCGAATCGAGTGACCGCGCGCGGCCATGCCGGTCATCAACCCGTCGCGCGGGCCGGGGCCAAGCCCCGCGCCGATGTAGGCGCCGGTCGCGATTCCGTTCAGCACAACCCCGGCGACCATGACGATGAGACGGGCCGCGAGACCGTGTACGGGAGGCACGGTGACCAGGACCGCGTCGATCACCAGACCGACGACGACCACGTTGCTCAGCGTCCCGAAGCCCGGCCGCTGACGCAGAGGGATCCACATCAGCAGGACAAGGACCCCGATGATCACTGCCCACGTGCCGACGCCGAGACCCAGGCGCCGCGAGAGCCCCTGATGAAGGACGTCCCAGGGATCGACGCCGAGCCCGGCCAGGAGCAGCATCGAGTCGCTGATCCCGTAAAGGACGAGACCGGCGTAGAGCTGGGTGAGGCGGCGCAGGCGCGGTGGCTGCATGGTCGTCAGTCTGCCAGAAATGGCCTATGCAATCGCAGGCCAATTTGCTAGAAGTGGCCCGTGGCGATCACTCCCGCCCACCGCGTGGTCGAGCTTCTGGGGCCGTGGCGCCGCGGCGGGGCGAGCCGCGAGCGCCTGGCCGCCTCGCTGCGCTCGCTGGTGCTGGAGGGCCGGCTCGCGGTCGAGAGCCGGTTGCCGGCCGAGCGGACGCTCGCGGCGGCGCTGGGGGTGAGTCGCGCCACGGTGACCGGGGCCTACGATCAGCTTCGCGAGCAGGGCTATGTGGCAAGCCGGCAAGGATCGGGCAGCTGGGTCACGCTGCCCGCCGGCCACCGGATGGCTCCGTCGGACGCGATCGTCGGCGGAACCGGGCTGGACCTGCGGATTTCCGCGATGCCCGCTCCGGCCGTGCTCGCGGAGGTGTTCGAGACCTCCGCCCGGGAGCTGACCCACTGGCTCGACCACCACGGCTACGACCCGCTCGGGCTGCCGCCGCTGCGCGAGGCGATCGCCGCGCGGTTCCGGCTGCGAGGACTGCCCACCCGGCCCGAGCAGATCCTGGTCACCAACGGCGCGCTGCACGCGCTCGATCTGACCATCCGGGCGACGCTTCCGCGCGGCCGGCGGGCGCTCGTGGAGCTGCCGAGCTATCCGGTCGCGCTCGATGCGCTGCGCGCGGCCGGGGCGCGGCTGGCCCCGGTCCCGATGAGCGAACACGGCTGGGACGTAGAGGCCCTCGAGGCCTCGGTGCGCAACCAACCCCCGGTACTGGCGTACCTCATCCCTGATTTTCACAATCCGACCGGCCGGTTGATGGACGCCGCGGCGCGGCAACGGGTTCTGCGCGCGCTTCAGGACGCGGGCACGACGACCGTGGTCGACGAGACGTTCGTGGAGCTCAACCTGGACGGCGTGGCGATGCCGCCGTCGGCGGCGGCCTTCGGGGGCGAGCGCACGATCACGCTCGGCTCGCTGAGCAAGTCGGTGTGGGGCGGCCTTCGGGTGGGATGGGTGCGGGCCGAGCCCGCGGTGATCCATCGCCTGGCCGGCGCCCGCGCCGCGATCGACCTGGCGAGCCCGCTGTTCGAGCAGATCGTGGCGACCCACACGCTCGAGCGCCTGGACGACATCCTGCTCGAGCGACGCGAGGTGATCCGAATCCGCCGGGGCGCGCTGGCTCGGGCACTCGACGAGTTCCTGCCCGAGTGGAGCTACGCGCTCCCCGCCGGCGGGTTGTTCATCTGGGCGCGGCTGCCCGAGCCGATCAGCACGAGCCTCGCGCTCGAGGCGAGCGGGCGGGATCTCCAGCTCACTCCGGGCCCGCGCTTCGCCGCCGCCGGGGTCCTCGAGCACCATCTGCGGCTGCCGTTCACGCTGGCGCCGGAGCAGCTCGAGCGAGCGATCAGAATCCTGGCCGAGCTGACCCCCACAGGGGATCGCGCGCCGGGTTCGCGGATGCTCGCCGGATACGTTGCGTAACTGGGTGTCGATTTCGCGACGTCCCGTTCGTCTTAAGCGCGACCATCCCGAGAAGGAGGACGCACATGAAGTACATGATGCTGATCAACCTTGGCAAGGCGCGCGACTGGCGCAACCTCACCGAGGAGGAGCAGAAGCAGCTCGCCGAGGGCTTTCAAGCGCTCAACAGCACGCCCGGCGTTACCCCCGGCATCGGGCTCGCCCCGCCTGAGACGGCGACGACAGTGCGGGTGGCGGACGGCAAGACGCTGACCACCGATGGGCCGTTCGTGGAGACCAAGGAGGCGCTCGACGGGTTCTTCACGTTCGAAGCCGACGACCTCGACGCGGCGATCGAGCTGGCGGCGCGGGTCCCGGCGGCGAGCTTGGGCGGCGCGATCGAGATCCGCCCCACCAAGGAGTGGACGCAATCCTAGAAGCGGTCTTCCGCGAGCAGTGGGGCTATGTGCTCGCTGCATTGATCGGCTTCCTCGGCGACTTCGACCTCGCCGAGGAAGCCACGCAGGAGGCGTTCACGATCGCTGCCGAGCGCTGGCCGCGCGAGGGAATGCCGGCCTCGCCGGCAGGCTGGCTGATCACCACCGCGCGCCGGCGGGCGATCGACCGTATCCGGCGCGAGCGCCTGCTCGCCACGAAGACCCGGCTGCTCGAGGTGCATGAAGGGACCGACGACGACGTGGAAGAGACGACCTCATTCCCGGACGAGCGGCTCGAGCTCGTCTTTACCTGCTGCCATCCGGCCCTGGCCACCGACGCTCAAGTGGCGCTGACGCTGCGGACGCTGGGAGGGCTGACCACGGATGAGATCGCCCGCGCGTTCCTGGTCGGCGAGTCGACGATGGCTCAGCGGCTGGTCCGGGCCAAGCGAAAGATCAAGGCGGCCGGGATCCCGTTCCGAATCCCGCCGGATCACCTGCTGCCCGATCGGTTGGGGGCCGTCCTCGCAGTCGTATATCTCATCTTCAATGAGGGATACGCCGGCCGCGGGGACCTGGCCGGCGAGGCGCTGCGGCTGGGGCGAGCCCTGGCCGAGCTGATGCCCGACGAGGCCGAGGTCCACGGCCTGGTCGCGCTCATGCTGCTGCACGACTCGCGCCGGCGGGCCCGGTTTCGCGACGGCGAGCGGGTTCTGCTGGCCGACCAAGACCGTTCGCTGTGGAACCGGGGCCAGATCGAACAGGGGCGGGCGGCGCTCGACCGGGCGCTGGCCCTGCGTGGCCACGGTCCGTACGTCGTACAGGCCGCGATCGCGTCGCTGCACCTCGAGGAGCCGCGGGATTGGGCGGAGATCGCGGCGCTGTACGACGAGTTGGTGAGGCTCACGGGCTCGCCTGTGGTCGAGCTCAACCGGGCCGCAGCCGTCGGCGAGGCGAGCGGTCCCGAGGCCGGCCTGGCGATCGTCGATCGTCTGACCGGCCTCGAGGATTACGTGTATCTCTACTCGACGCGCGCGGAGTTGCTACGTCGCGCCGGACGGACGGATCAGGCCCGTCAGGCCTACCGGCGCGCGATCGAGCTGACGCACGACGACGTCGAGCGGCGGCTTTTCGAGCGGCGCGCGGCCGAATTCTCTTAGCGACCCGCGGCCGTTCGCCAGCCCTCCGCATAGGACAGGCGGGCCGGCTCGGAGTACGGCACCGGGCTGACCAGCGCCCTGACCTCGAGCTGCCGGTGTGGCTCGACAGTGAGCTTGCGCGTGCCGCCGTTCGGCTCACCCCAGACGACCGTCACCTCGCTTCCGATCTCGACCGACGGGTCGACCGTGGCCAGCGACAGCGCGCGCCGCTCGTTGGCGCTGTAGCCGCTGAACATCGAGTAGCCCACGCAGTTGCCGTCGGGGCCGAGCACCGAGTCATAGCCGGCGGCGCCGTAGTTGGCGATCGGCAGGTCGAAGAACTGGTAGGGATCCTCGTCGGTCTCGAACAGGGACGCGAAGATCTTGGCTACGTCTTCGCCCTCCCACGCCAGAGTGACCTTCTTGCGCTGGCTGCCGGCGTCGATCTGCTCGAGCGCCTCGCGGCCGATGAAGTCGTGGTCGAACTTGACGAACTGGCCGTAGCCGAGCTCCCACGGATTCAGGTAGTAGTCCTCGATGTTGTCGGACACGTAGCTGCCGTACAGCGAGGCGCCGGCTTCGTAGCCGTTGGCCGGAAGCCACTCGCGGTACGCGCGCAGTTCCTCGCCGGTGTAGATCGCGGGGAGCGGGGAGGGGATCCAGCCCGACTCGAGCGTGTTCGACGCGTAGGCCCGGGCTCCGCACATCTCGAGCCCGAACTCCTGCCCGGCCTCGAGGATCGTGCCACGCACCTCGTCGTAGCTCTCGTACGGGCCCCACAGCTCGAGTCCCGGCTCGCCCGCCATGCCATGCCGGAGCGTGCGCACCGTGCGGCCGGCCACCTTCATGTCGGCCAGGCGGAAGAACTTGAGCTGCTCGACCGGGCCGCCGTTGACCTTCTCGATCACCTGCCAGGCGTTCGGGCCCTGGATCTGGAAGCGCCACACGTTGCGGGTGACCTCTTTGCCGTATGGCCGGCCCGGCGAGCGGTCGTCGTAGTCGAAGTCGAGCTTGTAGCCACCGGTCTCCGCGTGGAAGTTCAGCCAGTTGGCGGCCGGGTTGCGCCCGACCCACACGAACTCGTCCTCGTCGAGGTGGAACAGGATGCCGTCGCCGATCACGTGGCCGGCCGGTGTGCACGGCACGAACTGCTTGGCCATGTTGACCGGGAAGTTCGCCACGCTGTTGATCCCGACGTCGGAGACGAGCTTCATCGCGTCGGGTCCCTTGAAGAAGAAGTTCACCATGTGGTGGGTCTGATCGAATAGGACCGCGGTCTCGCGCCACGCCCGCTGCTCGCGCCGCCAGTTGGAGAACTCGTAGGGCACGACCGGGTAGATGTACGCACCTATCTGCGAGTTACGCAGCCGCTCAGCGATGTTGCCCGATTCGTCGAGGGCTTCTTGTAGGTTGCTTGCCGCCATGGGTTTCTCCTTCGCTCTATTGCTTATCCACTGAATTCCCCGGATTTGGCGTGATGATCGCGGCCGAGCAGATCATTGGCCCATGCGCTGGTCCGGGCCAGCGCGTTGTCCTTGACCACGACGGGGTTGTCCAGCATCTCCGCTTCTTCGCCGTAGGCCTTTAGCCGCTCGTAGGCCTGCGACCAGATGCACTCGGTGTCATACACCTCGCATAGCCCGTCCCGGGTTCCGCCACACGGGCCGTTGCGCTGGTTCTTGGCGCAGATCGACTCCGGGCAGACGTAGGCGATGTCGGGCAGCGAGCAGTCGCCGCAGTCCCGGCACTTGAACATCGGGACCTTGGCCACCTGCTCGAGCAGGTGAGCGGCTCGGCCGACGGGCTTTGGTGCGGCGTCAACCTTCTCGTAGAACGAGCGCGCGGCCTCGTGGAGCGGCCCCTCGGGATCGAACACGGTCTCGTGCACCCGGCGGCTGAAGCGGTAGACCAGCGGGGTGCGCAGGTCGGTACGCCGCTTGCGTCGGGACTCCACATAGGAGCGACTGAGCTCGTCGGAGGACAGGCCGGTCTCGGGGTCCGCCTCGAACAGATAGAACTCGCCCGCCCGCCCGAAGCGCAGCTCACGCGAGAGCTCGCGCCAATCCCCGCTCTCGTACCGATGTGCCCGGTCGAGGATCTCACCGAACGTCTCGGCGGTGGCGTGTCCACCCAGGTAGGCGCCGTTGAACCCCAGCCCCCGCGCCACCGTGAGCTGCTTGGCGGCCAGGTCGAGGAAGAACTCGCGACCCTTGTCCTCGCTCGCGCCGTGGTGCTCGGCGAGGGCGAGCAACTCGTCGGTGACGATCACGCCTGGGATCCGGCCGGCGTGGAAGGCGCGGGCGGCGGGGCGGGAGAGCAGGTACACGTTGGCCAGCGCGCGAACCGGAAGTTGCTCGCGCCTGATGTAGCGAACCAGCTCGTCGTCCTTGCGCGCGTTGTAGCCGATCTGGTTGATCGCGAACCGGGCCCCGGTGCGCGCCTTCTTGGCCAGCTTCTGGTACTGGGGCACCACCTCGCGCTCATGCAGCTTGTGGTTGGTGACCACGCACCCCAGGAAGAAGTTCGTGCGCTCCAGGCGCTCGCCGGTGCGGGCCACGTGGAGGCCGGTGTTCATGTCGCTGAAGAGCTTCAGCAGGCCGACCGAGTCGATGTCGAACACCGGGGCGGCGGTGCCGCCGTAGCCGGCCAGCGGATAGTCGCCAGACAGGCACAGGACGTTGTCGAACCCCTCGGAGGCGAGCTTCCAGCCCCGGCTCTCGAGCGCGTTGCGGTTCCAGTCCTTGCATGCCAGGTGGATGATCACCTCCTGCCCGCGGGAGACCAGGTCGGTCCCGAGCGTGTCCGGAGCGAGCATCGCGTTCCCGCCCGGGTTGTCGGTGATCGACAGCACGTCGATACGCGGATCGTCGGCCAGCGCGCGCGCCTTCTCAACCAGCGCCTGGCTGCGATCGGCCGTGACCACGCCACGCGATGTGACCAGTTCGACCGCGATCGAGAACGACCCCGGCACCTGCAGGCATTCGCGAAAAGGCGTCGTCAAGCTAGCTCTCCCACCCGGCTACCCAGGCTATGTGGGCGACACGCCGACGGCAATGGTCCCTTCCGCTGAGCGGAAGATGTCGCCAGAATGCGAGAAATGAGCGCTCGATCCCAGGGCCGGTCGGTCACCGCGCGTGCATTCGGGGTGCTCGAGGCGTTCACGCCGGCGGCGCCGACCCTGACCCTGTCCGCGATCGCGCGGCGGGCTGGCCTGCCGCTGACGACTGCGCACCGGCTCGTCGCCGAGCTGCGGCGCGCCGGCGCGCTCGAGCGAGACGGCGACGGGACCTATCGGATCGGCCTGCGCCTGTGGGAGATCGCCTCGCTGGCGCCCCGGGGCGTGCCGCTGCGCGAGGCCGCCCTGCCGTTTCTCGAGGATCTCTACGAGGTCACCCACGAGAACGCACAGCTCGGGGTACGGGAGGGGCACGACGTCGTCTACATCGAGCGGATCGCGGGGCGCCGTGCGGTCGGCGTGCTCACGCGAGTCGGCGGCCGGTTTCCCCTCCATGCCTCCGGTATCGGGTTGGTCCTGCTCGCCCATGCGCCCGAGGCCATCCAGCATGAGGTGCTCGGCGGGCCGTTGCAGCGGTTCACCGACTACACGGTCACCGATCCGGGGCGGCTGGAACGGATCCTGGCCCAGATCCGCCGGGACGGCGTGGCGATCTCCGACCGGCAGGTGACCGACGACGCGATGTCGGTGGCCGCGCCGATCACCGATGCGACCGGCGAGGTCATCGCGGCGCTGTCGGTGGTGGCCAAGGCCGGCAACGCGGTGGCGGCCCGGCTGGCCCCGGTCGTCCGGGCAGCCGCGCTCGGCACGTCGCGGACGCTGTCGGCTCGGCGGCGCTCGTAGGTAAGCCGTCAACTTGCATACAGCGGACGTGCGCGCCCGCCGAGGTGAGCTCGAGCCACTCGAGTCCGAGGGAGCCTTCGAATGTCCGCTCGATCGGAATCATGGGCGGCCCACGGCTCCTATCGGCTCGTCCGGCTATCTGGACCCGGGCACGAGCTCGCGCAGCGCTCGCGCGACATGAATCATGACCATCCGCCTGCGGTAGCTCAGCGGCAGGTCCAGCGCGTCCATCGGCTTGGTGGCCGACATCGCCGTCTCGGCGGCCGCGGTGATCGTCTCCTCGGTCAGCGCGGCGCCCACCAGGACCTCGGCCGCCTTCGGCACCGGCAGCGGCGCCGTCGCCACTGCCCCGAGCACGATCCGCGCCTCGGTGCACACCCCGTCCGCATTGGTGCGCACGGCGGCGGCCACGCCCAACAGCGGAAAGTCGATCGCCCCTCGGCGCCGGAACTTCACGTAGGTCGCCCGAAGGCCGTCCGCGGGTGGGAGCGTCAGCGCCGTGAGCACCTCGTCGGGCTGCTTCTGCAGGTACTCGATCCCGTCGTCCATCGTGTAGAGCTGCGCGATCGGCAGCGTCCGCTCGCCTCGAGCGCTCACAAGCCTGACCGAGCCGCCGAGCACGTGCGCCACCGGCGCGAGGTCGGTCGA
>DATIEI010000024.1:0-4471 GCA_035455845.1 Solirubrobacteraceae bacterium
CCTCAGTCAGTCGCGCAGTACGTAGCCGACCCCTCTGACGGTGTGCAGGAGGCGCGGCTCACCGCCCGCCTCGGTCTTGCGCCGCAGGTAGCCCATGTACACGCCGAGTGCGTTCGAGGTCGGCCCGAAGTCGTATCCCCACACGTTCTCGAAGATCGTAGAGCGGGTGAGCACCTGTCGTGGGTGGCGCATGAACAGCTCGAGGAGCAGGAACTCGGTCTTGGACAACTCGATCAACCGGTCTCCCCGGCGCACCTCGTGGGCGACCGGGTCGAGCACCATGTCGGCGTACTTGAGGATCTCGCCGTCGGTGCCGTCGCTGGTCCGGCGCAGCAGGGCGCGCAGCCGGGCCTGGAGCTCGCGCAGCGCGAAGGGCTTGACCAGGTAATCGTCGGCGCCCACGTCGAGGCCCTCGACCCGGTCGTCGATCGCGTCGCGCGCGGTCAGCATCAGGACCGGGGTGCGGTCGCCGGCCTGACGCATCCGCCGGCAGACCTCGAGGCCGTCGAGCCTGGGCATGCCGATGTCTAAGATCACCGCGTCGGGCGGCGACTTGGCCAGGACGTCGAGCGCCTCCTCGCCGTCGCCGGCGAGCTCGACGTCGTAGCGCTCGAGCCTCAGGGCGCGCTCAAGGGCCCGGCGGACAGCGGGCTCATCGTCGACAACCAGAACGCGCGCCATGCAGGCAATTGTGGCGCGTCGCCCTAAGCGTTTGTGAAGAGGTGTGTATTGGGCGTGACCCGATACGGCGTCCCGTGGGTCGTGCGCCGGACGCTGCGCGATGGCACTACGCCCGAGGGACGCCGTACCGGCGTCCACGCCCCTCCCGGAAGCCGGGTGCTTATGCAGCCGCGAGGGGTCCCTCTTGACCCCGGAGCGCGTTCACCTCGCCGTCATGATTTGACGAGCCCCGCCATCATCAAAGACCCGTGGCGCGAACCAAGGACAAGAGCAAGCTCGAGAGCTACCGGGCCAAGCGCGACTTCGAGGCCACCTCCGAGCCCACCGGCGAGCCGGCCGCGGCGGCCGACGGACATCGGTTCGTCGTCCAGGAGCACCATGCGACCCGCCTGCACTGGGACCTGCGGCTCGAACACGACGGCGTGCTGGCCTCCTGGGCGATCCCCAACGGCATCCCGGCAACCCCGGCGGACAACCGGCTGGCCGTGCACACCGAAGATCACCCGCTCGAGTACCTCGACTTCCACGGCGAGATCCCCAAGGGACAGTACGGCGCCGGCACGATGACGATCTGGGACCAGGGCACCTACGAGCTGCACAAGTGGGAGCCAAAGAAGGTCGAAGTCACCTTCCACGGAGAGCGACTCAGCGGACGCTACGGGCTGTTCCCGATTGGCAAATCCGGCGACTCGGCCAACGACTGGATGATCCACCGGATGGATCCGCCGGCGGATCCGGACCGGGTGCCGATGCCCGAGCGGATCGTGCCGATGATGGCCAAGCCGTCGAGCACACTGCCGCGCGATCAGAAGAACTGGTCGTTCGAGGTCAAGTGGGACGGGGTGCGGGCGATCGCCTACGTCCAACCGGGACGCCTTCGCCTGGAGAGCCGCAACCTCAACGACGTAACCGAGGCGTATCCCGAGGTGCGCGGGTTGATCGGTGCGCTCGGCATGCACGAGGCCGTGCTCGACGGCGAGATCGTCGCGTTCGATGAGGACGGCCGGCCCAGCTTCGAGCGCCTCCAGCGCCGTATGCACGTCCGAGGATCCTCGGCGATCCGGCGCCTGCAGAGCAGCATGCCGGTCCTGTACGCGATCTTCGACCTGCTCTATCTCGACGGCCACTCATTGATCGAGCTCCCCTACCGAGAGCGGCGCGAGAGACTCGAGTCCCTGAACCTGGCCGGCCCCGCCTGGCGGGTGCCGGCGAACCATCCAGGGGAGGGCAGGCTGCTGCTCGAGGCGACGGCCAAGCAGGGCCTCGAGGGGATCGTGGCCAAGCGACTGGACTGTCGCTATGAGCCAGGCCGGCGCAGCGGCAACTGGCTGAAGATCAAGCACACGATGCGCCAGGAGCTGGTGATCGGGGGATGGGTCCCCGGCGAGGGCCGTCGCGCGAGCCGGATCGGGGCGCTGCTCATGGGCTATTACGAGAACGGCACGTTCGTGTACGCCGGGCGGGTGGGCACGGGGTTCACCGAGAAGACGCTCGACGAGGTCTACAAGCGGCTCGCGCCCCTGCGGCGAGACACCAACCCGTTCGACAAGGCAGGTGGGCGGGCCCATTTCCCGCGAGAGGCGGTGTTCACCGAGCCATCGCTGGTGGCCGAGATCGAGCTGCGCGAGTGGACGGCCGAGCGGATCATGCGGGCGCCGTCGTTCAAGGGTCTGCGCGAGGACAAGTCGCCGCGCGAGGTGCGCCTGGAAATCGTCGGCGAGGACGCGCCGGAAGCGTCCGGCGAAGCCGAGCTCGATCCGAGCTCACCCGAGGCGCTGTTCGACGAGGTCGAGCGCCTCGCAGACGGCGCGCTGCTCGTGAGCACCGAGGGCCGCGAGCTCAAGATCACCAACTGGGACAAGGTTCTCTACCCCCAGACCGGCTTCACGAAGGGCGACCTGGTTGCGTTCTACGCGCGCCTCGCGCCGGTCGTGCTCCCGCACCTGCACGACCGACCGCTCACCCTCAAGCGCTACCCGAACGGCGTCGACGCAAAGTACTTCTACGAGAAGCAGTCGCCCTCGCACCGCCCGGACTGGGTCCAGACGTGCCGGATCGGCGAGATCAACTACACGCTGGCCCAGGATCGGCCCACGCTGATCTGGCTGGCCAACCTGGCCGACGTCGAGCTGCACACCTCGCTGTCGCTAGCCCAGCGCCCCGACCGCCCGACGATGATGGTGTTCGACCTCGACCCGGGCGCCCCGGCCGGGATCCTCGAGTGCTGCGAGGTCGGGCTGGTCCTGCAGGGGCTGTTCGAGCAGCTGGGGCTCGAGAGCCTGGCCAAGACGTCGGGATCCAAGGGCCTGCAGGTATACGTGCCACTGAACACCGCGGTCGACTACGGGGCGACCAAGCCGTTCGCCAAGCGCGTCGCCGAGGTGCTCGAGCAGCGCATGCCCGACCTGGTCGTCTCGCGGATGACCAAGCGGCTGCGGCCCGGGAAGGTGCTGGTCGACTGGAGCCAGAACGATCAGCACAAGACGACCGCGAATGTCTATTCATTGCGCGCGCGCGAGCGCCCGACCGTCTCGACCCCGGTGAGCTGGGGGGAAGTGGCGGACTGTCGCGAGCAGGGCGATGAGGCTCTGCTCAGCTTCGCGGCCGACGAATTGCTGGCGCGGGTCGCGGAGCAGGGCGATGTGTTTGCGCCGGTGCTGAGCGTCAAGCAGCAACTTCCCGCGTTGCGTGGGTAATCCGGCGTCGCTGATCAGTTAGGCTGGCGGCGATGTCGCCGATCGATCAGATAACGCTGCGCAATCGACTGCTGGTCGCCACTGCGATGTGGAAGGAGACGATCGCCGAGCCGCTTCCGCGCATGCCGCCGGGCGATCCGGCCGATCAGATCCAGAGCTTCGAGATCACGTTGGTCGATCGCCTTTGGCAGAGCGCGACGGCCGAATCGGCGCGTGAGATCGCCGACCGGACCTGGGACCTGGTGCACGACCGCCCGGACGACGATCCGGTCAAGCGCCGGGTCGTCGAGTGCCACGAGGCGCTCGCACGGCTCACCCGCCTGGGCGATTAGGGTCCTCGCGGGCCCTCAGTTCAGCCCGAGCCGATGCGGCGAGGGGTCGAGTGCCAGCTCGGGCTCGGACGCCGCCTCGCTGTTGCGTGGGAGGCCCGCCGCCGCGTAGGCGTCGGCTTCGTCGAGCGTCTCTTGCTCGAGCAGCGCGGTGACCAGCGAGTCGAGGTTCGAGCGGTGGTTGCGCAGCAACGTGGAGACGTCGGCGTGGGCCGACTCGACGATCCGCCTGACCTCCTCGTCGACCAGTCGCTGCGTGGCCTCGGAGGTCTCCGAGACGCCGGGCAGCAGCGGGCTCATGCCGTCCTGCGGGATCACCGCGATGGGGCCGATCGCCCGGCTCATGCCCCACCGCCCGACCATGCCGCGGGCGATCCGGGTCAGCTGCTGGATGTCGGACTCCGCGCCTGTGGTGATGTCCGAGAACACCAGCTCCTCGGCCGTGCGCCCGCCGAGCGCCACCTTGATCTGGGCCAGTAGGTGCTGCTGCTCGAAGTTGAAGCGGTCCGCGTCGGGCGCCGAGAAGGTAACGCCGAGGGCCTGGCCGCGTGGGATGATCGAGACCTTGCGGACCGGATCCGCGCCCGGGGTGAGCATCCCGACGATTGCGTGGCCGGCCTCGTGGTAGGCGGTGCGACGCCGGTCCTGCTCGGAGATCATCACCTTGCGCTCGGCGCCGAGCACGATCCGCTCGAGCGCGTCGGTCAGGTCCTGGTTGCCCACCTTCTCGTGGTTGCGCCGGGCGGCGAGCAGCGCTGCCTCGTT
>DATIEI010000025.1:0-6510 GCA_035455845.1 Solirubrobacteraceae bacterium
GCCAGATGGTCACCCACCAGGCCAAGAAGATGACCGAGGACGCCCTGCTGGCCTTCCGCGACCGCTTCGAACTGCCGCTGTCCGACGAGCAGGTCCGCGCCGCCGAGTATTACAAGCCGCCCGACGACTCGCCCGAGATGCGCTACCTGCGCGAGTGCCGGGAGCGCCTCGGCGGCAGCCTGCCGGTCCGGCGGCGTACGGCGGAGCCGCTCGAGATCCCGCCGCTGGAGACGTTCAAGGGTCAGCTCGAGGGCACCGGCGAGCGAGAGATCTCGACCACGATGGCGTTCGTCCGGGTGCTGGCCGCGCTGTTGCGCGACAGGCGGATCGGAAAGCACGTCATCCCGATCGTCCCCGACGAGTCACGCACCTTCGGGATGGAGGGCCTGTTCCGCCAGATCGGGATCTACTCCCCACTCGGGCAGCTCTACCAGCCCCAGGACTCCGAGCAGCTCATGTTCTACAAGGAGGACAAGCACGGGCAGATCCTCGAGGAGGGCATCACCGAGGCCGGGTCGATCTCCTCGTTCATCGCCGCCGGCACCTCCTACAGCAACCACGCTGTGCCGATGGTGCCGTTCTTCATCTACTACTCGATGTTCGGCTACCAGCGCGTCGGCGATCTGGTGTGGGCGGCGGCCGACAGCCGCGCGCGGGGGTTCGTGCTCGGCGGCACCGCCGGCCGGACCACGCTAAACGGCGAGGGGCTACAGCACGAGGACGGCCACAGCCATGTGCTGTTCTCGGTAGTCCCGAACTGCTGCGCGTACGACCCCGCCTTCTCCTACGAGGTCGCGGTGATCATCCACGAGGGCCTGCGGCGGATGTTCGCCGAGCAGGAGGACGTCTTCTACTACCTGACGCTGATGAACGAGAACTACCGCCACCCGCCGATGCCCGACGGCGCCGAGGAGGGGATCCTGCGCGGGATGTACCTGCTGCGTGAGGGCGGGGCGAAGCGGTCGAAGAAGCCTCGCGTCCAGCTGCTCGGTTCCGGCACGATCCTGAACGAGGTGCTCGCGGCCGCCGACCTGCTGCGCGAGGACTGGGGTGTCGAGGCCGACGTGTGGAGTGTCACCTCGTTTACCGAGCTGCGGCGCGAGGGCATCGAGGCCGAGCGCTGGAACATGTTCCATCCGCTTTCGGAGCCGCACGTCCCATATGTGAGCGAGTGCTTGAGCGACCGTGGCGGCGCGGTGATCGCCGCGACCGACTACATCCGGGCATTCGCGGACCAGATCCGACAGTGGGTGCCGGGGCCCTATCGGGTACTGGGGACCGACGGATTCGGGCGCTCGGACACGCGAGAGGTGCTGCGGCGGTTCTTCGAGGTCGACCGCTACTGCGTGACCCTCGCCGCGCTGCGCGAACTCGACCCCGCCCGCGCCGCGGAGGCGATCCAGCGCTACGAGCTCGACCCTGACGCCCCGATGCCGACTACCGTGTAAGCGTCAGACCGGGTTGCGTCGGCGAGTCGCTGGCGCGTGGCACGACGAGCACCGGGCACGGGGCTCGACGAACGACCTGGCTGGAGACGCTCCGGAGCAGCGCGCGCGGCAGCCGGCGGCGGGCCCGCGAGCCGAGCACGACGCACAGGCGGCCGACCTCGCGGTCAGAGGAGCCGACGACGATGAGGTCGGCGTGTTTGTGAGATCGCCGCGTCGTGAAGTCTGCGCGCGGCGGCGCATGAGGCCCCGTCTGTGGCATCGACCCGGTGGACAGTCCTGGGACGAGGGTGGCATCAGTCCATAGCGAAGCTCGCAAGCGGCGGGATTCCCATCCCACATCTGGGGGAGTCAGAGGCGGAGCGTCGCCTCCCGTCGAAGGCCGGAGACTGCCCGCCGTTTCGAGCTCAACGAGCGGACAGCGCGCGTCCTGCGCGCACCCCAGGCGCCTCGACCGGAATCATGGTTCGGACGCGAGTGCCCCGGCCGGGGTTCGTGGTGATCTGGAAGGTTCCGCCCAGCGACTCGACGCGCATCGCGACCGACGCCAGCCCGACGTGGCCCTCGTCGAGCGCCTGGCGCGGACGGGTCGCGTCCATCCCGTGGCCGTCGTCGGCCACCTCGAGCACGATTCCCTCCTCGGTGCGGCACAGCGTGATCGTCACGTGGCTGGCCTGGGCGTGCTGGGCGACATTGCTGAGCAGCTCCTGCGCCAGTGAGACGATCAGCTGGTCGCGCAGGCCGACTGTTCGCGGCCTGACGTTCAAGCTCGCCTCGAAGCCGCCGCGCCGCGCGTGAAGATCGGCGATCGCCTGCAGCGCCGACGCCAGCCCCCCCTGCTCGAGCGTCACCGGATGCAGGGCGACGACGGCGTTGCGCAACTCGCCGATCGCGCCGACGATCGCCTCCCTCGCCTGCGCGGCGGGATCACTTCGATCTTTCCCCGAGGGCTTCAGCTTGGCCAGGTCCTGCCGGGCCGCCAGCAGGCTCTGCAGCACCTCGTCGTGCAGCAGCTGCGAGATCCGCTCGCGGGTGCGATCCTCGGCGTCAAGCGCGTCGGCCATGATCCGCCGGCGGTCATCCGCCAGCTTGGACACCTGCTCGGCGAGCTCGGCGATCTCGCGGTTGCGCTGGCGCAGCTCCTGCTCGGCGTCGTTGCGCTCGACCGCCAGGCCCAGCGTGTTCGCGACAGTGTGCAGAAAGTTGATGTCCTCCTCGGTGAACGTGCGCGGGGAGCGGGTGTGGGCACCGAGCACGCCCCACGGCTCGGTTCCCCGCCGGCGGTCCCCGCCATGGATGACGACCGTGAGCCCGCTGACCACGCCGTGCTCGAGCAGGAGCGAGGGCGCCCGGAAGCGCCGCTCGGCGCGGAGGTCCTCGACCACGACCGGCTGATCACGCGCGACCGTGTACCCCGCCAGCGATCCGCGCCCCGTCTCGACCGTCGCCGTGCCGACCAGCCCGGCCCGCAGCCCGACCCCCGCCCGCAGCCGCAAGCATCCCGCGGCGGGATCCAGCTCGAACGCCTGCGCCAGATCGACATCCAGTGTCTGTGCGACCAGAACGGTCGCCTTCTCGAGCAACCCTTTCAGCGGGCCGCCCCCGAGCGCCAGCAGGCCAAGCTCAGCCAGCGCCGATTGCTGCGCCGCGCGGCTGCGCAAAAGCTCGGTGTCACGACGCCGCTGGCGCACATCGATGAACACCACGATCGCGCCCACCCGCTTCTCGTCCTCATACAAAGGCGCGATCGTCTGCGCTACCTCCAGCGGCGAGCCGTCCCTGAGCCAGAACACATCGTCCAGCTCCTGGCCAGCGGTGCCGCGCTGGAGCGCCCGATAAAGCGGGCACGCCTCGAGCGCGAACCGCGAACCATCGGGATGGGAGTGATGGATCGTCTCGTGCACGTCCCGGCCAAGCAGCTCGCCCGCGTCCCAGCCCAGCAACTCCTGACCGGACGGGTTGACGTAGGTGAACCGGCCGCCGAGATCGACGCAGTAGATCCCGACGCCGAACGCGTCGAACACCGACGCGACGTCCGAGACGCCCCGCTCGAGGATCGCCGGGATCTTCAGCAGGCGCTCGGGCATCCGCTCACTCCAACAGCCCGGTGCGCATCGCCTGGGCCACGGCCGCGGCCCGGTCGGACACCCCGAGCTTCTCATACAGGTTCTGAAGATGGCTTCTGACGGTCGCCACGCCCAGCTGCAGCTGCTTAGCGATCTCGGGCGCCGTCAGCCCGTCCGCGGTCAACAACAGGACCTCCCTCTCCCGAGAGGTCAGGATTGGCCGCTCCACAACCTCGCGGCGGCGAATCTCACCGGCGAGACCGGTCTGGCCCTCCGGCGCGATCACCACCTGCCCGCGCGAGACCGCCGCCACCGCGTCCAGGATCTCATCGCGATCGGCCTCCTTTGACAGATAGCCGGATGCACCGCCTGCGATCGCGCGGTAGACGAGATCGCTGTCAAGATGCGCGGACAGGAACACAATCCGCGTCTGGAGCCCATCCCGCTTGGCCGCGGCCAACACCTGCAGTCCGGACAGGCCAGGGATCCGCATGTCGATCACAGCCACGTCTGGCTGCAGCTCCTGAAGGTCGGCCAGCGCCTGACGTCCGTCGGCGGCCTGCCCGACCAGTTCCAGATCCGGCCGGAGCTTGACCTCCTGCACGATCCCGCGCAGGAACATCGGATGATCGTCCGCCAAATAGACCCGGATGCGCGGTCGCGACGGCATCTCCTAAGCCGCCACCGCCGGTTCGTCGACTAACCGGAGAAGCAGCATCTCGCGCGCTTTCACCAGACACCGAATCTGGAGGGTGCCCTCGCACAGATGCATGATCATCGGTCGCGCATTGCCTTCCCCACCGGGTACTCGATGAAACGGTAGTCGCACACCGGCGCCGCGTCGATTTCGACATCCGTTCCGCGTCGACCGCGAAATCGTGCCAGCTCCCGCAGGCCGATCTGCTCCTTGCTCAGGATGAAATCCACCGTCCTGATTCGCTCCTTCATGTGGGCACCAGCTGAGTGTGGGGCACGTCGCCTCTCAGCGGTATCCCACCGGCGCGGGATCGCATAGCGGGGAGGCTCTCATGCAGTTACCGGGTGCCGTTCAGTCTGAGGACAATGCCGTTTCCGGGTCGCGACCGACCACCGACCCGACCTCATCGTGGAATCTGCTTGAGGGCTCCGTGTTCAGCTGGCGGGGCCCCGCCAGCCCTCCGAGGGGTGGGTCACAGCTCGAGCGCGACATCACCGTGCGGGCGCGAGCAGCACGTGAGACCCCCGCCATCGGTGGAACCGTGAGCGGTTGGGACCGACGGTCGTACGCCTACGAGCTGCGTGATCCGATGAGGCCCGGCGCCGTCGGGCCGGCGGGAAGCGTGACGTGCACCCGGGTGCCCTCGCCGAGGCTGGTGTCAAGCTGGAAGCGCCCTCCGCTCGCCTCGACGCGCATCGCGATCGACGCTAGGCCTATGTGCCCGCCGTCGAGCGCCTCCCGGGGACGCTCCGGTTCCATCCCGCGGCCGTCGTCAGCGACTTCGAAGACGACCTCGTCCTGAGCGCGGCGAAGGCTGATCGAAACGTGGCTCGCCCCGGAGTGCTGGGCGGCGTTACTGAGCAGTTCCTGGGCCAACGAGACGATCAGTTGATCGCGCACACCGCTCGCGTCGGGCTCGACGTTCAGGCTCACGCCAAACCCGCCACGTCGCGCGTGGACCTGAGCGATCGCCCTGATCGCCTCTAACTAATGGCCCGCCCCGCACCCGCGTCACCGGATGCAGCGCCGTCACGGCATCGCGCAGCTCCGTGATGGCCTCGACCACCGCCTCCCGCGCCCGCGTGACAAGTTCGTCCTTACCGCTTACGGCTCGTTGCGCCCCGGCCAGGTCCTGGCGGGCTGACAGCAGGGTCTGCAGCACCTCGTCGTGGAGCAGCTGCGAGATCTGCTCCCGGGTCCGGTCTTCGGCGGCGAGCGCGTCGGCCATAATGCGTCGGCGCTCGTCGGCCAGCGCGCTCATCTCCCGCTCGGCCTCGCTGCGCTCGATCGCCAGCGCGAGCGTGTTCGCCACGGCCTGCAGGAACGCGAGGTCCTCGGTGGTGAAGATGCGCGGGGAGCGGGTGTGCACGCCGACCACGCCCCATGGCGCGGTCCCCCACGGGTGGTCGCGACCATGGACTACGACGCTCACGCCGCTGCGAACGCCGTTGTCACGCAGCAGGTCAGGTGCCCGAAAGCGCTTCTCCACCCACCAGTCCTCCACCACTATGGGCTGATCGCAGGCCAGCGCGTAGCCCGCCTGCGACTCGCTGTCGGAACCGACGTGCGCGGCACCGACCGTCCCGGGTTGCCAGCCAACGCCAGCGAGCAGTCTCAGTCCGGACCGCTCGTCGATCAGCTTTAGCACCTGCGAGAACTCGACGTCCAGCATCTCTGCCACCACCGTGCTGGCGTGATCGAGAAGTTCCTGCAGCGCGCCCCCGCCGAGTGCGCGAAGACCGAGCTCGGCAAGCGCGCCCTGCTGGGCGGCTCTGGTGCGCAGCTGCTCGGCGGCACGCTGCCGATCACCGACGTCGCCGAACACGATGATTGCGCCGACGTGCTCCCCGTGCTCGTAGAGGGGCGCGATCGAGTGACCCACGAGCAGGGCGGAGCCGTCCCGTCTCCAAAACACGTCATCGAGGTTGCGCTCGGCCCGGGCGCACTGAAGCGCCTCGTAGAAAGGACACCCCTCGCGCGGGAACGGCGAACCATCCGCGCGCGAGTGATGCACCGTGTCATGCGCATGCCGACCCAGGAGCTCACCAGGATCCCAGCCCAGCAACGCCTCGCCGGCCGGGTTCACGTACGTGAATAAGCCCCGGAGGTTCACGCAGTAGACCCCGACCTCGAACAGGTCGAACACCGGGGCGACTTCGGAGACGCCCCGCTCCAGGACTGAGGATTCGAACGACAGGTCGTCCGGCATGCTCGACAGGTCCCGGTCCCCGCTTACAGTTTCCGGCCCCATGACGACGTTCGGGGCAGCCGGTGATCCTATTGCCTCGCCTACCACGGGCAA
>DATIEI010000026.1:0-8233 GCA_035455845.1 Solirubrobacteraceae bacterium
GTCAACTCGAACGTGATCGACGTTGGCTACGCCGGCGTGATCGGAGCCGACAAGCTGCTCCACGGCAAGCCTTTGTACGGCGGCTGGCCCAAGGACAATGCGAACGGGGATACCTACGGTCCGGTTGCCTACTACGCCTACGTTCCGTTCCGCTGGATTTTTGGCTGGAGCGGCAGCTGGGACGATCTGCCCGCCGCGCACGCCGCCGCGATCGTCTTCGACCTGCTCACGATGTTCGGGCTGTTCTGGCTCGGCCGACGGGTTCGCGGGCCGACGCTCGGTGTCGTGCTGGCCTACGCCTGGGCCGCCTATCCGTTCACGCTCTGGACGCTCAGCTCCAACACCAACGACGCGCTGGTATCGCTGTTGATCGTGGTCGCGCTGCTCGTGATCACCGCGCCCGCGGCGCGCGGGGTGGCGGGCGCCCTGGCCGGGCTGACCAAGTTCGCGCCGCTCGGGCTGGCACCGCTGCTGCTGCGCGGTGTCGATCCTCCGCCGTCCCGGCGGGCGGTCGTGCGCTACGTGCTGGCCTACGGGTTGACGACCGTCGTCGTGATGCTCCCCGTCCTGCTCGGCGACAACCTCCACGCGTTCTGGCACGACACGATCGCCTACCAGGCCAGCCGCACCTCCCCGTTCTCGATCTGGGGGCTGTACGGCGGGCTCGGGGTCGTGCAGCACCTGTTCCAGGGCGCCACCGTGGCCCTCGCCCTGGGGGTCATGGTCATCCCGGAGCGGCGGGGCCTGATCGAGGTGGCCGCGCTCGCCGCCGCGGTGATCATCGCGCTCCAGCTCGCCGCCAGCTACTGGCTGTACTCCTACATCGTCTGGTTCTACGCGCCGCTGGTCGTGGCGCTGTTCGGCAGCTTCCCGTCCGAGCTCGGGCAGGCGGTCGCTGCAGCGGCGAACGCGCGCGCTTCCGAATCCGCGCCGCTGGCCGTCGCCGGCGCCCCCTGACCCTCCGGCCTTCCACCGCACGGGGAAGGCTCAGACCACGCCCGGGGCCGGTTCGAGCACCTGCTCGATCGACACCGCGTGCCGCGGCGCGTCGGCCCGGATGACCACGGCGTTCAGCCACGGGTCCTCGGTCGAGGTCTCGAACCGAATCGGCATCTGGGTGACCATCGAGGTCACGGCCTGCTCGCGCCGCACGCCGATGACGCCACCGCGTGGCCCCGTCATCCCCACGTCTGAGATGTAGGCGGTTCCTCCGGGGAGCACCCGCGCGTCTGCGGTGGGGACGTGGGTATGGGTGCCGACCACGGCGGTGACCCGGCCGTCGAGGTACCAGCCCATCGCCACCTTCTCGCTGGTCGCCTCCGCGTGCATGTCGATCAGCACGTGATCGACCTTTCCGTGGAGGGCGTGCAGGGTGGCGTCGGCCTCGGCAAAGGCCGGCCGGCCCGCCTTCATGAACAGGTTGCCCGACAGCGAGACCACGCCGAGCCGAGCCCCACCCGGACCGGTAACCACGCAGAACCCGTGCCCGGGCTGGCTGGCCAGGAAGTTGGCCGGCCGCAGGATCCGCTCCTCCTCGTCCAGATACGGATAGATCTCGCGATGCCGGTAGGTGTGGTTGCCGAGCGTGATCACGTCGACGCCGGCGGCCAGGATCTCCCGGGCGATCTTTGGTGTGATCCCCACCCCGCCGGCGGCGTTCTCGCCGTTGACCACCACGAAGTCGGGGGCAAACCGGTCGCGCAGTTCGGGCAAGAGGGTCAGCAGCGTTCGCTTGCCGATTCCGCCGACCACATCGCCGACGAACAGGATGGAGACGGTTTCACTCATGTCGTGCGGGTGCTCATACTTCCAGTTGGATGGCCATGAGGTTCCCCAGGGGCTCGGGCGGCGAAGCGCCAGACACCGGCGACATCGAGACGACGCACGGCGCGCGCGAGCCCGTCCCGGGTCCGGACGAGCCCGCAGCGCATTCTGACGAGCCCCCGCCCAGATCTCCCCTGCCCCAGGGGGTGGTCCCGGTGGCGCCGGTCGTGGTCCCACGCTGGATCCAGCTGGTCGTGCTGCCGCTGGGACTCCTGGCGCTGTGGGCGCTGGCGCGCGCCGCGGGCACCGTGCTGCTGATCCTGCTCGCGGCGAGCACGGTCGCGCTGATCCTCAACCCGTTGGTCAAGATGCTCGTCCGGCGCGGGCTGCCGCGGGGCCTGGCGATCTTCGTCCTGTACGTGGCCGTGTTCGCGTTCGTGGCCGGCCTCGGCGTCGTATTGGCCAACCCGGTGAGCACTCAGGTCAGCCGCCTCGAGCACGACGTCCCTCAGTACGTCAACCAGGCCAACCACAGCTTGGCCAGTCTCCAGCGCTGGCTCGACGCCCGCGGAATTCACGTGCAGATCGAGCGGCAGGGACAGACCGCGCTCCAGACCCTCCAGCACGACATCCTCAAGCGCTCGAGCGACATCGTGTCGTTTTCCCGCGACCTGCTCACCCAAGTCGTCACGACCGGGTTCGATCTCGTCCTCATCTTCGTCCTGTCGATCTACCTCTTGATCTATGGGGACCAGATCGGCGAGCTTGTCAAGCGGATCATGCCGCCGGGCGACGGCACGCCCGAGGACGACTTCCCGCTGCTCGTCCAGCGCGCGGTATTCGGCTACGTGCGCGGCCAGTTGCTGTTCAGCCTGATCATGGGCGCGAGCGCGTCCCTCGCGCTGTACATCTTCGGCCTGCTCGGCATCTTCCCGGCCGGCCGGCACCTCGCCGTGTTCTTCGGCGCCTTCTACGGCCTGATGGAGTTCATTCCGTACATCGGGCCGATCATCGGACCGCTGCCCGCCGTGCTGGTCGCGCTGTTCGTCAACCCGATCAGCGCGGTCTGGGTGATCCTCCTGTTCGTCGGCCTCCAGCAGCTCGAGGGCCATATCGTGGCCCCGCAGGTATTCCGGATCTCGTTGCGGATCAACCCGATCCTGGTCATCCTGTCGCTGCTGATCGGTTATCAGCTCTACGGGATCGCGGGGGCGCTGCTCGCGCTGCCGATCGCCGCGGTCATCCGCCAGACCGTCATCTACCTGCGCCGCCACCTGGTCCTCGAGCCCTGGGGGACGCTTGGTTCGGGCGTCATCACGAGCGTCGGCGTCGACCGGTGCCCGGACTGCGGCGCCCCGGCCAGCCCCCGCGATTCCTACTGTCGCTCGTGCGGCACCTCGCTCGAACCCCGGGTGCGGATGCCCGGATAGCGGTCGTGATCGGCGCGACGAGCGGTCACGGCTGGGCGATCGCCTTCGGTATCGCAGCCTTCCTGCTGGGCACCGTGCCGGGCGACGATCGGCTTCGGACTGTTGACCGGCGGGGTCGTCGCCCGCCGGGCCGCGCGCCACAACCTGTTCGCGTAAGGGTAAGCACGTTGCCGGCTCGCGCGAACCCGTCCGGTACGGGACAACGCGCGCGCTAGCCTCAGGCGCGCCTTGACAACCGGCACGCAAACCGCGAAGCCCGCCGCCACGGTGGCGGTCCGGGGGCTGACAAAGCGCTTTGGCACGCGCACCGCGCTCGACCGGGTCAGCTTCGAGCTCGACCCCGGTGAGGTCGCGGCGATCATCGGCCCCAACGGCGCCGGCAAGACCACGCTGCTCTCGATCCTGGCCGGCACCCTCGAGCCGAGCGACGGCGCGGTCGACCGCGGAGCCGGCAGCGCCCGCTTCGGCTGGGTGCCCCAGGAGCCGGCGCTCTACTCCAAGCTGTCGGTGGCCGAGAACCTGCGTCTGTTCGCGCGGCTCGAACGCGTCCCCGATCCAGAAGCGGCAGTCAATGCCATGCTCGCCCAGACCGACCTCGAGGATCGCGCCGGTGAGGAGGTGGGGCGTCTCTCGGGCGGCAACCAGCAGCGGGTGAACATCGCGATCGGGCTGTTGTCCGAGCCGCCGGCCCTGCTGCTCGACGAGCCGTCGGCCTCGCTTGATCCCCGTCAGCGCGAACGACTGTGGGAGTTCATCGCGATGCTGGCCGGGCGCGGCACGACGATCCTGTTCTCGACCCACAACGTGGCCGAAGCCGAGCGATACGCCACCCGCATCCTCGTCCTGGGCGACGGTGAGCTCCTGTTCACCGGGACGCCGGCAGAGCTCGAACACGCCGTGCACACGCGCGACCACGTGCCCGGCGACTTCGAGAGCGCGTTCGTCCGCTTCCTGCACGACCGCGGCCACTAACAACGAACGCAGAGTGCGCTGGCTGCTGATCAAGGACCTCCAGATCCTCAAGCGCTCGCCGTTGCTCGTCGCGTTGCTCGTCGTCTATCCGGTGGTGATCGCGCTGATGATCGGCTTCGCGCTGTCCAGCCCACCCGGCAAGCCGACCGTGGCGCTCTACGACGCGGTCCCGACCGGGCACGGCGCGGTGAGCATCGGCAACCAGAAGATCGACATCGCGCACTACGCCAACCAGCTGTTCGAGTCGATCACGCCGATCCGGGTCAAATCCCGCCAGGAGGCGATCGCCAAGGTCAAGAGCGGTCAGGCTCAGGCGGCGCTGATCATCCCGGCCGACATCGTCGGCCAGATCAACAGCCTGATCACCCAGGGAGTGGGCAGCCCCACGGTGGATCTGATCCTGAACTCGCGCGACCCGTTAGAGCGGCAGTTTGCGCAGCAGGCCATCACCGCTCGGGCCAGCCAGGTGCAACAGGCCGTCTCCAAGCAGGTCCTGCGGGTCGCCATCTCCGATCTGCGGCAGTTGCTGAACGGCGGCTCGCTCCAGTTCCTGGGCCAGAACGTCCCGGTGCTCGGCCTGAAGAACGCCCGGGCGATCGTCCAGGGCACGATCACCTCGCTGCCGCCGAACTCGCCGCTCATACCTGCGCTGAAACAAGTCGTGAACTTCGCCGACCTGGCCATCGGCGGCTTCAATCTCGCGACGCCCGAGCTCGGCTCGATCGGCTCTCCGCTCACAATCAGGCAGACCGAGCTGGCCGGCAAGACGACGCCGACGGCGTCCTACGCCGCGGCGATCGCCGTGATCGTGTCGCTGATGTTCGTCGGGGTCCTGCTTGCCGCCGGGCTGCTCGCGCTCGAGCGCTCCGAGAACGCGTACGCGCGGCTCGTGCGCGGGCTGATCACGCCGAGTGGCCTGCTCTCGGAGAAGGTTCTGCTGTCGGCGGGCGCGGCAGCCGGGGTGACGCTGCTGATGTCGGCCTTCGTGTCGTTGTTCGTGCACCTGGAGTGGGCGCGATTCCCATTGTGGGTCGCGGCCCTGGTCCTCGGCGGCCTCGCCTTCGGTGCGCTCGGCGTGGCGATCGGCGGGCTCGCCCGCGACGTGAGCGTGGCCTCGCTGATGGCCTTCATCGTGACGCTGCCGATCGCCTTCGTGGCGCTGGTGCCCGGGGACGCCGTGTCCGGCACGCTGGGGTCGATCCTCGACGCGGTCGCCTTCGTGTTCCCGTTCAAGGCCGCGCTCCAGGCGGCGGCCAATGCGTTCAGCGGTTCGGCGCCCGCGATCGGCTGGCCGCTCGTGCACCTCGCCGTGCTCGCGCTGGTGTTCGGCGCACTGGCCCGCTTGACCATGCGCCGATTCGCTTAGAAACGCCGCCCGACCGCTCAGCGCTCAGCGCTCAGCGCGAGCCGACCGTGCGCCGGAACAACACCAGGCAGATCACTGCCACGATGATCGAGATCACCGGGATCGTCCCGCTGATCACCCCGGCGATGGACAGCACCAGGGAGACGACGAACACCGCGCTCGCCACGCCGCCGGTGACAGCCAGCCGGTACGCCCGCTGCTCGCGCACCCGCCGCGGTGTGTAGCTGCCTCGCTTCTCGATGTCCGCCATACGACCAGCGTATCGCGGTAAACCAATAATGTGTTAGCGAATGGCCGAACAGCGTCACGTCCTGTTCTACGAATATGTCGGGGATATCCTCGAGCGCCGCGAGCCGTTCCGTGCCGACCACCTCTCGGCCATCCGCACCGCCAAGGACGACGGCCGGATCCTGCAGGCCGGGCCGCTGGGCGACCCACCGCACGGGGCGGCGCTCGTATTCGGCGATCCGGCCGAGGCCGAGGCGTTCGCCCAGGCCGATCCGTACGTCGTCAACGGATTGGTCACGGGCTGGCGCGTCGAGCCCTGGACGCTCGTGTAAGCGAGCTTCAGCGCCTCCCCACCCCGCGGGTATCCTGAAACGGCAATGCCGTTCCCGCAGACTCGCCTTCGCCGGCTGCGCGCCACCGGCGCGCTGCGCGGCCTGGTTCGTGAGACGAGCCTCACCCCGTCGGATTTCGTCTACCCGATGTTCGTGGCCCACGGCCTCGACCGGCGCGAGCCGATCGAGGCCATGCCCGGCATCGATCACCTGTCGATCGCCCACGCCGTGGACGAGGCCGCCGAAGCGAAGGATCTCGGCATCCCCGCGGTCCTGCTGTTCGGGCTCCCCGCCGCCAAGGACGAGGAGGGCTCGGGTGCGTGGGACGACGAGGGCGTCGTTCAGCTGGCCACCCGCGCGATCAAGGAGGCCCATCCCGACCTGATCGTGATCGCCGACCTGTGCCTGTGCGAGTACACGAGTCATGGGCACTGCGGGGTGATCCGTTCAGACGGCAGCGTGGACAACGACGCCACGCTGGACCTCCTCGCCCGGACGGCGACGTCTCAGGCTCGCGCCGGCGCCGACATCGTGGCGCCCAGCGACATGATGGACGGCCGGGTCGGGATCATCCGCCAGGCGCTCGACGACGACGGTCACACCGACACCCCGATCCTCGCCTACTCGGCCAAGTTCGCCTCGGCCTTTTATGGGCCGTTCCGCGTGGCCGCCGACTCGGCTCCCGCGTTCGGCGATCGCCGCGGCTACCAGATGGACCCGGGCAACGGCGACGAGGCGGTCAGGGAGACCCGGCTCGACGTCGAGGAGGGTGCCGACATCGTCATGGTCAAGCCGGCACTGCCCTATCTCGACCTGATCCATCGGATCAAGACCGAAACCAAGATGCCGCTGGCCGCCTACAACGTCAGCGGCGAGTACACGATGCTCAAGACGGCTGCCGCTGCCGGCTACCTCGACGAGCGCGCTGCCGTGCTGGAGACGCTGACCTGCATTCGCCGCGCCGGGGCGGACATAGTGATCACCTACCACGCCAAGGAGGCGGCGCGATGGCTTCAGTGAGTTCAGGCTTCGGTCCCAAGCTGAGGAGCCGCAAGCACGGCGCCGCCACCCCGCTCGATGATCTCGACAAGCGGCTGCTCAACCTGATGCAGGGCAAGTTCCCGATCGCCGAACGGCCCTATCAGCACGTCGCTCAAGAGGCCGGCATCAGCGAACAGGACGCGATCGCGCGCATACGGCACCTCCTCGACGAGCGGATCATCCGCCAGGTCACGCCGATCTTCGACACCCGAGCACTCGGCTACTCCTCGATGCTGGTCGCCGCCAAGGTCGATCCGGAGAACCCGTGGCGAGCGGCCAACGTGATCAACGAGCACCCCGGGGTGTCCCACAACTACCTGCGCAACCACGAGTTCAACATCTGGTTCACGATCGCCACCGAACCCGATTCGAAGCTCGGTCTGGACGGAACGCTCGAAGTCCTCTCAAAGGAAGCGGGTGCCGAGTCGGTCCGCCAGCTCCCCACGCTGAAGCTGTTCAAGATCCGCATGGACCTCGAGATGGAGGGCGGCACTGACGCGCTGGCCAAGGCGGTGGAGGTCGCGCCGCCGGCCGAAACCGAGCGCCAGCCCTACGACGAGTTCGACATGGCGGTGATCCGGGCCACCCAGGGCGACATGCCGGTCATTCCCGAGCCCTACGCGCCCGCCGCCGAGCAGCTGAACATTCCGCAAGCCCAGCTACTGGCCCACCTCCAAGCCATGCAGGAGAGAAAACTGCTCAGACGCGTCGCCGCGATCCTGTTCCACCGCCGAGCCGGCTTCAGCGCCAACGGAATGGGCGTGTGGAAGGTGCCCGACGAGCGGATCATGGAGATCGGCCCGCGAATGGCCGCGTTCCGGGGCATCTCGCACTGCTACGAGCGTCCCACATACAGGGACTGGCCGTACTCGGTCTTCACGATGGCCCATGGCCGCTCCAAGGAGGAGTGCGACGCGATCCTCGACTCGATCGCGGAGGAGTGCGGCATCGGCGCCACTGACCGCGCGACCCTCTACTCCTCGACCGAGTTCAAGAAGGTCCGCCTCCACTACTTCACCGACGAGTACGCCGCCTGGGAGGCGGCGCACACATAAATTGCCTGCGCCGGGCGCCGGTCGCAAAGAACCAGAATTCGATGC
>DATIEI010000027.1:0-6920 GCA_035455845.1 Solirubrobacteraceae bacterium
GATCAAGCGCGGGCGCATCCTGGCCGACGACGGCAAGACCGTGCTGGCCCGCTCGGTGCCGGCCCCCCAGCACACCTGGACCCGCACTTATCCGACCCGCACCCTGTTCTCCCAGCCGGTCGGCTATTCGATCGCCGCGCAGGGCCGGCAGGCCGGCCTCGAGCAGTCCCGCGGGCCGGAACTGCGTGGAGTGCAGACCGGGCTGAGCTCGATCTTCGGGCAGCTCAGCCCGCGCCCGGTCGGCGACGACGTCTACACCACGCTCGACCCCAAGGCCCAGCGGGTGGCGGTGCAGGGACTGGCCGGCCGGACCGGCTCGGTCGTCGCGCTCGATCCGAGGACGGGGGCGGTTCTGGCCATGTACGCCAATCCGACCTACGACTCCAACAACCCGAACCCGAAGGCGTGCGGCAATCCGTCGTGCCTGCTCAACAACTCCACCCAGGCCGCCTGGCCACCCGGTTCGACCTTCAAGGTCGTCACCGCGACGGCCGCCATCGACAGCGGCCTGTACACGCCGAACTCCGTGATCAACGGCAAGTCGCCGAGGACGGTCTCGGGAGTCCCCCTCCAGAACGACAACAACCAGAGCTTCGGTGACATCTCCCTGACCGAGGCGCTGACATTCAGCGTCAACACGGTCTTCGCCCAGGTGGCCGAGCACGTCGGCCGCAAGACGCTGACCGAATACATGAAGCGGTTCGGCTTCTACTCCAAGCCGCCGCTCGACTATCCGCCGGGACAGATCCGGGCCAGCGTGCCGATCGATTTCCACGGAAACCCGTTCGCCCCGGCGAGCCCGAATGAGGACATCGGCCGGATCGGGATCGGCCAGGGGGGCCTGCTCGTGACTCCGCTCCAGATGGCCATGGTGGCGGCCGCGGTGGCCAACGGCGGGAGGCTGATGAAGCCTCACTTCACCGACAAGGTGGTCGATCAGGACGGGCGTACCGTGAAGACGATCGACCCCACCGTCTATCACCAGGTTATGAAACCTTCCACAGCCCAGGCGCTTTCGCAGATGATGCGACGTGTGGTCGAAGAGGGAACCGGACAACCCGCCCAGCTCGGCGGCATCTCGGTGGCCGGTAAGACCGGCACCGCCTCGATCGGCGCCCCCGGCTCGGGGCTCACCCAGCCCTGGTTCATCGGGTTTGCACCGGCTAACAACCCGAAGGTGGCGGTTGCGGTGACTGTCGCGCAGACGCAGGGCGGATTCGGCGCCACGGTTGCGGCGCCCATTGCCAAGGACGTGATGCAGACGCTGCTGGCGGAGGGCAAGTGATGGCGGGCCTCGGTCCCGGCACGCTGGTCGACGCGCGCTACAAGATCGTCTCGCGCCTCGGCGCCGGCGGGATGGCCGACGTGTTCCTCGCCGAGGACGAGCAACTCGGGCGGAAAGTCGCCCTGAAGCTCCTGTATCAGCGATTTGCCGAGGATCCCGGATTCGTCGAGCGCTTCCGGCGCGAGGCCCAGGCGGCCGCCGGCCTGCAGCACCCAAACGTGGTCAGCGTGTACGACCGCGGCGCGTACGACGGCACCTACTACATCGCGATGGAGTACCTCCCGGGCCGGTCTTTGAAGCAGCTGATCCGTGCCGAGGCCCCGCTCGATCCGATCCGCTCGATCGACCTCACGCTGCAGATATTGAAGGCGGCCCGGTTCGCGCACCGCCGCGGGGTCATCCACCGCGATCTGAAGCCGCACAACGTGATCGTGGACGACTCCGACAACGCCAAGGTGACCGACTTCGGGATCGCCCGGGCCGGCGCCTCGGACATGACCGAGACCGGCTCGATCATGGGCACCGCGCAGTACCTCTCTCCCGAACAGGCTCAGGGCCATGCCGTGAGCGCCGGATCGGACCTCTACTCGATCGGGGTCGTGCTGTACGAGATGCTGACCGGCCGCGTCCCGTTCGACGCCGAGTCGGCGGTGACCATCGCTTTGAAACACGTGTCCGAGGCGCCGCCCCCGATGAGCGTGCTGAACCCTGACGTCCCGGCCGAGCTCGAGCAGGTCGTGATGTGGGCGCTCAACAAGAATCCGGTCGACCGCCCGGCCAACGCCGACCAGTTCATCACCGCGCTCGAGCAGGCCCGCGCCGCGATCCAGTCCGGTGAGCCGGGCCAGCGCACCGCGAGCATGGCAGCCATGGCCGGCGTGGCGGCGGGCCGGTACGCCGCCGCCGCTGCGGTCACTGCCCCGCCGGCCGCGCCGCCGCCGGGCACGGGCGCGTTCGATGTGATCGACACCGGATACGCGCCGCCCGAGGAGGAACCGCCGCATCGACATGCGCTCTGGCCCTGGCTCGTCCTGCTGCTCGTGCTGCTGCTGGCCGGCGGCGGGGTGGCTGCCTACCTCCTCTTGCGCCCGCATAAGGAGGTGGTTCCCGGCGTGGTCGGGGAGCCGTTCACGGCCGCGCAGTCCCAGCTGCAGGGCAAGGGCTTCACGGTGAGCCAGCTGCAGGTCACCAACGCCAAGCCGTCGGGCACCGTGATCGCCCAGAACCCGTTGGCGGGCGTCAAGGCCAAGGAGGGCTCCAATGTTTCGCTCACGGTGTCCTCGGGTCCGGGTAACACCACGGTGCCGACGGTGGTCGGGGAGACGCTCGGGCAGGCCAAGTCCTCGATCCAGATCGCGAACCTGAAGGTCGGCAAGGTCGTGCACCAGACGAGCACGCAGTACGTAAAGGGGCAGGTGATCGACACCAGCCCGTCGGCTGGGCAGCAGCCGCCGGTCGGCACTCATGTGACGATCTTCGTCTCGAGCGGGCCGCCGTCGGTCCAGGTGCCCGACGTCACCACCGAGGATGCGGGCCAGGCCAAGTCCACGCTCCAGAGCCGCGGCTTCAACGTGACCACCACCTCCCAGGTCTCGACCACGGCGACACCCGGCACCGTCATCAGTCAGAGCCCGGCGGGCGGCAAGTCCGCCGCCAGCGGCTCGACCGTGACCCTGGTCGTGGCAAAGGCGCCGCCCACCATCGCCGTCCCGAACGTGGTCGGCAAGACGCACGGCGCGGCCAATGCCATGCTTGGCGCCGCCGGCCTCCCGGCGACGCCGCAGCAGCAGACGGTGACCAACCCGAGCCAGAACGGGGTCGTTCTCAGCCAGACTCCGGCCGCCTCGACCCAGGTCAAGAAGGGGACCAGCGTGACGATCGTCATCGGCAAGTACGTCGCGACCCCGACCACGACGACGAGCACGACCACGCCCACCACCCAGACCAGCGGCGCCACGTCGACCCCGAAGAAGAAGAAGACGACAACGTGAGGCCGGCTCGTGTCGCGGTGCTCGGGGGAGGCCGCTCCTCCGAGCACGAGGTGTCGCTCGCCTCCGCGGCGTCGGTCCGCGAGGGATTGCGTGTCGCCGGTCATGAGGTGCTCGACATCGAGGTCGGCCGGGACGGGGTGTGGCGGTGCGACGGCGGCGGGGACGTGGCGATGACGCCGGGGCGTGGCCTCCAGGGCGTCGACGTGGTGTTCCCCGTGCTGCACGGCCCGTTCGGCGAGGACGGCACCGTGCAGGGGCTCCTCGAATGCCTGGACGTCCCCTATGTGGGCGCGGGTGTGCTGGCCTCGGCGCTGTGCATGGACAAGGTCATGTTCAAGGAGCTGATGGCGCACGCCGGGCTGCCCCAGGTCGACTACCGCGCGGTGCGAGCGGCCGAGTTCGCGTCCGACCGCGCTGGGGTGCTGGGACGCCTGCAGGCGCTAGGCCTGCCGGTGTTCGTCAAGCCGGCACGCCTGGGCTCGTCGGTGGGGATCGTACGCGTGGGGGCTTCGGATGAGCTGCGGGCGGCGCTTCAGACGGCGTTCGAATACGACTCGCTGGCGATCGTGGAGGCAGCCGCCCGCGGGCTCGAGGTCGAGTGCTCGGTGATCGGCAACGGCGAGCCGATCGCCTCCGAGCCGGGCGAGATCGTCCTCGGCGCCGGCGAGGCGGGCTGGTACGACTACGAGGCCAAATACACGCCGGGTGGGATGCAGCTGGTCGTGCCGGCGCGGGTGCCGCCCTGGGTCCGGGAGCGCATCCAGGAGACGGCGATCCAGGCCTTCCAGGCCAGCGGTTGCTGCGGGCTGGCCCGAGTCGACTTCTTCATCGAGGGGGAGCGGGTGCTGCTCAACGAGCTCAACACGATGCCCGGCTTCACCGCCACCAGCGTGTTCGCCTCGTTGTTCGAGGCCAGCGGCGTGCCGTACGCCGAACTGCTCGACCGTCTGGTCCAGCTCGCCTTCGAGCGCCACGCGGCGGATCAGCGCCACCGTCATTAAGCTGGCGGCCATGACCGAGATCGAGTCGGTGGCCGTCGTCGGCGGTGGCTTCATGGGCACCGGCATCGCCGAGGTCGCGGCGGTGGCCGGGCTGCCGGTGATCGTTCGCGATGTCGACGAGGCGTCGTTGGGTCGCGCCGGCGACCGGATCGACACCTCGCTGGCCCGGGCGGTGCGTGGGGGGAAACTGGATGACGACGCGGCGCGCGCGGCCCGCGAGCGGATCGAGCTGACCACCAGCCTGGAGTCGATCGGCTCGGCCGACCTGGTGGTCGAGGCGGTGCCCGAGGACGAGCGGCTCAAGCTCGCCGTGATGGGCGCGATCGACGATGTGGTCGCGGACCACGCGGTCGTCGCCTCCAACACGTCCTCGATTCCGATCGCCGAGCTGGCGCAGGCGGTGCGCCGGCCGGAGCGGGTGCTCGGGCTGCATTTCTTCTCGCCGGTCCCGGTGATGATGCTGGTCGAGGTGGTCGTCGCCCTCGACACGAGCTCCGACACGGTCGTCCGCGCGAAGGGGTTCGTCGAGCGCCTGGGCAAGCGTCCGATCGAGACCAAGGACCGCTCGGGCTTCATCGTGAACATGCTGCTCGTCCCGTATCTGATGGCCGCGGTCCGGATGTATGAGGACGGCTTCGCCTCGCGCGAGGACATCGACAACGGGATGAAACTCGGCTGTGGCCATCCGATGGGGCCGTTGACGCTGTGCGACTTCATCGGGCTCGATGTTCTCTACGCGGTCTGCGACTCGCTATACGAGGAGTTCAAGCGCGACGAGTACGCGCCCCCGCCGCTGATGAAGCGGATGGTGGCCAGCGGCCGGCTCGGACGAAAGTCCGGGCGCGGCTTCTACGAATACAACGCGCGCTAGCTGCTAGCGCGTCAGCCCGTAGATCGCCACCTCGTTGATCGCCGCGAGCATCTTGCCGGGCGGCAGCGAGGTGATCCACACCAGGTAATAGCGGTAGCCGCTCTTGGGAGGCGAGAGCTGGATCGGCTGCTTGTGCTTCACCGAAGGGATGTCGGCCATCCGGCTCCAGCCCCCGCGGCCTGTGTCGAACACGACGGGATCGGGCGCCGAGTTCGAGCCGTAGATCTGGGCGTGGTAGCCCGGGCTCTGCGTGTAGAGCACGAGCTCGTGGGCCGCCACCGGTCGGCTCATGTCGAGGTACAGGCCAACGCCGGCCTTCTGGAGCGATCCGTTGTAGTAGTGCTCGGTCACCCACGCGGTGTTGACGTTGGCGTCGATCGCGTAGCCGACGAGGTTGGGGTTCTGGTTCTTGGGGCCGCTGATCGCGTCGGGGTTGTAGTCGTGTGCGCAGGTCGAGCAGGGACGGATCTGGGTCAGGTGCGGGGCAGGGGCCGGCTGGTTGAGCTTGGGAGCCTCCGGATGGGTGCGGGTGGCCAAGATCCAGGCGAGCACGCCGCCGGCGATCACCAGGGGAACGAGCATCAGGATCACGGCCCGTACGCGGTGGCGGATCCGGAACGGAATCCGGCGGCGGGTCTGGGAGGGGAGCGTGCGGAGCACGCTGGTGACCTCGCCGGTGGCGCTGCCGGCGCGGGCGGTCTCGATCGCCAGCGCGTCCTCCAGGTCGGCGATCAGCTCCGCGTCGTCGGCGTAGCGCTCCTCGATCCGCTTCGCGGTCGCCGCGTCGAGGACCGCAGCCAGCGCGGAGGACACCTCGGGACGCTTGTACTGCACGTCCGGGATCTGTTCGCGGACGTGCTTCATGGCCACCGCCACCTGGTTCTCGCCCTTGAACGGCACCTCGCCGGTCAGCATCTCGTACAGCACGATGCCGAGCGAGTACAGGTCCGACTGGCCGGTCACCGGACGGCCGAGGGCCTGCTCGGGCGAGACATAGTCGGTAGTGCCGAGCACGCGCCCATCCGCGGTCAGTCCCTCCTCGTCGAGCGTGCGGGCGATCCCGAAGTCGGTGACCTTGGCCGAGCCCTCCTCGTCGATCAGCACGTTCTGGGGCTTGACGTCGCGGTGGACGATGTGGCGGGCATGGGCGGTGCCGAGCGCCCGAGCGATCTCGATCGCGTACGCGACCGCCTCGGTGATCGGCAGCCGGCCGCTGCGGCGGATCCGCTCCTTGAGCGTCTCGCCCTCCACGTACTCGAACACGATGTACGGCCGGCCGTCGTCCTCCCCGTAGTCGATCACGCCCACGATGTGCGGGTGCGAGAGCTGGGCCACCGCCCGGGCCTCACGGTGGAAGCGCTCGAGCTGGTCGGAGTCGGTGGCGATCTCGCGGTTCATCAGCTTGATCGCCACCGTGCGCTGAAGCGTCTCATCGGTGGCCCGGTACACGGTCGACATCCCGCCCGCGCCGATCCGGTCCTCGAGCCGGTACCGGCCGTTGAGCGTGGTGCCGCGCAGCGTGCTCATTAGATGCCCTCTATTTTGCGCCACATCGAGGTGATCCACACCTACTACTACACCGATCCATTCTGCCCTTGGTCATGGGCGCTCGAGCCCGCCCTGCGAAAGCTGGCCGTCGAGTTCACGGGCAGTTTTGAGGTGCGCTACGTGATGTGCGGGATGGCCCGCGAGATCGGCGACGCCGGACAGCTGGTCGGGGAGATGCTCGAGGCCTCCGAGGAGAGCGGGATGCCCGTGGACCCGCGCGTGTG
>DATIEI010000028.1:0-18854 GCA_035455845.1 Solirubrobacteraceae bacterium
AAGGCGACGACCGGAATCGAACCGGTGTAGACGGCTTTGCAGGCCGCTGCGTAACCACTCCGCCACGTCGCCGCGAGTGCGAAGGGTAGCGACGGCCGGACCCGGGCCGGTCATGGAACGTTCACGCTCCGCTCAAAGGAAACCCACCGGCAGGTCCCAACCGCACCCGTACGGTGGCGCTCACGCCGCAGTCGCGATCGGCAGGAGATCTAGCCGCAGACGCGGCCTCACGCCGGTGGGCTCAGCAGAAAGCCGGACTAAGCCGAGGCCGGTGCGGTCAGAACGACGCCCGTGCCCCAGGGATCCCGGACCAGCACGCCATCGGCCCCGCGGGTGGTAGCGAGGCCGGCGCCCTCGATCCTGGCGAGCACGGCGGCCAACTCGCGCCGGTCGGGAAGCTCGATTGTGAACGAGCGCAGTCCGACCGAGCCGGCCGGCGCCGGCGCGGCGCCGGCACTATGCCAGGTGTTCAACCCGATGTGGTGGTGGTAGCCGCCGGCGGACACGAACAGCGCGCCGGGATAGCTGCGCACGATGACGTCGAACCCGAGCACGGCGTGGTAGAAGGCCTCGGCCTGGCCCAGCTCCGCCACCTGCAGGTGAACGTGCCCGATCCGCGTGCCAGCGGGCACCTCGGCCTGGAGCTCCGTGGCGCCCCGCAGCTGCCCGACGAGGTCGTTCAGATCGAGCGGCAGCGTCGACATCTGGAGCTGACCGCCGTCGTAGCGCCAGTCCGCCCGGGGGCGGTCACGGTAGATCTCGATCCCGTTGCCGTCGGGGTCCGACAGGTAGAGCGCCTCGCTGACCAGGTGATCGGACGCGCCGTCGAGCGGCCACTGGGTCTGGACCAGGCGGGCCAGGGCGAAAGCCAGATCGAGGCGGGTGGGGAGGAGGATCGCCAGGTGGTAGAGACCAGGCGCGCGCCGGCTCAGCCGCGGCGCGGAGCTATCGCCGCGCAGCTCGACCAGGGCCGCGCCGCCCGCTGAGCCAAGGCCGATCGTGCCGTCGTCCAGCTCGGTGGCGCGAAGCCCGATCGCGCGCTCATAGAACGTACGCGAGCGGTCGAGATCGCTCACGGTGAGCCGGACAGAACCCAGTGCGGTGGCCGGATCGATGCTCGCGGCCCGCCTGTTCTCGAGATGGGTCGACGTAGACATGATCCTAGGCGGCCGCCACGGCCGTTCCCTTGCGCCGCGCGACCAATTCCTCGAGCAGGCTGGCCAGCCGCTCGCGGATCTCGGGGTCGGTCAGCTCCCCGGCTGGTCCTCCGAACGCGTCGCCGGCCTTGGGCACAGCCAGCTCCGCGTCCAGGACGCGGGCGCCGGCCAGCCCGAGCGATTTGCGCAGATGGTCCTGCGCCCACACGGCTCCGTAATCGGTGATGCTGGCACCGATCACGGCGACCGGTTTGCCCCACAGGGCGGATCCCTGACCGAACGGGCGCGAGGCCCAGTCGACCGCCGTCTTCAGATGCCCGGGAACGCTCCCGTTGTACTCCGGGGTCGAAATCAGGACCAGATCAGCCGAGGCGACCGCTTCGCGCAGCCGCTGGACCTCACCGTGTGGGTCCTCGGTGTCGTGGTCCTCGTTGTAGTGCGGAAGCCGGTCGAGGCCCTCGTAGGGCACGACCTCGACGCCGGCCGGGGCGACCTCGGCGGCCGCGCGCAGCAGCGCCGTGTTATGCGAGGCCGCGCGCAGGCTTCCGGAGATGGTCAGGATCCGCATCGGGCTAAGCGATTTGTCGCCGGCGGCGCCTCAGGCCGCCTTGACCGCCGAGACGCTCAGCAGCAGCTTGACCTCGTTGGAGACGAGGAGGTTGCCGTTGGGCAGAGTCTGATTCCACTTCAGGTCGAACTCGCGCCGGTCGATCAGGCCGCTCAGCTCGAGGCCGATGCGCTGGTTGCCCCACGGATCCTCGCCGCCCTCGGCGACCACGCCGGTCAGCTCGATCGGCTTGGTGATGCCCTTCATCGTGATCTCGCCCGTCAGGCGGATCTGGCCGCCGTCGACCGGCTCGGCGGCGGCGGAACGGAAGCTGATCTGCGGATGGTTCTCGACGTCGAAGAACTCGGGCGAGGCGAGATGGCCGTCGCGGTTAGGGTCGTTGGTGTCGATCGCGGACACCTCGACGGTCCCCTCGAGGACCGGAGCCGCGCCGGTTGCGTCGATCGTCCCCTGGAACTTGCGAAAGGCGCCCCGCACGGTGGCGATGCCCATGTGACGGACCTCGAACCCGACGTTCGAATGCGCCGGATCGACGTTGTAGGTCCCGGCGGGAATGGCGTCGAGCGAGGTTGCGGTCGTGCTCAAAGGGGGTCTCCAGTCGTAGTGGTTGAGCTTGCAACCATCCTAGCGCAGATTTGATTGCGATGTCAAGTATCGGGTCAGAGTCCGATCGGGCTGCGTCCGGATCGAGCCGGATTCCCACGCGAGGCCCAGAAATCAGCTACTCGACCGTGCAGATGCCGCCGCGCTGCGCGCCGGGGAGGCGGCTGAGCAGACCGGCGAGCCGGCTGGTCTCCTCGGCGTCGAAGTGCTCGAGGAACAGCCGACGGATGCTGCCCACGTGGGTGCAGCCCGCGCTGCGCAGCTTGGCCAGGCCCTCGTCGGTGAGCTGGGCGTAGGAGACGCGGGCGTCGCTGGGGCAGGAGGCCCGCTGGATCAGGCCGTCGGCCACGAGCCCGTCCACGAGCCGGGTGATTCCGGAACGGGTCAGCATCGTGCTCTCGGCCAGCGCGGACATCGGCAGCTTGCGGTCGGGCGCCTGGGCGAGGTACAGCAGCACCTCGTAGTCGCGCGTGGTGATGCCGTGCACCGAGACGAGCTCCGCGTCGAGCAGCCGCAGGATCGTGGCATGGCTCTGGAGGTAGCTTCTCCACGCCTCGAGCGCGGCGCCCTCAAGGTTCGAGTCGGCGTCGTCGCTGGAGACCGCGCAGGCGGACGGGTCCACGATCGGAGCCTCTGCGATGCTCGAGGCGATGTCTTCCCGGGGCATGGTGCTCGAATCCATATACGTGATTATAGTTGACCGGTCAATCGCACCCGGCGGGCAGCCCCGCCCCGGGTGGACCGTAGGCTAATTGTGCGGATGGACGAAATCGCACCTGGTCTTTGGCACTGGACCGCGGTCCGGGAGCGGATCGGCATGGAGGTGAGCTCCTACTACCTCGAGTCCGAGCGAGTCATCGTCGACCCGATGATCCCTCCCGCTGGACTCGACTGGTTCGCAGCGCACGGAGCGCCCGAGCACGCGGTCCTGACCAATCGCCACCACGATCGCGACGCCTGGCGGCTTCACGAGGCGTTCGGATGCGCGGTTCACTGCATCCGCAACGGGCTGCACGAGATCAAGAGCCGCGGGCCGGTGGTCGCGTTCGATTTCGGCGACGAGCTGCCCGGCGGTATCCACGTGCATGAGGTCGACGCGATCTGCCCGGACGAAACCGCGCTGTACATCCCGCGCCACCGCGCGCTGGCGGTGGCGGACGGTGTGGTCCGGTGGCGCGGGGACGACGAGCTGCAGTTCGTGCCGGATTCGCTGATGGACAACCCGGTGCAGACCAAGCAGCAGTTGCGCGATGCCTACCGCCGCCTGCTCGAGCTCGACTTCGAGCGGCTCCTGCTGGCCCACGGTGATCCGCTCACCACAGATGCCCGGGGTGCGCTCCGCGCGTTCATAGACGCGCTCTGATAGGCCGAGGCCGCGGACCGAAGCGGACCTCGATCACCCCTACGGTTGCGACGATCCCGCGCGACCGGCGCGGGACACGACCCAGAGAGGAGGCCGTCATGGATTACAAACTCGAGCTGGTCGCGGTGCCGGTGTCGGACGTCGACCGCGCCAAGTCGTTCTACGTCGACCAGGCCGGGTTCCATCCCGACCACGACCACACGGTGAGCGAGGACATCCGGTTCGTGCAGCTGACCCCGCCGGGGTCGGCGTGTTCGATCGCGCTCGGCAAGGGCATAACCGACGCAGCTCCGGGATCGGTCGTGGGCCTGCAGTTGGTCGTCTCGGACATCCAACGGGCCAGGGACGAACTCGCCGGGCGCGGGGTGGAGGTCAGCGAGGTTCAGGAGTTTCCCTGGGGCGCGTTCGTGTTCTTCGCCGACCCTGACGGCAATCGGTGGGCCGTGCAGCAGATCACCAACCGCTGACCCAACCTCGCGACCGGTCCGGCAGAATCGTGGCCGTCGAAAGGAGGATCCATGGCGGTGACGGTGATGACGCACGTCGCGCTGCGCGACGAGTCCGCGGCGCAGGAATGGGACGAGACGATGCACGAGCGGTTGCGCGCCGCGCACGGGCAGGCCGGCTGGATCGGTGGCCAGTTGTTGCGCCCGGCAGGCGACCCGGGCCTGCGCACGATCGTGGGCACCTGGCAGACCCGTGAGCACTGGGAGGCGTGGCACAACGAGGAGGCATTCCGCGATACCCGCGAGCGCCTCGAGGGCCTCCAGGCCCGTCCCGCCGAGACCAGCTGGTACGAGGTCGTGGAGGAGCGCCGCGGCGACTGAATATCCCCGATTCGCTTAAAAATGGAGTGAGTTCGCGGCTCGATCAACTACGCGGAGCTGTATGCGAAGGCAGTGGGAATGAAGCTCGGAAGCGTGATCGCGGTGTCGGACGCGCAGAACGGGTTCTACCGTCCGGGGACGATCGTCGGACCGTTCGCCCCCCGGTCGGTTCTGCGGCACGATCACACGAATCGTCGGAAGGCCGGTCAAGGGGGCAGAGGCCCAAGCTGAAGAGGGTCCATCGCTGCTTCGTTCCGCAGTTCGCGTCGGCCACGCTCACCGTCACGTACGCGGCGAGCTCGTAGTCCCCGCCGGTGTCGGGCGGGTCCTCCGTCCCGCCCGACACCCCCGTTGGTCATACTTCCGTCCCGCCCGACACCCCCGTTGGTCATACTTCCGTATGAGGAGCACGTCGCGGTGATCGAGCAGCTGCGCATTCCGATCTGGGGCGAAACGCGGTTCGCGCTCGAGCACGCTGCGCTCCGCCGCCACCCGGTGTTCCGCGGGGAGGGGGTGCCCCGCGGAGACGGTGCGCCGGTCCTTCTCGTGCCCGGGTTCCTGGCCGGCGACGTCTCGCTCGGGGTGATGGCCCGGTGGCTGTCGCGGATCGGCCACCGGCCCTGCCGGGCGGGCATGCGTGTCAACGTCGACTGCACGTCGCGGGCCCTCGATCGCCTCGAGGGCCAGCTCGTACGGTTTGCCGAGCGGCACGGGCGAAAGGTGACGATCGTCGGCCAGAGCCGGGGCGGATCGCTGGCTCGGATCCTGGCCGTTCGGCGCCCCGAGCTGGTGGCCGGGGTGGTCTGCCTTGGATCGCCGCTCACCGATCCGCTCGCCGTGCACCCGTTCGTCCGAGCGCAGGTGGAGGCGGTGGCGCTGCTCGGGACCCTCGGGCTGCGCGGGCTGTTCTCGTACACCTGCCAGTTCGGGTCCTGCTGCCGCGAGGCGCGTGCCGACGCCACCGCGCCGTGGCCGCCGCAGGTCCCCTTCACCGCGGTTTACTCGCGCAGCGACGGGATCGTCGATTGGCGTGCCTGCCTGGATCCACACGCACGCCACGTGGAGGTGCGCTCGAGCCACGTCGGCATGTCGGTGAACCCGGCCGTGTTCGCGGTCATCGCCGAGGCGCTTGGGTCAGGAAACTAGAGCCCCGCGCGCCGAATCTGAGATGATCCCGGCGGGGTGATTTGCGTCCTCGTGGAAGTCTCCGTTGCGCCCGAGGACTTGGCTCGACTGGCCGACGACGCGGACAGGGTTTACGGTGAGATCTTCAAGACCGTGCCAGGCTTCCTCTACGGATCGCTCGGCGTCCGCCAACAGGACAACGCTGCCATCGGGGTTATGTACTTCGAGAGCGCTGAAGCCTGGCAGGCCGCCGAGCCGGTGATCGAGGGAGTCCGAGAGGCGGTCGGCATCAGTCCCGGCGCGACGTTCACGTTGGTCGAGTACGACGTGATCGTCCGGAGGACGGGGCTCGAGCCGAGCCGGTTGTTCCCGCCGATCGGCGGGACCTCCGTGCCCGGCGCTCCGGTGTGATGGGTCAGCTCGAGCTCGACCTCGCGGCGTTCAGACGGATCGCGGACGCGCTCCCCACGCCGATGTGGGCGCTGAGCGTCGACGGCTCGATCGTTTGGGTCAACCGGGCGGCCTCCGAACTGGTCGGCCTGTCGGCTGAGTCGCTCGGAGCCGACAACTGGCCCACGGTCCATCCCGACGATGCGCCGAGCGTCAGGGCGCAGCTCGACGAGGCTCTCGCATCCGGCGTTAGGTTCAACTACGAGCACCGGATACGCAGGGCCGACGGCATATATCGGTGGATGGGGGTCGAGGGCGGTCCGATCCGAGACGCTGACGGAACGGTGAGCGAATGGATCGGGATCACGGTCGACATCGAGACCTCGAAGCAGGCCATGATGCTGCTCGACGCGCTCTTCTCCCAGGCCCCGGTCGGGCTCGCCTACCTGGACCGCGACGGGCGTTACGTGCGCATCAACCAGACCCTCGCGACATTCAACGGTCTTGCGATGGAGGCGCACGAGGGCCGCCTGGCGTCGGAGATCGTGCCCTCGCTGTGGCCACGGGTCGAACCGGCCTTCACCCATGCGCTCCAGCAAGGCGAGGCCGTGCTCAACCGAGAGATCGTCGGCGAAACAGCCGCCACGGGCGGTGAGATCCGTCACTGGCTGGTCAGCTACTACCCCGTACGGACGGGGCGCGAGGTCACCGGAGTGGGCGTGGTGGCGATCGACGAGACGGGCCGGCGCCGGGCGGAGATCGAGATGGCAAGGCTGGCCGAGGAGCGGCGCAATCTGCTCGCGGCGGTCGTTCGCGGGCAGGAGCGCGAACGACGCACGGTCGCGGCCAACATCCACGCCGACACGCTCCAGGTGTTCGCCGCGGTCCGTCTGAAGCTCGAGGAGCTTGGCGAGAGCATCGCCGACCCCGCGCAGCACGCGGCGGTGGAGCAGGTGGAGGCAGCGCTGAGCGCCGCTCAAGAACGGCTGCGCAATCTGATGTTCGAGCTCTGGCCGCCCAGCCTGGAGCGGAGCGGGCTGCAGCTGACCATCGATGAGCTCCTGACCCGCCTCCAGGAGGACGTCGGCGTGCGGACCGAGCTCGAGTTCAATCTCGGAGCAGAGCCTTCCCCCGAGCTACGGGGGACACTGTTTCGTGTGATCGCCGAGGCCCTTGCCAACGTGCGCCACCACGCGCGCGCCGGGTCGGTAAAGGTGACCCTGACCCAGCAGGACAGTCAGCTGACGCTGCGGGTGATCGACGACGGCGTCGGTTTCGACCCGGCCTCGACACCGAATCTGGGGCACGTCGGTCTGCTCGAGATGCGCGAGCGGATTCGCGCGGTGGGAGGCGAGCTGAGGATCAACAGTGCGCCCGGAGAGGGCACGGTCATCGAGGGCGCGATCCCGCATAGCGCCGATGGAGATTGATTACTCAGGCCTACTCGAGCAGGTGTTGGCGCATCGCCTCGGCGACCGCGGCGGCCCGGTCGCTGACGCCCAGCTTCTCGTAGACGCGCTGCAGGTGGGTCTTGACCGTGGTGATCGAGAGATTGAGCCGTCGGGCGACCTCGGGCGAGGACAACCCGGCCGCGACGAGCTGGAGCACCTCTCGCTCGCGGGCGGACAGGCTCGGTCCGGTTGGCTCGGCGGTCTGGCGGATCCGCTGGGCGACCGCCGCCTGAATGTCCCGGCCGAGGACGGTCTCGCCCCGCGCCACCGCCAGTACCGCGTCGGCGATCTCGTTTCCTCTCGCGTCCTTGGACAGGTAGCCCGCCGCGCCGGCCGCGAGGGCCTTGTAAACGATCTCCTGGTCGTAGTACGCCGACAGGAACAGCGTCCGCGTCGACCGTGACTCGCGCTCGATGACGCGGGCCACGTGAACGCCGTCCAGGTCGGCCATCTGGATATCGAGCAGAGCCACGTCCGGCTCGGCGCGGGCGATCGCCGCCAGCGCTTCGCGACCGCTCCCCGCTTCGGCCACGGACTCGATCTCCGCGCGGCGTCGCAACACGCTCACCACTCCTTCGCGATACATCGGGTGATCGTCGGCGACGAGAACGGACAGTCGGAGATTCGACGCCACCCGGCGTTTGTACCACGGAAGCCGCCGCCTGCAGTCCAGTCGATGTCCTCCGATCGGAGGACATCGGGCGTAGCCAAGTTCGTACGAATGTGCGATACCGCAGGCGAATGAGGGCCCGGATACTGGTTCGATGGGAGTCAGCGATCAGGTCGGGGCCGAGTCCGACCCTGCAGCTCCGACGGGCGTGGTCAGCCTGGAGGGTGACTTCTTGCGCGTGAGTTCAGGGCTGGCGGCCGCGCTCGGATGGGACCAGGAAGCGCTGATGGAGCTCGGGGCGCTGGCGGTGACGCACCCGGCCGATCGAGATCGGCTGACGGCGATGCTGGGATTGATGCGGGCCGGGTCGATCGGAAAGACGAAGTTCCGTCAGCGATGGCTCCCGGCCGACGGCGGGGCCGTGGAGGGGCTGGTCAGCGGATCGGTAATCCACGAGGGCGGCGCGCCGGCGGCGTTCGCGTTCACCGTGGAGACCTCAGCGCCCGCCGCGCACCCGACCGACTGGGAAAGCCTGTTCGCACGCACCCGCCAGGGGATCGCCGTGATCGGGCCCGACGGCCGTTACGTCCGCGTCAACGATGCATACGCCGCGCTCCTCGGCTCCGTGCCCTGCGATGTGCATGGGCTGCCCTGGCTGGACACCGTCCCACCCGACTGCGGCCCCGAACTCGACCGCGCACAGGACGTGATGCACTCCGCGGGCAGCGCTCGGGTCGAGACGCTGATGATCCGCCGCGACGGGTCCTGCTTCGAGGCTCAGATCGAACTGGTGCTCATCGACGAGCCCGACGGGACCCCGAACGGCCATCTCTGCCTGATGCGAGGCGCCGAGTCGGAAGCCGGCCCCGAGGCCTCGATCGATGAGGCGACGTCCACCCGCAACCGGTACGACGGCGTGACGGGGTTGCCGGACGTGACACGGTTCGTCGAGCGCCTGGAGCTGTCGCTTTTCGGTGCCGGGGCCTCGTCCGTGGCGGTGCTCGTGCTGGGAGTCGAGACCGAGCAGCACCGGGTGGGGGAGCCAGTGCGAGTGAGCCAGGCCGCTGTGCTGCGCGAGATCGCGGGCCGAATCGCGGGAAAGCTCGAGGCGGACGGATCTGTCGCTCGTCTGGGCGACTGGTCGTTTGCGATCTTGCTGGCCGGCGGGGACGAGCTGACGCTTGCGGCGAGTGCTCGTTCTCTGCTCAAGGCGACGTCGGAGCCAATTGTCGCGTCGGGTGAGACGCACGTGGTGCACGCGACACTTGGCATTGCCGTCGCCCACCGGGGAGACGACGCCGGTGACCTGATCGACGCGGCCGAACGCGCGCGCCGGCGCGCTCGCGAGCTGGGTGCTGATCGCTTCGAGTTCATCGAACTCGGCGACCCACGGCCTGAGTCCCCTGACCGGCAGCTCCTCGACGACATTCGCCACGCGTTGACACGCGAAGAGCTCAGGCTTCGCTACCAGCCCGTGTTCGACCTGGCCGATTGCCACATCTCCGGCGTCGAGGTCCTGCTCCGCTGGGAACACCCGTCGCGTACCGTCCTCATGCCGGAGATGTTCCTGCCGGCCGCGAGGCGGACGGGCGCAATCGTGTCGATCGGACGCTGGGTGCTCGAGCAGGCGCTCAGGCAACTCGAGCAGTGGAACGAGGAGCTTGCGTGTGAGGTCCCGCTGCGCCTGTTCGTCAATCTGTCCGCCCCGGAGCTTGCCGATCCGGCGTTGTTCGATGTCGTGGCTGATGCCGCCGAGCAGACCCGCATCAATCCCAGGCAACTCGCCGTGGATGTGTCCGACGCCGCTCTGATCGAGGTCCGCGGGGCGGCCTGGCGTTCGGTTGCCGCGCTGCGAGAGCTGGGCGTGACCATCGTGCTCGACCGGTTCGGGACTGCGTTGTCGTCGCTGACTCACCTCGAGCGGCTCCCGATCGACATGGTCAAGCTCGACCGCGGCTGCGTCGCCGGCCTCCCGGACGATTCACGCGAGCGCGGGACCGTCAAGGCCATGGCCGGCGTCGCCGAGGCGCGCGGGCTCACCACGATCGCGTGCGGGGTCGAGACCGAGGGCCAGCTCGAAGCTCTGGCGGAGTTGGGCTGCACCGCGGCTCAGGGGTTCCTGTTCGCCGAGCCACGTGCGGCGCGGGCGGTCACCAAGCTGCTGCGCTGGAGGGGCGAGCGAACCGGGCGCGCGGCATCCTGACTCAATGCAAATCACTCGCAGCTCGCTGAGCACCAACAAGGGCCCCGCCGACTGGTTCACCGGCGATGTCTACATCGATCCGATCGCCGCGCCCGCCGAGCCGGCCCGCGCTGCCGCCGCGCTCGTGCACTTCACCCCGGGAGCCCGGACCGCCTGGCACACCCATCCGTTCGGACAGACAATCTACGTGACCGAGGGAGTCGGGCTCTGCCAGCGTGAGGGCGGCGTCGTCGAGGCCATCCGCCCCGGCGACCGCGTTTACTTCGCCCCCGGCGAGAACCACTGGCACGGGGCCGCTCCCGACCGCTTCATGGTCCACATCGCTATCCAGGAAGCCGACGAGACCGGCAGTCCGGTCACCTGGGGCCGGCACGTCACGGACGAGGAGTACTCGGCGGCGCCCGACGCGGGGTAGGGGTGGACGTCAGCTGCTTGGGTTGAGTGCCGCGACGAGCCCGGACTGGTCCTCGGCACTCACGATCAGGCGAGACATCCGGACCCGGAGCGGACCGAGCCGCACCCACTCTGGTCGATCCAACGTGATCTCGACCAGCCCGGTGCCCGCGCCGTTGACCAGCGCCGTGCCTCGCCAGTAGTTGACGCCGCGGAGCACGCTGAGCCCCAGAGGACCAGGTAGTTCCCTCAGGCCTCCGTTCAATGGCCGGGCAGACGCAACGGCAGCGCGAGGGATCGTGGCTTGAAATGCCCACCCCAGCCGAACGTCGACGGCGAGACAGCGTTCGCGGCCGATGGGCGATGCTGGGCTCGAACCAGCGACCTCCGCCTTGTCGAGACGGCGCTCTCCCAGCTGAGCTAATCGCCCGGGAAGTCATAAATGTACCTGGGCGTCGAGGGCCGGGTAGACTCGGCGGCGAGATGAGGTGGAGGGTCGTGGCGTTGCTCGCCCTCAGCGGGATGGTGGCCGTCCCCGCGGCGTCGGTCGGCGCGCAGCCCCGCTCGACCGGGGCGGTCAGCGTCTCGGTAAAGCCGCGCACTGGATCGGCTCGGACCCATTTCGCAGTCAGCTTCCGGGCGATGGTGACGACCGGTCGTAGCTTTCACAACCTCTACCGGATCACCGCCGACGACGGGACCCACACGGGTTGCCAGTCTGCCGTGGGGATGACCGCGCCGCCCACCAGGGCAGGGTCGACGGTTCGCGTGGTGCTGGCCCCCAGCGGCTCGAAGCGCTGGTGCGCCGGGACGTTCCACGGTCAGGTGTGGGACGTGATCGTCCAGTCGTGTCTGCCTGGGAAGGCATGCCCGGCCATCGCGCCGCTGCCGCATCAGGTGGGCAAGTTCACGTTCCGCGTGACGCACGGCTGATCCAGCGCGCCTCGCCCGCATGTAACTAGCATCCGACTTCAGGATGGAACTCGAGCTTCCCGACGGCAAGATCCTCAGCCTGTCCGACGGCGCCACCGGCGCGGATGCCGCGGCTGCGATCGGCCCTGGACTGGCCCGTGCCGCGCTGGCCGTGAAGGTCGACGGCGAGGTTCGCGACCTGGCCCGGCCGCTCCCGGAACGCTCGAGCCCCGACGGTCCCGCCAAGCTCGAGATCATCACCGATCGGAGCGGGGACGAGGCGCTGCGGCTGATCCGCCACGACGCCGCCCACGTGCTGGCCGCGGCGGTGATGGAGCTATACCCGGGTGTGAAGATCTCGATCGGGCCCCCGATCGAGAACGGCTTCTACTACGACTTCGACTTCCCCGACGGCGTCTCGCTGTCCGAGGCCGACTTCGAGCGGATCGAGGCCAAGATGCGCGAGCACATCGCGGCCGACGAGCCCTTCGTCCGCGAGGACGTGGCGGCACAGGATGCGCTCGATCGCTTCCTGCGCGAGGCCCAGGACTACAAGGTCGAGCTGATCGAGGACCTGATCCGCAACGATGGGGTGCCCACGGTGTCGCTTTACACCAACGGCCCATTCACCGACCTGTGTCGCGGCCCCCACGCGCCGTCGACCAAGCGCATCAAGGCGTTCAAGCTCCAGTCGGTGGCCGGCGCGTACTGGCGCGGGGACTCCAGCCGCCCGATGCTGACCCGGGTCTACGGGACCGCGTTCTTCTCCGACAAGGAGCTGAACGAGTTCCTCGAGCGGCTCGAGCAGGCGCGGGCGCGCGACCACCGCCGGCTCGGTCCCCAGCTCGGGCTGTTCAACTTCTCCGACGTAGCTCCGGGCATGACGTTCTGGTTCCCGGCGGGCACTCACCTGTTCAATTCGCTGGTCGCGCTGAGCCGCGAGATGGGCGTACCGCGGGGCTATACGGAGGTCAAGACCCCGCAGCTGTACGACAGCACGCTGTGGAAGACCTCGGGGCACTGGGACAAGTACCAGGAGCACATGTTCATCACCGAGTCGGCGGACACGCCGATGGCGCTGAAGCCGATGAACTGCCCGGGTCACTGCCAGCTCTACTCCTTGCAGCCACACTCTTACCGCGACCTCCCGCTGCGCTACTCGGAGCCGGGGCTGCTGCACCGCAACGAGTTGAGCGGAGCGCTCCATGGGTTGCTGCGGACCCGCAACTTCGCCCAGGACGACGCACACGTGTTCTGTGCCGAGGAGCAGGTCCAGGACGAGCTCGAGGCATGCCTGGACTTCGCGTTCGACACCTACAAGATCTTCGGCTTCGACGTCCGCCTGGAGCTCTCGACCCGCCCGGACGATCGGCTGGGCCCAGATGAGCAGTGGGATAGGGCCGAGGGGCACCTGATCGGAGTGCTCGACCGCAAGGGGCTGAGCTACGACGTCAATCCGGGCGACGGGTCCTTCTACGGTCCGAAGATCGACCTGCACATGACCGACTCGCTCGGCCGCTCGTGGCAGATCGGCACCGTTCAACTCGACTACAACATGCCGATGCGGTTTGGGCTCACCTACACCGGCGCCGACAACGTCGAGCATCAGCCCGTGATGATTCACCGGGCCCTGATGGGGTCCTACGAGCGGTTCATCGCGATCCTCATCGAGCACTACGGCGGAGAGCTGCCGGTCTGGCTCACCCCGGTGCAGGCGATCGTCCTCCCGATCGCGGACCGGCATCTCGACTACGCGCGCGCGGTACGAGACCAGCTGTACGCCGCCGGCATGCGGATCGAGCTCGACGAGCGCACCGAGTCGGTGGGGCGCAAGATTCGCGACGCAGAGCTCCGCAAGATTCCGTACATGCTCATCGTCGGCGATCAGGAGCAGGAGGGCGAGCAGGTTGACGTCCGCGAACATCGCCGGGGCCGCCTGGGATCGATGCCTCTCGGTGACTTCGTCGCACGGCTGAACGAGCTGGTGGAAAGTCGCTCAAACCCGTAGTTGCGCCGCTATACTCAATCCTGTTGATCCACGTGCAACATCACATAGGGCCCGTCACCGCTTGACGTTCGCCTCTTCTCGCAGCTAGTGCCGGTCCCCAGAAAATTCGACCGGCGCCCGCCCGAACGGGACCAGACTCGGATCAACGATCGCATTCGCGTGCCCGAAGTGCGCTTGATCGGCGCCGACGGCAAGCAGATCGGGATAGTCAAGACCTCCGAGGCGCTCTCCTATGCCCAGGAGCGGGATCTCGACCTGGTTGAGGTCGCTCCGGATGCGCGTCCGCCCGTCTGCCGGGTGCTGGACTACTCCAAGTACAAGTACGAGCAGGCCCAGAAGCAGAAGGCGGCGCGCCGGCATCAGCAGCAGATCACGGTCCGCGAGATCAAATTCCGGCCGAAGATCGCTCAGAACGACTACGACACCAAGAAGGGTCACGTGTCGCGCTTCCTCAAGAACAAGGACAAGGTCAAGATCACGATCATGTTCCGCGGGCGAGAGGTGACCCATCCCGAGCGCGGGACCGCGTTGCTCGACAAGCTGGCCGGCGAGCTGTCGGAAATCGGCGTGGTCGAGCAGTCGCCCCTCCAGGACGGTCGCAACATGACCATGCTGCTCGCGCCCTCCAAGGCGGTGCTGGCCGGGGAGAAGGACGCAAAGCCCGAGAAGGCGCCTGACGGCCGTCGCCCCAAGGGAGCAAAGGGCGAGCCGGCCGAAGCGCCCACGGACGACAGCGCGGCGCCCGAGGCGGTCGCCGACGAGGCGAACGACGGCGTGGTGGAGACCGAGCCGGTGTCGCGCCCGCACGGCGCTGCTGCCTGACACCTACCTGTCACAAATCGCGGCGATCGGACAATAAGGGGGTATGGAGGGGGCCGACCTTCGTACCGACGGGGAGCTGCTGGTGGCGACAGCGACCGATCCCGAGGCGTTCGGGACGTTCTTCCGTCGTCACGTCCGCGGCGTTCTTGCCTTCTTCCGTCGCCGCGGCGCGAGCGCCGAGGTGGCGCTCGATCTGACCGCCGAGACATTCGCCGCCGTCCTCGAGGCCTCTCCCCGCTACGAGCTCCGCCCGGACCCGGCACGGAACTGGCTGTATGGCACCGCCTGGAACAAGCTCCACGAGGCCCAGCGCCGCGGCCGGGCCGATGACGCAATCCGGCGCGCCCTGGGCATGGTCCCGATCGTCCCGACCCACGAGGGCATCGAGCGGATCGGGGACCTGGCCGGCGTGAACCGGGTCGTTTCGACGCCGCAGCCGGGACCCGAGACGGCCCTCTCCCGGGCCGCCGAGCGCGACCCTGCGACGCCCAATCACGTGTGGATTACCCCGCGCGTGGGCGGTCCGCACGCGAACTCCGTGGTTCATTTCCGGGTGCTGCTCACCGGCGCCGACTACAGCTACCGGCTGTCCGGAGCCAAGTGCCCGGCGATCACCGTGAGCGGTGGCGGCACGGACGACTTACATGGTCGGATCTGGAGCGGCGCGGTCGACGCGGTGCAGGGACAGGCTTGGTGTCCCGGCACGTATCACGTGAGCGTCTCGACGATGGGGGGCGCGCGCCGCGTCGTGACCTACCCGCCGCGTCCGTTCGGCACGGCCACCTTCAGGGTCAAACGCTGACGTCTGCTTTACTAGCGGCAGTTCTATGCCGAAGATGAAGACCCATTCCGGCGCCAAGAAGCGCTTCAAGCTGACCGCGAACGGCAAGGTGCGCGGCCGCCGGGCGTTCTCGACCCACATCCTCGAGAAGAAGACGCCCAAGCGCAAGCGGCGCCAGGCGAAGCCGTCGTGGATCAGCGCGCACGATGAGCCGCGGGTCAAGACGCTGCTCGGCGCCAAGCGGAGGCAGCGCGGATGACGCGGGTCAAGCGTTCGGTACACGCGCGCAAGAAGCGCCGCTCGACGCTTGCGCTGACCAAGGGCTTCCGCGGCGACGCGAGCCGGCACTACCGCGTGGCCAAGGAGGCGCTGCTCAAGGCCGACCAGTATCGCTACCGCGACCGGCGCAACCGCAAGCGCGACTTCCGCCGCCTGTGGATCACCCGGATCAACGCGGCGGCGCGCCAGAACGACATGTCGTACTCGCAGTTCATGCACGGGCTCCAGCTCGCAGGCGTCGAGCTCGACCGCAAGATCCTTGCCGACATCGCCGTCCGCGATGCCGAGACGTTCCGACGCTTTGCCGACCGCGCCCGCGAGGCGCTGGCGGCCGGCTGAGCGACAAGCCGACCAACCAGCACCGCCAACGGGCGCCGCTCCAATCGGAGAGGCGCTTTTTTTATGACTCAGATCACCAGCCACCACAACCAGAAGCTCAAGGAGATCCGCAAGCTCAGGACGCGCCGGCGCTGGCGCGATCGCTCGGGATTGTTCGTGGCTGAGGGTGAGGATTTGTTGTCAGTTGCTGATGCCCATGGGTGGACCGCCATCGAGCGGTATGCCGCGGTTGGCAGCGGTCTACCAGGGGTATCGGTGGACGCTGAGGTTTTGGCGTCCGCGTCGGGCCTCGGGTCTGGCACCCGCACGCTCGCGGTCTATGAGGAGCGGTGGGCGCCGGCTGCGGTCGGCCCGCTGTGCGTGTATCTGCACGGGGTGCACGACCCGGGGAACGTGGGGGCGATCCTCCGCAGCGCCGCCGCCTTCGGTGCCTCTTGCCTCGCGCTCGGTCCGGGCACGGCCGACCCCTACAGCCCGAAGGCGGTGCGCGCCTCCATGGGGGCGATCTTCTCGCTTGCGCTCTCCCGAAGCGAAGTCGACCAGCTCCCCGGCGCGAAGATCGCCCTCGTCCCCGGCGCCGGCGAGGAACTTTGGCGCTCCACTCTCGCGTACGACAGGTCCAGCGCCAAAGTCCTGACCCTGATGATCGGCGCAGAACGTGATGGCCTCCCAGGTGAGGTCGTTGCGCAGGCCGACCACGTCGCCCACATCCCCGTCGCCACCGACTCCCTGAACGCGGCGATGGCCGCGACCATCGCGCTCTACGAAATCACCCGTAGGATGGCGCCCGAATGACCGACCGCATCGACCAGATCCGGGCCGAGGCCGAGAGCGCGATCGCCACCGCGAGCGACACCCAGACCCTCGAGGACGTACGCATCCGCTACCTCGGGCGCAAGGCCGAGCTGCCCAACCTGCTGCGCACCGTGGCCGAGCTGCCTCCACAAGAGCGGGCGGCCACCGGCAAGGCGGCCAACGAGGCCCGCAAGGCGCTCGAGGCAGCGATCGAGCACCGCACTCAGCAGCTGGCTGCAATCGAGCTCGAGCAGCGCCTCGAGCGCGACCGGGTCGACATCACGCTGCCCGGCGATCCTCCGGCGCAGCTCGGACGGCTCCACCTGATCACCCAGACCCAGCGGGAGATCGAGGATGTGTTCATCGGCATGGGGTGGGGGGTGGCCGAGGGCCCCGAGGTCGAGACCGTCTATTACAACTTCGACGCGCTCAACTTCGACGAGACGCACCCCTCGCGGCTGATGACCGACACGTTCTACGTGCAGCCGACGCCGGACATCTTCGACCCGAGCGCGCGCCTGCTCAGAGTTCACACCTCGCCGGTGCAGGTGCGGGCTATGGAGCAGCATCCGCCGCCGCTCTACATCGTGATCCCGGGACGCGTGTACCGGCCCGACAACGACGCCACCCACAGTCCCCAGTTCAGCCAGATGGAAGGCCTCGCGGTCGACACCGACATAACGCTGGCCGATCTGCAGGGCACGCTGCTCACGTTCGCGCGCGCGATCTTCGGCGAGGAGCGCGAGGTCCGGATGCGGCCGCACTTCTTCCCGTTCACCGAGCCGAGCGTCGAGGTCGACGTGTCGTGCTTCAACTGCAGGCAGGGATTCCTGTCCGACGGATCGCGCTGCCCGGTGTGCAAGGGCGAGGGCTGGATCGAGATCCTCGGCGCCGGGATGGTCGACCCGAACGTGTTCGAGTACGTGCGCGAGCACGGCTACGACCCCGAGCAGATCCAGGGCTTCGCGTTCGGCATGGGGATCGAGCGGATCGCCATGCTCAAGCACGACGTGCCTGACCTGCGCATGTTCTACGACAACGACGTCCGCCTCTTGGAGCAGTTTGGCTAATGCGCGTTCCGCTCGAATGGCTGCGCGAGTACGTCGACCCGCCGCTCGACACGCATCAGATCGCCGACCGGCTGACCATGACCGGCACCAAGGTCGAGGCGGAGCTGCGCCACGGCGTGGACGCGCTCGAGAACTTCGTGATCGGACGGGTGCTCGAGGCCGAGCAGCACCCGAACGCCGATCGGCTCAGCGTGTGCCTGGTCGACATCGGCGGTAGCGCACCTCAGCAGATCGTGTGCGGAGCGCCGAACGTGGCGGCCGGTCAGACCGTGGCCGTGGCCAAGCCGGGAGCGATCATGCCCGACGGAACCAAACTGGGGAAGGCGAAGCTCCGCGGAGTCGAGTCGAACGGGATGATCCTGGCCGAGGACGAGGTCGCGATCGGCATCGAGCACGCCGGGATCATGGTGCTCGAGCCCGACGGCCTGGTCCCCGGCACGCCGCTGGAATCGGTCCTGCCGATCGCCACCGACGTGCTCGAGCTCGAGATCACCTCGAACCGCCCCGACTGCCTCGGCGTCTACGGCGTGGCCCGCGAGACACACGCCGCCACTGGCGCGCCCCTGAAGCCGCCGCCCTGGAGTGAGGATCCCGGCAGCGCGGGAGATCCGCCCGGGATCACGATCACCGTCGAGGACTCGGAGCTTTGCCCGCGCTTCACCGCCCGCGTGTTCGAGGACGTGAAGATCGTGCCGAGCCCGCCTTGGCTGAAGGCGCGGCTGATGGCGGCCGGCCAGCGCCCGATCTCGAACGTGGTCGACATCACCAACTATGTGATGCTGCTGACCGGGCAGCCCCTGCATGCCTTCGACCTCGACCGGGTCGCCGGGGCCAAGCTCACGGTTCGCCGGGCGACAGACGGAGAGCAGATCGAGACACTCGACGGGCAGCGCCGCACGCTCGACCACGACATGGTCCTGATCGAGGACGCCGACGGACCGACCTCGATCGCCGGCGTCATGGGAGGCGCGCGCAGCGAGGTGCAACCGGACACCAGGCGGGTGCTGATGGAGGCGGCCAACTGGAACGGGGCCAACATCCACCGGACGTCGCTCAAGCTCGGGTTGCGCAGCGAGGCCTCGGGCCGGTTCGAGAAGCAGCTTCAGCCCGAGCAGGCGATGGAGGCGCAGATCGTGGCCACCCAGCTGATGCTCGAGC
>DATIEI010000029.1:0-5428 GCA_035455845.1 Solirubrobacteraceae bacterium
CACCGGGGCAGACGGCGCGCGTGACGTTCTGGGGTGGGTGATGGTGCCGGTGGGCGCCGCGCTGGCCGGGTACACGGCGCTGCTGTTCAACCAGTGCGAGGGCCGTGACCTGTGGCAGAGCCGGCTCCTTCTGCCACACACGATTGTGAACGCGCTACTCGCGGGTGCCGGAGCCTTGGGCATCGCCGCACTCCCGGCATCCCCGCCCGCGACCGTGGAGCGGGCGCTGGGCTGGGCGCTTGTGGTTGCCGCCGTCGCGAGCGGCGTGCTGGTGGGACTCGACACGTTCGGCCGCCACGGCAGCCGCCAAGCCGAGCGCGCCGCTCGGAACCTGTGGCGCAACTTGTACGCGGCGCGGTTCTGGGCCGGCGTCGCACTCGCGGGCCTTGCACCGGCCGCCCTGGGATTGGCCTTCCTGGCCGCAGGAGGAACCGGACTTCTGGCGTCCGGCGGCGCTGCCGCGCTCGTTGGGTTGTGGTTCTACGAGGACGCCTGGGTGCGGGCGGGGCAGAGCGTTCCGCTGAGCTGACCATGGCGGAACTGAGCAACTACCCGCCGCCGGAGCGCTGGGACGACTGGCGCGAGCTCGACCCGCGGGCGTGGCCGAAGCGCACCGAGCGCGCGTACACGCTGGTGCCAACCGTGTGCTTCAACTGCGAGTCGGCCTGCGGCCTGCTGGCCTACGTGGACAAGGAAACCTTCGAGATCCGCAAGCTCGAAGGCAACCCGCACCACCCGGGCAGCCGCGGTCGCAACTGCGCCAAGGGCCCCGCCACCATCAACCAGATCCACGACCCCGAGCGCATCCTGCACCCGTTGCGACGTAAGGGGCCGCGGGGGTCCGGCGAGTGGGAGCGGGTGAGCTGGGATCACGTGCTCGACACGTTCGCCGAGCGGATGCGCGCGGCGTTCGCGGCTGGGCGCCCCAATGACGTGATGTATTTCGTCGGTAGGCCCGGCGAGGACGGCTTCGCCGATCGGTTTCTCGAGACGTGGGGATGTGATGGTCACAACTCGCACACCAACGTCTGCTCATCCGGCGGGCGCGCGGGCTACGGGCTGTGGATGGGCACGGACCGCCCCTCCCCGGATTACGCCAACGCGAAGTTCACCTTGCTGATCTCATCGCACCTCGAGGCCGGGCACTACTTCAATCCGCACGCGCAGAGAATCGTCGAAGGGCAGCACGAGGGCGGCAGGGTCGCGGTGATCGACCCGCGACTGTCGAACACCGCGGCGATGGCCGACTACTGGCTCCCTGCGTGGCCGGGAACCGAGGCCGCCGTCCTGCTCGCCATCGCCAAGGTGCTGCTCGACGAGGACCTGATCGACCGGGAGTTCGTCCGCCGGTGGGTGAACTGGCGCTCCTATCTGATCCACCGCGCGCCGGACAGCGTGTCGTCGTTCGAGACCTTCCTGGCCGAGCTCCGCCGGGAGTACGCCCGGTACACGCCGCAGTTCGCCGAGTCCGAGAGCGGCGTGGCGGCCGGCACCGTGGTGCAGGTCGCGCGAGAGATCGCCGCCGCCGCGCCGGCGTTCTGCTCGCATATCTGGCGTGCGGCGGCCGCCGGGAACCTCCACGGCTGGCAGATCACGAGGGCGCTCTGGCTGCTCAACGTGCTCACAGGATCGGTGGGCACCGTCGGCGGAGTGAGCGCGAACGCATGGCACAAGTTCGTCCCCGAGCCGTGGCGCAAGCCGTCCGCCAACCAGCAGTGGAACGAACTCAGCTGGCCGCGTGAGTACCCGCTCGCCCACAACGAGATGAGCTTCCTCTACCCGCACTTCCTGCTCGATGGTGACCGCGGCTCCCAGCCCGTCCTGTTCACCCGCGTGCTGAATCCGATCTGGACCTACCCCGACGGTTACACCTGGCTGCGCGCGCTGCGCGACGAGGACGCGGTCGGGCTGCACGGCGCCATGACGCCCACCTGGTCGGAGACGGCGTGGTGGGCCGACTACGTGCTCCCGATGGGGCACGGGCCCGAACGCCACGACACGCACTCTTACGAGACGCACGCCGGGCGCTGGCTCGGTTTTCGCCAGCCCGTCCGGCGCGTGGCGATGGAGCGCGCCGGCCATCACGTCGAGTTCACCTACGAGGCCAACCCCGGAGAGGTGTGGGAGGAGGGCGAGTTCTGGATCGAGGTGTCCTGGCGGGCTGACCCAGACGGCTCGCTTGGCATCCGCCAGTACTACGAGTCGCCGTACCGGCCCGGAGAGAAGATCCGGCTCGAGGAGTACTACCGCTGGATGTTCGAGAACTCGGTTCCAGGACTGCCCGAGAAGGCGGCGGCCGAAGGCATCGACCCGCTCGCGTACATGCGCAAGTACGGCGTGGTCGAGATCTCGCGCGATGATTACGGGGGCCACGAGCAGGAGATCGATGATCCCGGCGCCACCGAGATCCGGGGTCCGGAGCAGACGCTCACCCTCCGATCAGCCGACGTCACCCACCTACCGCTCACCGGCCGCCCCGACACGGTCGCGGCGGTCGTCGACGGCGTGCCCCGTCGCGGCTTCAACACCCCCTCGCGCAAGCTCGAGCTGCTCCAGCCTGAGCTGATCGACTGGGGCTGGCCGGAGATGGCCACTCCCCACTACCTGCGCAGCCACGTACACCGCTCGCTGATCCACCGCGGGCGCGGCGAGTACGTCCTGCTGCCCACCTACCGGCTGCCGACGCTGATCCACTCCCGCTCGGGAAACGCGAAATACCTGGGCGAGCTCTCGCATACGCACCCTCTGCTGGTCTGCCCCGAGGACGCGGCGCGGATTGGACTGAGCACCGGCGAGCTTGCTCGGGTGGAGACCGAGATCGGCTGGTTCGTGATCAAGGCGCTCGTCACCGAAGGCATCCGTCCGGGCGTCGTGGCCGCCTCGCATCACATGGGCCGCTGGCGCCTGCGGGAGGACAAGGGAATGGAACGCTGGTCCTCCGCGCTCGTGGACATGGTCGAGGGAGCTGACGGTGTCACCTTCCGCCGCGTCCACGGCGTCCGCCCGTGGGACTCCTCGGACCCAAGCTCGAGCCGGGTGTGGTGGAGCGACGCCGGAGTGCACCAGAACATCACCTTCCCCGTGCACCCCGATCCGATCAGCGGGATGCACTGCTGGCACCAGAAAGTGCGCGTCCGTCCAGCCGAGCCTGGCGACAGGTACGCGGACATTCACGTCGACTTCGCCAAGTCGCGGGCGGTGTACCGCAAGTGGCTCGCTCTGGCTCGACCGGCGGCGGGCGAGCTGCGACGACCGATCTGGCTGTTCCGGCCGGTCAAGCCCACGCTCGACGCATACCGCCTGCCCGACGATCGGCGATCCCGCGAGGCGCGTGAGGCTCTCGCGCGCGCGTCGAGCCCGGTGGCGTTTCACACTCTGGTCGACTGGTCCCCCGAGGAGGTTTGGGGGCCGCTTGAGGACGCGTCCGTCCGTGCGGCTTCCGCGGGCGGGAGAATCCGTTCTGATGCGTGAGCTCGGCGCTCTGCGAACCTCGCTCCGCCGCTTGGGAGCGGCTGCTGATCCGCGCTTCACGCTGGCCAACGAGCGGACGTTCTTGGCCTGGAACCGCACGGCGCTCGCCTTGGTCGCGGGCGGACTTGCCGCCGTGCAGCTGCTCAAGTTCGGGGTCGGCGGCGCGGGACTCATGATCGGACTCCCGCTGATCATTCTGGGCGCGCTGCTCGCGGTCGGCGGCTTCGCGCGCTGGCGTGCGAGCGAGATCGCGATGCGCACCGGCGCGCGCCTGCCTCACACTCGATTCACGCCAGCCCTGCTAGGCATCGGCTCAACCGGGGTCGCGCTGCTTGCGGTCGTGCTCTTGACTGTGAGCCAACTGCGGTGACGGGCCCACGGCCTGCTCGAGCGCGGGACTGGGATGAGGGCGGGGCCAGTGAGCGCACGGTGCTGGCGTGGGAGCGGACGGCGATCGCCAGCCTGGCCGTGGCGGCGCTCGTCGTTCGAGCGGGGATCGTGTACTCGTTGCTCGGGATCGCGATCCCGATCGCGGGGCTGCTCGTCCTGGCCAGCGTCGGCGAGTGGCTGTTCGGCCTGCGGGTCTATGCCGAGCACGAGCGCCTAGGCGAGCACGGCGCCGCCGCCCACGAGCGAGCACTCGCCACCCTCTTGGGGGTCACGCTGATCGCCGCGGTGGGCTCGGCGGCGCTGGCGATCGTCCAGTGACTGGGGCCATGGCCACACCTACTCAACCCGACGGCAGTGAGCGCACCGAGCGCGGCAGGTTCCGAGTCGCGCTGGGCAAGCTGCGGCCTGATCTCGACGTCGGCAAGGATCCGGACCCGCGGTTCACGTTCGCCAACGAGCGAACGTTCCTGGCCTGGGCCCGCACCGGTCTCGGGCTGATCGGCGGTGGGCTCGTAGCCGCTCAGGTGCTCCACTTCGGGCTGGGGGGCGCCCACCTGCTGGTCGCGATCCCGGCGATCCTGCTCGGCGGGCTGATCGCGATAGCCAGCTACCGGCGGTGGGAGGTCAACGAGCGCGCGATGCGCCTAGGCCGCCCGCTCGGCTACTCGCCGATCGTGCGCCTCCTCGCCCTGGGCATCGCGGTCCTCGCGGTGATCAGCACCGTCCTCGCGGTGATCAGTGCGATCGTGCGGTAGGTTGCTGCCATCCCGCCGGGGCAGCGCTCGGCGTAGACGCTAGTTGCGGGATGCGCGGACGAGGGCGTCGAACGCGATCCGCTCTGCCTCGGATGTCAGCACGGGTCGCTCGACGCGCACGGCCCGCTCAATCCGCAGGCCTGTTCCGTGCAGGTCGCGGCTGACGTCCTCGGCGGTGTAGAGAACCGCAGGGTCCTGCGGTCCGCCGTGCCCTTCGGCGATGTTGGTGCTGTCGTGGCCGACGAGCAGGAATGTGCCGCCGGGGGCGACCGCACTGGCGGCGGTCTTCAGGATCGGCGTTCGCTGCGTCTCGGGGACCTGGAGGTAGAACACAATCACCAGCTCGAACGCCTCCGGTGAGGGGCGATAGTCAAGGAGATCAGCGACGATCCAGTCGGCGTGGACGCCTCGAGCGTGTTCAAGTTGCCTGGCTTTCTCGACGCCGACCTTGGAGAAATCGACGCCGGTCACCTGCCAGCCGCGCCCGGCCAGCCAGAGTGCGTTGCGGCCCTCGCCGCAGCCCAGGTCGAGTGCCCGGCCCGGCGCCAGCCCGCCGGCCTCCTGGACCAGGAACCGGTTGGCTTGGCTCGTCCAGACCAGCTCGCGACCCGCGTAGCGTCGATCCCACTCGTCGCTGTCCATCCGCATGAGGCTAGTCGCCGGCGGCAGGTCCGACCATAGAGAAGCTCGATCCCGCTCCTCATCCGCGGGCGGAGCGATCCTTCAGCCGGCTTGGATCACCGGAAGCGGCAATCCTGGAGTGCGGGCGACCGCGGCCGCGACAAAGATGAGGTGGACGCCGGGGACGCGTG
>DATIEI010000030.1:0-4500 GCA_035455845.1 Solirubrobacteraceae bacterium
CAAAGGACTGACAAGCATTGAAGAAGCAAGTTTTAGTGAGCGTCGATCGGGGCGAGACCCGCGTCGCGCTGTTGGAGGCGACCGGACAGGTCGCCGCCCGTAAGAGCCCGCCCAAGTCGGGCGCGCGCAGGCGTCGCCGGCCGGCCAAGCCAGCCGCCGGCTACCACGTTGCCGAGCTTTATCTGGAGCGCCGCGGAGCGCGCTCGATCGTGGGCAACATCTACAAGGGCCGCGTCGACAACGTGCTCGGCGGCCTGGAGGCCGCGTTCGTCGACATCGGCCTCGAGAAGAACGGTTTCTTGCACGTCGACGAGATCGTGCTGCCGGGGGTCGAGGCGCCCCGCCGCGGCCGCGGTTCGGGACGCGAAAACCGCCAGATCACCGACATGCTCAAGCCGGGCCAGGAGATCGTGGTCCAGGTCGTCAAGGACCCGTTGAAGACCAAGGGAGCTCGGCTGTCGATGGATCTGACGATCGCCGGGCGCTACATGGTGTTCGCGCCGTTCGGTGAGGGCGTCGGGGTCTCCCGCCGGCTGGACGACTCGGAGCGTGAGCGGTTGCGCAAGGAGGCGGCGAAGCTGGATTTGAAGGGCGCCGGCGCGATCATCCGCACGGCCGCCCATGGCGCGACGCGCGCCGATCTCGAGCGCGAGCTCCTTTATCTGTTCAAGTTGAACGAGGTCTTGCAGAAGCGGGTGGCCGAGACGGTGGCGCCGGCACTGGTGTTCCAGGAGGCCGACCTGTCGGTGCGGGTCGTGCGCGACATCTTCTCCTCGACCTTCGAGCGCGCGATCGTCGACGATCCCAAGCAGCACCACCGGCTGGTCTCGTTCTTCACGCGCACGGCCCCCGAGTTGGTCGACCACGTGGAGCTGTGGGAGGAGGACCAGCCGCTGTTCGAGGCGTTCGGCGTCGAGGCCGTCCTGGATTCGACCCTGTCGCGCCGGGTGGACCTGCCCAGCGGCGGCTACCTGATGATCGACTATGCCGAGGCGTTGACGGTGATCGACGTGAACTCGGGGTCCTTTGTCGGCCGCGGCAAGTCGGCCCGGCTCGAGGACACGATCACCAAGACCAACCTGGAGGCCGCCGACGAGGTGGTCCGCCAGCTGCGGCTCCGCGACATCGGCGGGATCATCGTCATCGACTTCATCGACATGGCGCGGGCACGGAACCGCGACGCGGTGCTGAAGGCGCTTCGGAACGCCCTGGATGAGGACCGGACCAAGACGTTCGTGGTCGAGATCTCGCCGCTTGGGCTGGTCGAGATGACCCGCCAGAACGTGACCGACGGCGTGCGGGAGATCATGACCCGGCCCTGCCCGACCTGCGACGGCGAGGGCGTGATCCGCTCCGAGGAGACGCTGGGGCTCGAGTTCGAGCGCCGGATGCGCGACCTGGCCAAGGCGACCGACGCCGAGGCCCTGCTGATCCAGATGAATCCTCGGGTGAGCGCCGAGTTCACCCGCGACGAGGCGCGTGTCCTGCGTCAGATCGAGGAGGAGACCGGAAAGTGGTTCACGTTCGAGGGCTCCGAGGGGCTGCCGCTGGACCACTTCGCGGTGATCCTGGAGTCGAGCCGGGACAAGGTGATCGAGCGCGCCGTGCCGTTCCGGGTCGGCGAGGAGGTCCACGTCGAGATCGTCGAGCCGCACATGTACAGCCCGGGGGACGCGGTGGCCAAGGTCGACGGCTACATGATCTCGATCACCGGCGCCGGGGACTACGTCGGCGAGAAGCACCTGGTCAGGATCGAGGAAGCGGGGCGCACCTCCGCGGTCGCCACGCTGCTCGACGCGGAGCCCTCACCGAGTGCCTCGGGGTCCTCGGACGGGGAGGTCACCTCGGATGGCCTAGAATCGAAGCCTCGGCGTCGTGGTCGCAGAGGCGGACGGCGCCGTTCCGGCGCTAAGGCCGAGTCTGTGAGCTCTTCCGAATGACCTACGCGATTGTGAAAACCGGCGGCAAGCAGTACCGCGTCGAGCAGGGCCAGACCCTGCTCGTGGAGCGGCTGTCCGCCGGCGACGGTGATTCGGTCACGCTCGAGCCGCTGCTGTTCGTGGACGGCTCGGATGTGGTCGACGGCGAGGGGTTGTCGGGTGTCTCGGTCACGGCCCGCGTGGTCGCCCAAGAGCGCGGCCCGAAGCTGCGCGTGGTCAAGTTCAAGCCCAAGCGCGGCTACAAGCGGCGCACCGGGCACCGGCAGAACCTGACCCGGATCGAGGTGACGTCGATCGGGATGGCCTCGGGCCGTTCGTCCCGCGGCTCCCGCTCCGGGCCCAAGCCGGTTGCCGCCACCCCAGCCGAGGCGAGCGCCGACACCCCCACCCAGGAGGCCGAGAATGGCTCATAAGAAGGGACTCGGGTCATCGCGCAACGGGCGCGACTCCCACGCCAAGCGACTCGGCGTCAAGGTGTTCGCCGGCGAGGCGGTCACCGGTGGCGAGATCATCGTGCGCCAGCGCGGCACGCGCTTCAAGCCGGGCGACGGTGTCGGGATCGGCAAGGATGACACGATCTTCGCTCGCGCCGCCGGGACGGTGGAGTTCACGCGCGGCCGGCGCGGCCGGGTCATCTCGGTCGTGCCGGGTACCGAGAACTCGGACTAGCTGGCCCCAGGGATGCCGGCGAAGCCGGCCCCTAATTAGCGATTTGTAGCTGCGAGGTGCACTCGGGGCAGCGGCGCGCCCTGATCGGGATCGCGCTGTCGCACTCCGGGCACTGCTTGGTGTCCGGATCCTCCTGCGCGCGGCGCGCCATCAGCCAGTTGATCGGCGTCACCACGAGGAAGAACATCGCGGCCGCCACGGTCATGAACGTGATCACGTTGTTGATGAAGTCGCCGTAGGCGAACGTGCTGTGGTGGATCGTGAACTTCAGCGCGCCGAAGTCATGCGCGCCGAAGATCGCGGCGATGACCGGGGTGAGGATGTCGGCCACCAGGGCCTTGACCACGGCCGTGAACGCGGTGCCGATCACCACGGCCACCGCGAGGTCCATCACGTTGCCGCGGAACAGGAAGCGCTTGAAGTCGGTGAGAAGTTGTCGCACGTTCACGTCTTGTTTCGTTACTCGATAGGACGGATCCTTCCGACCCAAGATGGATCTTTGGCGATGCACCTGACGTATGCGAGAGTGGAACGCCAAAGTCCGAGAGTTGGCGGATCGGCAGGCGGGACGCGTGGCGTGGTGGCAGCTCGTGGCCCTCGGGGTCGACGACAGCGCGATCTCGCGGTGGGCAGCCAGCGGCTATCTCCATCAGGTGCTGCCGCGGGTGTATGCGGTTGGCCACCGCGCGCCGAGCGTCGAGGCCGACCTCTGGGAGGCGGTGCTCTACGCCGGCCCAGGCGCGATGCTCAGCCACGCCACCGCGCTCTGGTGGCGCGGCCTGCTGGACAAACAGCCACGCCCTCTCCAGGTGACAACGCCCCGACGCTGCCAGTCGCAGTCTGGGATCCGCGTGTACGGCCGGCGAACTTGCGAGCGCGTCCTGCACAAAGGCCTTCCGACGACCAGCGTCGAGCAGGCGCTGCTGGACTACGCGGCAACCGCGCCCATCGAACGGGTCAGACACGCTCTCGCCAACGCCGACTACCACAAGGTGCTCGACATCCCCGCGCTCCAGGTGATCGCCGGTACCGGCCGTAGAGGCAGCACGATGCTGAGGAACGCCCTAGCCCGCCACGAGCCGAAGCTCGCCTACACCCGGAGCCACCTCGAGCGCACGTTCCTCGTCCTGTGCGAGCGCGCCGGTATCCCGATGCCCGACGTCAACGTCTGGATTGCCGGCGTCCTGGTCGATGCAGTCTGGCGCGATCGGCGGCTGGTTGTAGAGCTTGACGGTAAGGACAACCACAGCTCCTGGGGCCAGATCCAGAACGATCGGAGCAAGGAGCTGCGGCTGCGTGCGGCCGGGTTCGTGGTCGTTCGCTACGGGACTCGCCAGGTTGAGGAGGAACTCGACGTGGTCGCCGACGACCTGTTGCGCGCGTGGTCTAGTTCGCCTGCGCGGTCGGCCTGACCAGGATCTCGTTGATGTCCACGTGGGCGGGCTGCGAGACCGCGAACATGATCGTGCGGGCGACGTCGTCGGGCTCGAGCGCGTCCGACACCGGGTTGTCGAAGAACGGCGTGTCGACCATCCCGGGCTCGATCAGCGTGACGCGCACCCCGCTGCCGTCGAGGTCCAGGCGCGCCGCCTCGCCCATCGCCGTCACGGCGTGCTTGGTGACCGAGTAGAACGAGCCGGGGAGCGCGCGGCGCCCCGCCACGCTCGAGGTCAGCAGCAGATGCCCGCGCGACTCGCGCAGCGCAGGGATCGTCGCGCGCACCGTCAGCGCGGCGCCGTAGACGTTGGTGAGCACCATCTCGCGCCAGTGCTCGACGGTGTCGTTCAAAAAGCCGCGGGGGCCGCCGAAGCCGGCGTTGGCAAAGGCCGCGTCGAGCTGGCCGAAGCGCTCGAGCGCGGCTGCGACCGCCGCCTGCTGTTGGTCCCAGTCG
>DATIEI010000031.1:0-12012 GCA_035455845.1 Solirubrobacteraceae bacterium
CACGGCGGCGGCCACCTCGGTCTTGGGATCCAGCGTGCCGCGCACCCGCTGCCGGTAGCGCTCAGCCGCATGATCGGTCACCGCGACGAGCACTCATCCACCCCGCGCGACCCTACTACGTCTCGTCAGCGCGCGAAACCGCCTCTCGCAGCAGCGCCCGGGTGTCCGCGATCGGTCCCAGATGCCCGAGCTTGTCCGGGTTGACGACCGAGTTCAACGCGACGATCTCGCCGCCCGCGATCTCGAGCGCCCACACCCCGACCAGCCGGGCCTCGCCGTCGAGCAGGAGCGCGCCCGGCGTGCCGTTGATCTCGACTGGCCTGATCGATGCGCCGGGGATACGCGCGCCCAATCGGATCCAGTTCACCAGGGCCCCCGCCACCCGGGTGCGGCCGCGAAGCTGCCGGGCGAGCGCCGGAACCTTGCCCCCGCCGTCGCCGGTCAGCACCACGTCGTGCGCGAGCAGCGACTCGAGCCCGGCCACGTCGCCCTCCTGGACCGCGGCGAAGAACCGTTGCGCGAGCTCGTCGCGCTGCTCGCGCGAGGTCTGAAAGCGCGGCCGTCCCTCCTCGACGTGGGTCCGGGCCCTGCTGGCCAGCTGGCGGACGTTCGCCTCGCTCTTGTCCACGATGCGGGCGATCTCGTCGTAGCCGTAATCGAACACGTCGCGCAGCAGCAGCACGGCGCGCTGCTCGGGAGACAGGCTCTCGAGCAGCACCAGCATGGCCAGCGACAGCGAGTCGGCCATCTCCGCCGCACGGGCGGGATCGTCGGGGCCGTCGGTCACGATCGGCTCGGGCAGCCACTCGCCGACGTAGCGCTCCCGGCGCGCGCGGGCCGAGCGCAGCTCGTCGATGGCCAGCCGGGTGGTCACCGTGGCCACGAACGCCCGCGGCGACTCGATCCGCTCGCCGCCGTCGAGCGCCCGGTGGACCCGGAGCAGCGCCTCCTGTACCACGTCCTCGGCCTCGGCCACGCTGCCCAGCATCCGGTAGGCGATTGCGAACGAAGCCGGCCGCAGCTCAGCCAGGAGCTCGTCGTGAGCCGGCGCATTCACGCGGCGAACCCTTCGCGCCAGCTCACATGGCGCGGCGACCAGCCGAGCTCGCGCTTGGCCTTGGTGTTCGACGCGCCCCGTATCTCGGTCATCATCACCGCGCCGGCCTCGCCGGCGAACAGCCGGCCGACGAACTTCGGCACCCGCCACGGCGAGGGCGCACCGATTCTCTGCGCCAGCGCCGGGAGCCATTCGGCCACCGGGGCGGGCTCGTCGTCGACCACGTTGTAGATCCCGGGCGCGCCGCGCTCGACCGCGGCCACCGTCGCCTCGGCGGCGTCCGCGATGTGCACGAACGACCACACCCCGCGACCGTCGCCGACGACCGGGAACTTGCGCTTGCGGACGATCTCAAAGCTGTCGCCACCGGGGGACATCGACGTTCCGGGACCATAGAACGCCCCGTACCGGAGCACGATCCCCTCGGTCCAGCCGGCGCCCACGACCGCCTCCTCGAGGTGGCGGATCGCGGCCAGCGACTCGCGCATCTCGCGCGGCGGGGCCGGGTCGAGTGGATCGTCCTCGCTCTTGACCGGGCCACCCGTCCGCGCGTACGGCCACGCGGCGTAGCTCTGGGCGATGAACCGCCGCACCCCGACCGCGCGGCCGGCGGACAGCAGGTGATCGGTTCCCTCGGTCCGCAGACGGTTGGTCAGCGCGAACTCACGGTCGAAGTGACGCGTGTCAAAGGCCGAGATCGCGGTCAGCTGGTGGACGATCACCTCGGGCTGGGCCCGAGCGACTGCATCGGCGACCTGCTCGGGGTCGAGCGCGTCGGCCACGACCGGCTCGGCCCCGAGATCCCACAGCGTCGACTGCTTCGAATCGGTGCGGGTCATCCCGATGACCTGGTGCCCGGCTTTCACCAGCCGCGGGACCAGCTGCTTGCCCATCGCTCCGGTGGCGCCTGCCACGAACACTCTCATCTTCGGCTCCTCTCGTCGGGTTACAGAAGCCTTGACGAGATAGGTCGCGAGGCTGTGACAGGGCGCGAGCCCCCCGATCACCCGGATAGCACGTCAATCGAACCGTCAGCCGGCGGGCGTGACGGGTTACGCGCCTGGGGCGCGCCTAACACGTCACGGCTTCGCGATCGCCGACGTAGTGACGTGTTAAGCGGGTCGCGACGCGGGGGCACCGGGCTACGCCACCGGCACGGCTCCGAGCCGCTCGGCGGTGATCGCCTCAAGCGCGTCGCGCAGCGCGGCCACCCGGTCGGCGCCGTACCGCTCGGCCCACTCCTGCTCGATCTCGTCGATGAGCTCGCGGCCGAGCGCCATTGCCTCCTGCCCGCGACCGGTCAGGCGGATGATCTTGGCCCGTCCGTCCCGCGGGTCGGGCACGCGCTCGACGTAGCCGCGCTGCTCCAGGTCGCTCACCACCTCGCCCACTGACTGCTTGGTCATGAACGCCCGTTCGGCCAGATCGGTCAGCCGCGTGCCCTCGGGATCGATGTTGCCGAACACACACCCATGGGTGATCCGGATGTCGTTGAAGGTGGTCTCGGCCACCCGCCGGGTCAGCTCCTCGCTGAACGCGCCGAGGCCGACGTCGAGCAGCCGGATCAGTGGATGACGGAATTTGCTCTCGGCCTCAGTTGACATTTCGTCAGGACTCCTGATAAGGTCGCCAGACTATTTTGGTTCGGAAGCCTTACAAGGCTGCCTTACGAGTTTATCACCCGCACCGAGGAGAAATCGAATGTCCAGAAAGTGGTGGACCTTACTCACGGTGAGCGTCGGAACGTTCATGCTCCTGCTCGACATCACTGTCGTGAATACGGCGCTCCCGTCAATCCAGAAGGAGCTGTCGGCCGGCTTCACCGACGTGCAGTGGGTGATCGACGCCTACACGCTGTCGCTGGCCGCGATCGTGCTCACCGCCGGCTCGCTGGCCGACCGGCTGGGCCGCCGGGCGGTGTTCGCGGTCGGGCTCGGCATCTTCTCGCTCGCCTCGCTGGCCGCCGGCCTGGCGCCCGATGCGACGTTCCTGAACCTCTCCCGCGCGGTGCAGGGAATCGGCGGAGCGGCGATGTTCGCGGTCTCGCTGGCGCTGGTCGCCCAGGAGTTCGCGGCCGGACGGGAGCGCGCCACCGCAATGGGCATCTACGGCGCGACGATCGGCATCTCGGTGGCCATCGGTCCGCTGGTCGGCGGCGCGATCACCAGCGGGCTCGGCTGGCGCTGGGTGTTCTTCGTGAACGTCCCGGTCGGCGCCGCGGCGCTCGCCCTGACCTTCGCGCGAGTCCGTGAGTCCCGCGATCCGAACGCCACGCGCATCGACTGGCTCGGGCTGATCAGTTTCAGCTCCGCCCTGCTCATGCTGGTGCTGGCCCTGCTGCGCGGCAACGACGAGGGCTGGGGAAGCCCGCTGATCGTCGGCCTGCTGGGCGGCGCGGCCGCTATGTTGGCCGCGTTCGCCGCGATCGAGCGGCGCGTTTCTGAGCCAATGCTCCCGCTGGAGCTGTTCCGCCGCGGCGCGTTCACCGGTGTCCAGTTGGCGGCCGCCGCGGTGTCGGCCTCGCTGTTCGCGCTGTTCCTGTACCTGACGCTGTATCTCCAGAACTACCTGGGCTACTCGCCGCTGCAGGCCGGGCTGCGCTACCTGCCGATCACCCTGGTGCCGTTCCTGGTCGCGCCGCTGGCCGTCGCGCTCATGGGCCGTGTGCCCGCTCGCGCCCTGATGGCGATCGGGCTGGGGGGCGTTGGCGCCGGCCTGGCGCTGATGGCCGGGCTGAGCGCGAACTCGAGCTGGACCGCGCTGCTCCCCGGGTTCATCGTGGCCGGCATCGGCGTCGGCCTGCTCAATCCGGTGATCGCCGACGTCGCGGTGAGCGTCGTCTCGAAGGACCGCAGCGGCATGGCCGCGGGGATCAACGATACGTTCCGCCAGGTCGCGATCGCGGTCGGCGTCGCCGCCTGGGGGGCGATCTTCCTGGCCCGCGGGGCCGACAAGATTGCCTCGCTCGCGCCCGGCGCTCCCGCCCACCGGCTGATCGAGGCCGCCTCCGCCGGCCTTCTCCCCCGCGCGGGCCACGGCGCACTCGAGAACGCCGCGCGTCAGGGCTTCCTGAGCGGGCTGAACACGATCCTGCTGCTCGGCGCGCTGCTGGCCTTCGCCGGCGCGGCGGTCGCGGCGTGGCTGGTCCGCGAGCACGAGATCGAGCGCGAGCAGCTCGAATTGGTCAGCGGCCCGACCGTTGCCGCCCCCGCTGGTAGGTAGCTGGTTAACGAGACGCCGATCCGGTAAGCATTCGTCTGCATGTCGGATTCGAATGGATCGGCGGTCTCGCGCATCGACAGGATCGTGGGCGACAGCATCGAGGCGGTGGTGCGCGCCAAGCACGCCTGGCGGCTGCGCCGCCTCGGCTGGTCCCACGTTCTGTCGCCGCCCGACGACCGGCTTTGGGCCCAGGGCGACCCGCCACCGCGCGAGGGCTGCTCGCTCGAGGTGCTGATCGACGGCGCCGAGGCGTTCACCGCGATCGCCGAGGCGATCGAGAACGCGCGCGACCACGTCCACGTCACCGGCTGGCACATCGCCCCGTACTTCGAGCTCGTGCGAGGCGAACGCGGCCGATCGATCGGGCAACTGCTGGCCGAGGCGGCCGAACGGATCGACGTGCGCGTGCTGGTGTGGGCGGGCGCCCCCGTCCCGGCCTTCCACCCCACACGCAAGGAGGTTTCCCAGGGTGTCGAGGAGCTGACCCGGGGCACGCGGATCCGCTGCGAGGCCGATCCGCGTGAGCACCCGTTCCACTGCCATCACGAGAAGACCCTGGTCATCGACGGGGAGACGGCGTTCGTCGGCGGGATCGACATGACCGACTATGCCGGCGACCGGTTCGACGTCCACGAGCATCCGGCCCGCCGGCGACTGGGCTGGCACGACGTCCACACGCGCCTGCGGGGCCCAGCGGTCAAGGACGTCCACGATCACTTCGAGTTGCGCTGGCGCGAGCTCACCGGCGAGCGACTCGAACGCCCCGAGTTTCCTTCACCCGCGGGCGAGCAGACGGTCCAGGTCGTGCGAACCGTGTCCGAGGTCATGTACGAGGCCGTCCCCCGCGGCGACTTCCGCATCCTCGAGAGCTACGTGCGCGCGATCCGCCGCGCCGAGCGCTTCATCTACCTCGAGAACCAGTTCCTGTGGGCGCCCGAGATCGCCGACCTGCTCGCCGACAAGCTGCGCCGGCCGCCGTGTGACGATTTCCGCGTGGTCATCCTGCTCCCCTCTCGAGCCAACAACGGACAGGACGACACCATGGGACAGCTCGGGCAGCTGGTCGGCGCCGACGGCGACGCGGATCGTCTGCTGGCCACCACGATTCGCTCGCTGTCCGGACACCGCGACGACCGCCTGTACGTACACGCCAAGGTGGGGATCGTCGACGACCACTGGCTGACCGTCGGGTCGGCCAACCTCAACGCGCACTCGCTGCTCAACGACACCGAGATGAACGTGGTCACCGACGATCCTGCGCTCGTCCGCGACACGCGGCTGCGCCTGTGGTCCGAGCACCTCGGGGTCGATGCCGAGGTTCTATCTGGTGAGGACCCCTGCCGGACCGTCGACGAGCGGTGGCGCCCGATCGCCTTCGAGCAGCTCGAGCGGCTGCGCGCCGGGGCCGAGCCCACCCACCGGCTGCTCGCGCTCCCGGGTATCTCCAAGCGCTCGCGGCGTCTGCTCGGGCCGCTGGTCGGCCTGGTCGACGACGGCTAAGCCCACGCGGGTTCGCGGCCCTGCTCGCGCACCCACTGCCCGACGAGGCCCCGGAGATGGGCGACGAACCGCTCGTGCTCGTGCGCCGGATAAGTGGCTCGGACCGTGTCCACGAGCAGGCGGTCGAAGTCGCTCGACTCGACCCACTCGAGCACCATCTCGTCGACGTGCCCCAGACGGCTGGCACAGAAGTCGTGATAGCGGTCGGACTCGAAGTGCTCGTCGGCCAGGCGGCGGTAGGCCGCGAGCTTCTCCTCGTACGTCAGGTCCGCGCGGTCGGTGATCTCGAAGTAGCGCCGGGTGTCGAGGTCCAGGCGCGGGCGCCGGCCGGTGACCAGGCAGAACGTGCACCACTTGAGCAACGTCTTCATCGCCCACGGGAAGTAGTAGTGCAGGCTGGTCAGAGCCACGTCCGGCGAGGCGTTGGCGTAGTCGATCGGGTGGACCTCCTCGCCGCGGACCAGGCACTCGCACGAGTTGAACTCCCAGCGGAAGAACGCGTTGACCAGGCGGCTGATCGTCAGCACCTCCTCCCCCGCCGCCGGCGAGAGGAAGTCGTGCGCCACCGCGTATCGGTCGTGCATGGGCCGGTCGGGCCTGAAGTTCATGACCATCGTCTCGGGCCCGATCGAGAGCGAGCGGGCGAACACGTCGAAGTCCTCCACCGACGCCTGCAGGTGCATGATCCGCCGGCCCGATGCGTCATAGGCGCGCTGTAGCTCGGCGCGATTGCGGATGCGGCTGACCCCGATCCACTGCCCGCCGTCGTAGGGCTTCATGAACAGCGGGTAGCCGATCTGCTCGGCGATCGCGGCCAGATCGAACGGCTGGTTGTATTTGGCCGCCGTGTATTGAAAGCGTGAGTTGTCCGGCGGATCCTTGTGGGGAACCATCACCGTCGGCGGCACCTTCAGCCCGAGGCGGATCATCGCGCAGTAGGCCGCGTGCTTCTCCATCGACTGGAACGTGAACGGGCTGTTGAGCAGGTACACGTCGTCCATCAATGCGATTTTCTTGAGCCACTCTCGCGGGACGTAGTACCAGTAGGCCAGCCGGTCGATGACCAGCTCGTAGGTGGGCCGGTCACGCAGGTCGAACGGCTCGATCGTGATCCGCTCGGTGGCGATCCGGTGGCGGTGGCCCGAGGCGTCGGTGATCGGGCCCAGGCGCGCCACCAGCGTCTCGAACGCTCGCGGCCAGTCCTCCTCGGTGCCGAGCAGCAGGCCAATCAGGTGGGTGGTCTCGGCGGTCACCTAGCAGAAGCGTGGCAGGTGATGGGCGAGCTGGGCATGCCACCAGGGCCAATCGTGCGCGACCTCGTGCCCCCACACGTCAAGCTCGCACCGGATGCCCTTGGCTGTGAGCAGCCCCGCGAACCGCCGGGTCGAGTCCAGTGCACCGGTGGTGTCCTCCCACTGCCCCTGGCCGCACACGAGGAGCATGCTGAGCCGCGATCGCAGCCAGCCCAGGTGCTCCCCGCCCAGATGGGCGACGTAGTCCATCGGGTTGTTGAAGTACGCGGCGTCGCCGCGCTCACCCCAGGCATTCCAGCTCGCCGGGTCGTAGGTGCCGGACATGCAGATCGCCAGCGGAAACACGTCGGCTCGCTTGAGCGCGAAGTTTGCCGCGTGAAACGCGCCCAGGCTGGCGCCGCACGCGATCACTTCGGCCGCGCCGCCGCAGTCGTGGCGGACGAAGGGGACCACCTGGTCGAGGATCCATGCCTCGTAGACGCCATGACGCCGGGCCCGCTCCTCGAGCGGGACGTCGCGGTTCGACCACGACTCGTGGTCGAAGGAGTCGACGCAGTAGAGCTTCACGCGCCCGTCGCCGAGCAGGCCGGAAAGCGCGGCCACCATCCCGCAGCGCTCGAATTCGCCGGCGTCGCCGCGCTCGGTGGGAAAGGCGAGGAGCGGGCGGCCCCAATGTCCGTAGGCCGCGACCCCGTTCATCGCGCCGGCCAGATCTTCGCCAGCAGGTGGGTCAGGTGAGGGTCCAGAGCGTCGCGCCAGCTCGCGTAGTCGTGCCCGCCCGTCACCTCGGCCAGTGTGAGTTCGTAGCCCTGCGCGCGCAGCGCGTCCGCCATCAGGCGATTGTTGTAGACGTTCTCCTCCTCGGCTGCGCAGGTCATCGCCACCGGGACGGGATCCTCGTACGCGGTGACGCGCAGCACGCCACGGACGTTGCGCACGATCCTGCCGTATCGCGGGAAGCCCGACTCCTGACGGTCGAAGCGCGGCACGAAGAAGCTCCCCGACTGCAGAAACAGTCCCGCGAACGTGCCGGGCCAGGCTCGGTGGGCCTGGAGCATGGCCAGGGCCCCCAGGCTGGCCCCCATGCCAACCGGACGCCCGGCTACCGGAACCAGCTCGCGCAACGCGGGCAGGATCCGCCTGACCAGGGCGCGTCCGTAGGCGGCTGAGGCCGAGTACCACTCGTTCCGATCGCCGGGCGGGAGCAGCGCGACGCGGAACGGCGCCAACGCCTCGCGCTCGATCACCGCGCCCGCCCAATCGAGTAGCGCCGCCTGCGCGACGTACTCCGGGCCGTCATGGACGATGAGCAGCGGCAGCTCGCCCACACCCGGCGACCACACGCGCAGGCGCAGCGTGCGACCGAGCACCCGGACCGCGACTCGCTCGATGCGGACGGGAGCTGGCACCGGCCCGAAGGTATCGGTACGGTCCGGCCATCGGCTATTCGATCGTGCACGTCGACGACATCGAGGCCGCCGGACCGGGCGGCGGGCCCGAGGGCATGACCTTCCTCGCGATCGGCGCCCGCCCCGGCGCCTACGAGCCCCGCGGCCCCTTCTAGGTATAGATATAGATATAGATATAGATATATAACTAGCTATATCTCTATAGTCATATAGGTGCTGTTGGGGCTCGCGCGGTAGTCGCCGAACGGCTCGCACAGCTCGAAGCCGGCGCTCGCGTACAGCGCTCGGGCCGGAGCGAACTCCACCATCGATCCGGTCTCCAGGCTCACGCGTTTGTAGCCCCGCTCCCGGGCCACCGTGATCAGGTGCTCGATCATCCGCCGCCCGATCCCCTGGCCCCGGGCCGCCGCGACCGTGTGCATCGATTTGACCTCGGCGTGGTCGGGGTCGAGGCGCTGGAGCGCGCCGACGGCCAGCAGCACGCCGTCGCGCCGGAAGCTGAAGAAGGTCACAGAGGGCCCGCAGAGACCGTCTACGTCGAGCGCGTGGCGGTCCTCGGGAGGCGTCGGCGCGTGCGCGAAGGCCAGGTGCGCGGCGAGCAGGTCGCGCACGTCTGGCGCCCGCGGGTCGTCGATGGCGATCTCCCCCGGCATGCCCTCTTCGGCCCTACCTCGTGGCGACCGTGACCTTTGACATGACCACGGGCGGCGTCGGCGCGCCGTCGCCCGGCGGATTGGTCGGCAGCGAACCGATCTTTTCGGCCACTGCAATACCTCGGACGACCTGGCCGGCGACCGCGTACTGGGCCGGGAGGCCGACGTTGGCTCCGGTGACCACGAAGAACTGACTGCCCGATGCGCCGGACGGGTCGGTCTGGGTCTTCGCCATGGCCACGACGCCCCGAACGTACCGGGTGCCCGGCGGCGGCGCCTCGACCACGGTGTAGCCCGGGCCCCCGCTGCCGTTGCCGAGCGGGTCGCCCCCCTGGATCACGAACCCGGCGGCCACCCGGTGAAAGGTGAGGCCGTCGAAGAAGCCGCGCTTGACCAGGTAGTAGATCGATGCTGAGGTCTTCGGCGACCGCTTGACGTCGAGCGTGAACGCGAACGACCCGCAGTTGGTGACGACGGTGACCGTGTAGGTCCGGGTCGGGTCCAGCTTGACCCGCGGCGGTGGAAGGTGCGGGGGTCCCTTGGGCGAGGGCACCGCGACGGTCCGGCAGGCCGCCGGGGCGGCGCCGCCGGATGCCGCGGTGCTGGTGCTCGTAATGGTGCTAGTGCTGCCGCTGCTGCCGCAGCCGGCAACCCCCAGGACGATGGCGAGGGCCAGGCATGCTCTGCGCACAGGCTCCAAGCAAACCAGATCGCCTCATTGGGAGCTGCTGAGACTCTCGCCCTTCGCGTGGCCGCCGGCGCCGTTCATGTCCTGCACCGCGCCGCCCTCCGGGCAGTCCTTGTTCGTGTTGCACCCTCCGGGCATCGAGGGCAGGTCGAACTTCTGCGTCGAGCTGCCCGCCGGCGTGGTCAACTCGGCGGACTCGAGCCGGTGCGAGCTCGGCCACCAGGCGATGAACCAGCCGTTGGCCACGGTCGCCTGCACCTTGGTGCCGTCGTCGAGGCCCAGCGTGACCGCGCTCACGCCGGTGCCGGTCCGGCCGTAGGCGAACCCGAAGGCCTGACCGTGCCGGTTTGCGCGGTGCATGCTCGCGAGCTGCACTTGGTCGGCCGGCACGTTCACAGGACTGCTCGACTGGCTCTGTGAGAGCGCGACGAACGAGGGGCCCTGGATGCAGGAGATGGTCGATTCGCTGTTCGCGTAGACCGAGAACGTGAACGGTCCGCGCGTGTCGGCGACGGCCAATGGCACCCCCGCGACCGACGACTGGGAGCGCCGACATGCGGCCCCCGCCGCGGCCAACTGGCCGGGCGTCGGCTTCGTCGGCTTGGCCGTCCACCCGGCGAACGCGTTGGACGCGCCGGCGCCGAGAGAGATGATCACGGCGAGTATGCCCGCCGCGGCAGCCGTACTCGCCACCGCGCCGATCGCCACCGGTGGGCGCAGGCGGCGCGTGCGCGGGCGATAATCGAGGTGGGCCAGGCGGACCGCGACCGCCGCGGGGACCTGGGCCGCGCGGGCTCGCAGCGCCTCGCGCAGGTCGGATTCGAGTTGATCGTTCATGTCGGGATGCTCCTTGGGTCATTGGTTCCGCGCATCGCCCGCTCGAGTCGCGCGAGTCCTCGAGAGGCGGTGCTCTTGACGGTGCCGAGGGAGCACTTCAGGGCGGCCGCGACCTCGGCTTCGGGAAGGTCCAGGAAGTAGCGCAGAACGAGCACCGCGCGCTGGCGTGGAGGGAGCGCCGCGAGTGCGTCCATGAGCTCGTCCGCCACGCCGATCTCGGCCGCGCGGTCCGGCGCGGCCTCGGGCTCGGATCGGATCGGGGCGATCAGCTCCTGGCGGCGCCGGGTGCGCCGGGCCGAGCCGCTCAGCGCCCGGTTGACGAGGATCCGCCGTGCGTAGGCGATCGGCCGCTCCATCCGCCGGATCCGGGGCCACCGGCGCGCGACCTCGAGCAGCGTCTCCTGGACGAGGTCCTCGGCCTCACCGAGGTCCCACACGATCAGGTAGGCCGTCCGCAGCAGCGTGTCGGAACTGTCGGCGACGAAGCGTTCGAAGTCGGCGCGGCGCGGGTTCATATACCCGCTTAAGGGGTCGCCGGCCCGAAAAGGTTGAGCGCCCGGCCTACAGGCGCGGGGGCATCCACGTCTTCACGCGGTGAAGGCTACGCCGGCTGGACGCGCTGACTAGTGCCGCTCCCGGCACCAGAGCCTCAAGGATTTCGGCGCCGACGCCGAAATAAGAAGCGATCGCCAGGCGGGCGCCCAGGCTGGAAGGGACGCTCTGGCGGGTGAGACTCGGCGCCTCACCGTCCGCTTCCGATCACCCCTCTCTCCTCTCGAGCCGGCTCCTTGTGGGCCGGCTCACTTGTTGAGCCGGCCCACAAGGTCGAACGTCGTCTATCCGAGCCGGATCGCGTTCTCGACAGCCTGGGCCAGCAGCGACTGCCCGGCGTAGCTCGGATGGATGCCGCACGGGCTGGACGCACCGGTCAGCTGGGTGAGCAGCCCGGCCGTGCAGGAGTTGCCTCCGGAATGCGCGGCCGCCGCCGCGAACTCACCGAAGCCGTCCGCGGTCTCGACGTGGAACGGCCGAGCGGCGTTGTCGATCGAGCTGTTGAGCAGCTGGGATTGGCCGGCGGCGGTCTGGTCCGCGTAGTTCAGCGCGTAGTAGTTGACGATCACGATCTGACCGTTGTACTTCGCCTGCTTGCGGATCGCCGTCAGGATCGTGGCGACGTTCTTCTCGACCGTGGCGATCACGCCCGTCTGCTCGGTGAGGCTGGCGCAGTGGTCCGCCGTGGTCTCCTGACACACGAAGAAGTCGTTGGCGCCGATCATCAGCGAGACCAGCCGCACGTTCCGGTGCTTCTTCAGGTACGAGACCGCGTAGGCCAGTTGCGACCCGCTGTAGCTGACGTGCAGCGGGAAATTCGTCCGATAGCCGGGGCCACCAC
>DATIEI010000032.1:0-3362 GCA_035455845.1 Solirubrobacteraceae bacterium
CGCGCGGCTGGTCGGGCCTCGTCCGTCGGCCACCGCGCTCAGCACCACTCGCTCGGCTGTCCCGAGCTGCTCCCACAGAGCGCTGCACGCGGGCTCGACCCGGGCCACCGCGGCGTCGATCACTTCGCCGACCAGCAGCGCATCGGCGCTCGCGCCGTCGAGCAGCCGGTCGGCCAGGAGATACGCCAGCAGCATGGTCCGCTGCGGGTGCCCCGCGGCGAACACCACGAGCTCGCCCAGCGCCTCGGCGGGATCGAGCCGCTCGGTTTCGTAGCGCCGCACGAGCTCGGCCAGGATCTGCTCGGGCGGCAGCGGGGCGAGCGTCATCGGGTCGGCCTGGCCGAAGAACGGCCGCTCGCGATCTTCGAATAGCTCACGCATCATGGACGGCCCCGAGCCGGCGTACACGTACGCAGCCGCGTCGCCGTGGTACTGGATGCGCGAGCGCAGCAGACCGTCCAGATCGCGCCGGGCCACCAGCAGGTGCTGGAACTCGTCGAATACCACCAGCGTCGGGGTGCCGTCGCGGCGCCAGAGCTCGAGGGGCAGGTCGAGCACCCGCTCGACCACGGTCGTCGCCGTGGTGACGTCGACCTCGGCCGGCCGCGGAGCGAGCTGTACGGTCGCACCCGGCACAGACAGCGTCACGCCCAAGCGCGCCAGCAGCCCGCTCAGGTGGGCGCGCAGCCAGGCCCCCTCGATCTGCGCATACCCGGCCGCGATCCGGCGTGCGACGTCGGCCAGATCGGCCACGCGCGAGAGATCCACGTGCGCCGTGCGCCATCCGGTCTCGCGTAGTTGCGCGGCATGCGCGAGCAGGACGCTCGTCTTGCCGTAACGTCTGGGTGCGGCCAGACGGACGTTCACCCGGTCGCCGGCGCGACGAGCCAGCAGGGCCAGCTCCTGTTCACGGTCGATGAGGAGATCGGGCGCCACCGGTCCCTCGAACGGGAACGGCGTGCCCTGACGCACGTGTGGCTCCATTTCAGGTACCAAACGGTACCATAAAACGGTACCAGAACCGCGAGCTACGACGAGGCCAGGCGCCCCCCGCCTCAGGCAGCCATCCGGCTGAGCCCCGAGCCGCCGCTCGCCCGCAGCGCGTGCATCCCGGCCAGGCCGGCCCACGGGGCGTACGGAGCGAAGAAGTCCGCCACCTCCTCCTCGGTGGCGCGAGCGTATGGATCGCCCCCCGAGCGCAGCCGCCCGACCAGCTTCACATACGCGAGATCGCCCGCGGGGATCTGGTCGAGGCGGCCCTGCCCGGTCAGCGCCAGCATCTGGATCGTCCAGCTGCCGATTCCGCGGATCGTGCGCAGCCGCCGCCAGCCCCGCTCGGGCTCCGACGCGTCGAAAAGGTCGACCCGGCCGCTCGCCACCTCACGCGCGACCCGCACCAGCGCCACGGCCCGGCCGGCCGACAGGTCCATCGACTCGAGCAGCGCCGGCGCCTGGGCGGCCAGCACGGCAGCGCTCGGCGAGTCGCGGAAGGACCGGCCGGCCCCCCAATCGCAGCGCCGGCCCAACCGGAAGATCAGCCGGCGCTGGATCGCCGCCGCCCGCCCGAACTCGATCAGCTGCTCGCAGATCGCCCAGGCCAGCGCCTCGAACGGATTCGGCTTGCCAGATACGCGCAGCCCAGGCGAGGTCCGCACCGAGGTCCCAATGAGCGGGTCGAACCGGAACCGGTCATAGAACCCGGACAGATCCTGGTCGATCCCCAACGCAAAGCGCATGCGCTCGATCCCCCACTCGGCCGCCTCACGATCCGCCGCCCGCGCTCCGAACAGCACGCGGTCGGGAGAGATCTGCGCCACCCGCACGAGCACGGGCGTATCGCCCGCGTGCACGAGCCGGTGGAGCACCCCGGCTCGCGCCCGCGTCAGGCCGTCGAGTCCGCTGCGGAGCGGGAGCGCGAACGGCCAGCGCGGGCGGACCTCGACCCGGACCTCAACCCCGCCGGGCGTGCTCAATCGCCTTGCTTGCCGATCACGTGCACGTCGACGAGGAACGAGCGCGACGCGGCAATCGGCAGCAGGTCGACCGCCCGGCGCGATCCGCCGCGACTGTTGCGGATCATCTTCCGCGCGGCGCGACGCTTGACCAGCGCCACCGTGGCGGCGCCGGCGACGAACCCGGTGGCGGCCACGGCGGCCACTTGGACCGCCGGCAGCGCCGAGGGCGCCGCACGCTCGACCGTGCGCAACTCGGCCAGCACGGGCAGCCCGTCGACGATCTCGACGTCGGGCTCGGCCGCGGATCCGTTGGCCTCGGACCCGTTGGCGTCGAAGCCATTGGCCTCGGATCCCGTGGCCTCGGATTCGGACAGCACAGGGTCGGCGGACGGGACCCCGCCGACCTGAGACTCTGATTCGTTCATCTGCGGCGACATGGTGACAGCGGGACCGGTCATGTTCAAAAAACCCTCTCGTAGACCCGGTAGGTGCGGACAACCTTGCCCCCCATCCGCTCCATCGCCCGGTTCATCGGCTTGTTGGATTCCAGCGTCCATCCGGTTTCGCCGCGCCCCTGCTTGGTCCTCTCGCCGGCCTCCCAGTGGCGTTCGTACAGCTTGGCCCCAGCGCCGGTGTGCTGGTACTCGGGCTTGACCCCGAGCGCGAACACGCGAACCCGGTCGATCTTGCGCTTGTACCAGAGAAACTTCGCCCAGCCGAGCGGCAGCAGGCGGCCGTTCAGGTGCCGGAACACCTGGTTGTAATCGGGCAGGGTCAGGGCGGCCCCCACCGGCTCGCCGTCCTTCTCGGCGATGAACGCCCAGTTCTCGTCGAGTATCTGCTTGAGGTCCTTCGCGTAGTGGCGGACCTCCTCCTCGGTGAGAGGCACGAACCCCCAGTTGCGCTCCCAGGCGGCGTTGTAGACCTCGAGGAAGCGCCCGATCTCGGCCTCCATGTCCTTCTTTCGCATGTTGCGCACGGTGATGCCGTACTTACTCTCGACCTCCGCGGCGATCTTCCAGATGGCCGGGTGCACGTGGCTTCGCTGAGTCACATCGAGCGACCACATGTAGAGGTCCATCGCCTTGGTCAGCCCGGCTCCCTCGATCAGGCCTGGGTAGTAGGGGTGATGCCAGTTGGTAAGCACCGTCGGCAGCCGGTCGTAGCCATCCACCAACACACCACATTCGTCGTTGGTCGTGAAGTCCATCGGGCCGACCATCCGATCCCGCCCGCGCGCCCGCAACCACTCGGCGGCGGTCTCCAGCAACGCGGCGGCAACCTCCTGATCGTTCTCGCACTCGAAGAACCCAAACATTCCCCACTCGTGATGCTGGAACTCGTTGAAGTTCCGGTCGATCTGGGCGCTGATCCGGCCGACCGGCTGATCGCCGCGCCAAGCCAGGA
>DATIEI010000033.1:0-2721 GCA_035455845.1 Solirubrobacteraceae bacterium
GAGGAGTCGCGCGTCGCGCCAGGATCGGGAACAGCAGGGCTCCGACGATCAGTGCGATCAGGTAGGCCCCGATCAGGTACGAGATGACGTCCGAGTCGAGGTTCAGCCCGTAGCCCAGTTTCTTGGGGTCGGCCGCCGCGAAGGTCGACAGCGGGATCTGCGCCCCCAGCACGCTGATCCCGAACAGCCCCGCGGTCAGCTGGACGGGCCACATGCTCGGCTGCGCGAGCACCTTCAGGTCGATGGCCGGATCCGGCTGCCGCCGCTCGAGCCGTGCGAAGGGGATGAGGATCAGCAGCCCGACGGCGATCGGCACCCAGACCGTCCAACTGCCGGGACCGTTGAGCCGCAGGAAGGTCAGCCCTCCCGTGACGAACAGCAGCGCCAAAGTCAGCAGCACGAAGCCGGCGCCGTCGAGCTTGCGACCCGGGATCGGTGTCGACTCGCGCACCCCGAACAGGATGGCGAAGAAGACCAGGGTCACGCAGATCGCCGGCACGGCGAGCGTCACCGGGAAGTTCTCGCCTGTGCCCTTGAACACCCGGCTGCCGGCGAGCGCCCCCAGGATGGCGCCGGCCTCGAGGGCGACCACGAGCAGTCCGGCGGCTCTGCGGGTGGTCGAGGCCGTGTTGCCGGTGCGACGGCCGCGGTCGAAGATCAGCGCGACCTCGAGCGGCAGCCACACCACGTAGAAGCCCTGAAGGGCGAAGGCGATCAGGTAGGCGGCGAAATTGCCCGATGCCACCATCCCCCAGCTCGCGAGGGCGGTGACCGCCGTCGAGACCAGCAGGATCCGCTTGTGGCCGAACATGTCGCCGAGCTTCGCCAGCACCGGCACGACCAGGGCCGAGACGAGCAGCTGCGCGGCCTCTGTCCAGTTGTAGTCGGCGGTGTCCACACCGATGTGGCCCGCGATCTTGCTCGCCAGCGGAACGTAGTAGCCCTGCAGGATGCCGCTGGTCAGTTCGACCAGGAAGAGGAATCCGACCAACCCGAACGCCATCGTCCGGAAAGTGATGCGATCAGCCATGCTCGGATGCTAGCCGTCGGCTACCGTGAGAGCGTGCCCGACGAGCGCGAGATCCTGAGCTACGAGCTGTTCGGCCGGGCCGCGCGCGAGCTCGCCACTCAGATCGCGGCCGATGGATTCCGACCCGACGCGATCGTGGGAATCGCCCGCGGCGGGCTGCCGCTGGCGGGGGCGCTCGGCTACGCCCTCGATGTGAAGACGCTGGGCAGCCTCAACGTGGAGTTCTACACCGGCGTCGGCTCGACCCTCGACGAGCCCGTCGTGCTCCCGCCGACCCTGGATCGCGAGTCGCTCCGAGGCAAGAGCATCCTGCTGGTCGACGACGTGGCGGACTCGGGTCGCACCCTGCACCTGGTGGTCGAGCTGCTGCGGGCGGGTGGCGGCCAGGTGCGCACCGTGTGCCTGTACAGCAAGCCGACCACCGTCGAAGAGCCGGACTACGTGTGGCGCAGGACCTCGCGCTGGATCATGTTCCCGTGGAGCTCAGAGGGTCCCGTGGCCCACCCGGCATGATGAGGGGCCCGGCATGATGGGGCAGACCGCATGACCGCGCGACCGCTCGTCGAGCTCGTCGACCCCGGCTGGGCCGCTGCGCTCGAGCCGGTCGCGCCGCAGATCGCGGCGATGGGCGACTTCCTCCGCGCCGAGGTGGCGGCCGGGCGGCCATACCTTCCCGCGGGGCGCCAGGTGTTGCGGGCCTTCGAGGCTCCGCTCGCCGACGTCAAGGTCCTCATCGTCGGGCAGGACCCATACCCGACGCCCGGGCATCCGGTCGGGCTGTCGTTCTCGGTCGACCCCTCGGTGCGCCCGGTGCCGCGCAGCCTGCAGAACATCTACCAGGAGCTGCGATCCGACCTCGGCATCCCGACTCCGCCGAACGGCGACCTTACGCCCTGGACGCGCCAGGGCGTGATGCTGCTGAACAGGGTGCTCACCGTGCGGTCGGGCGTGTCGGGCTCGCATCGCGGCAAAGGGTGGGAGGCGATCACCGAGCATGCGATCCGCGCGCTGGCGGCGCGTGGCGGCCCCCTCGTCGCGGTGCTCTGGGGGCGGGATGCCGGCACGCTGCGACCCCTGCTGGGCGGAATCCCGATCATCGCGAGCGCGCACCCGAGCCCGCTCTCGGCGAGCGCCGGATTCTTCGGATCCCGCCCCTTCAGCCGCGCCAACGAACTGCTCGTCGCCGCGGGCGCCGACCCCGTCGACTGGAGCCTCGGCCAGCAGGCAAGCGCGACGTAGGATCGCCACATGCCGGAGGCCCGCTGATGCTCGAAGAGGAATACAACCCGCGCAGACAGCTGCCGCCGCGGCTTCGCCCCGCGCCGCCGCCCGAGCCGGAGTTCTCGTTCGAACTGCGCCAGGCGACCGAGAGGGACGTGCCGCACATGCTCGAGATCTACAACCACTACGTGGCGAACAGCACGGTCACCTTCGATGAAGACGCGCTCACCCTGAAAGAGATGCGTCACAAGTTCCGTGACGTCGAGCGACTGGGGTTCCCCTGGATCGTGGCCGAGTCGCCGAGCGGGATGATCTTCGGCTACGCCTACGTCACTCCCTGGAAGGCGAAGGCCGCGTACCGTTACACCGTCGAGGACTCGATCTACCTCAGCCCGGCCGCGACCGGCAAGGGCATCGGCAAGGCCCTGATGGCGCGCATGTTGGACGACGCGAAGGCGGCGGGCATCAAG
>DATIEI010000034.1:0-6825 GCA_035455845.1 Solirubrobacteraceae bacterium
TGGAGATCCCCGCCTACGACCTGAGCGCCGCGCTCGCCCTGCGTCGGCAGCTCGGGGTGAGCCACGTCCTCGCGCAGATCCTGGTTCGCCGCGGTTTGTCCGACCCCGCCGCCGCGCGGGCGTTCCTCGAGCCGCAGGACGCGCACGACCCCAGCGCGTTCGCCGGGATCGACCGCGCGCTCGAGGTGATCGAGCGACACATCGCCCGGGGCAGCCGGATAGTCGTGCACGGCGACTACGACGTCGACGGCGTGTGCGCGACCGCGATCATCGTCCGCGCATTGCGCGCGCGGGGCGCCGACGTGGGCTGGTACCTGCCCGACCGGCTCGCCGACGGGTATGGGCTGTCGCTCGGCACGGTTCGCCGCCTGGCCGAGCGCGGCACCGGACTGCTCGTCACCGTGGACTGCGCGATCACCGCCGTCGAGGAGGTCGGGGCCGCCCGGGAGGCCGGGCTCGACGTCGTGGTCTCAGACCATCACGCCCCGCGGGCGGACGGTCGCCTGCCCGAGGCGGAGATCGTTCATCCCGGGGTGTGCGGGTATCCCTGCCCGGAGCTGTGCGGCACCGGGGTGGCCTACAAGCTGGCCCAGGCGCTCGGTACGCCGGAGGTCGAGGACGAGCTCGAACTGGTGGCGCTGGCTACCGTGGCGGACCTGATGCCGCTGGTCGGGGAGAACCGCCGGCTGGTCCGGGAGGGGCTGCGCGGGCTGGCTCGGACCTCGAGGCCGGGGCTGCGAGCCCTGATGAGCGCGTCGGGCGTCGACCCGAGCGCGCTCGACACCCACGCGCTGGCCTTCCGGCTGGCGCCGCGCATCAACGCGGCCGGGCGACTGCGGCGAGCCGATGCCGGACTCGAGTTGCTGCTGACGCAGGACGACCGGCGAGCGGCCCAGATCGCGTCCGAGCTCGAGCGCGTGAACGCCGAGCGTCGGGCCGTGGAGCAGCGCATCGTGTGGGAGGCCGAAGCCCAGGTGGCCGAGCAGGGCGAGCGCTACTCGTATGTCCTGGCCGGGGACGGATGGCATCCGGGCGTGGTCGGGATCGTGGCCTCGCGCGTGGTCGAGCGCCACCACCGGCCCACGGTCGTGGTTGGACTCGACGGAGACCTGGGCTCGGGTTCGGCCCGGAGCATCCCCGGCTTCGACCTGCTGGCCGCGCTTCACGCGTCGGCCGAGCATCTCGAGCGCTACGGCGGTCACCGAGCCGCCGCGGGCATGACGATCCGGGCCGGGCGGCTCGAGGCGTTTCGCACGACATTCGAGCGGCACGCCGAAGAGGTCCTGAGCCCGGATCTGCTCGTCCCGCGCGAGCGCGTGGACGCGATCGCCTCGGGTTGTGAGCTCGGGCTCGAGCTGGCCGAGGAGCTCGAGCGACTCGAGCCGTGCGGCATGGGCAACCCGCGGCCGCGGCTGCTCGTACCCGGTGCCCGGCTGCGCGATCCGCGGCCGATGGGGGAGGGGCGCCACCTGCGCTTCTCGGTCGGCTCGGGTGGGATCAGCGCCCGCGCGGTCGCCTTCGGGTGCGACGGGCGGCTGGGGGTCGAGGCCGAGGAGCCGGTCGACGCGACGTTCCGGCTGCAGCGCAACTTCTGGAACGGTGCGGTGGAGCCGCAACTCGTGCTCGGCCACGCACGAGCATGCGACCCGGAGCCGATCGAGCTCCGGGGCGAGCCCGGCGACTATCTGGCCGCGGTGCTCGAGGAGGTGGCGCGCGACCCGGCGGCGGCGCCGCCGGTGGTGTCGAGAACGCGGGTCGTGGTCGACCATCGCGGTCACAGCCCGCTGGCCGTATTGCGCGACGCGAGGGCGGTGGCCGGGGACCTGCTGGTCGTGTGCGCGGATGCGCCGCGCCGGTTGGCCGGGCTGGGATCGCGGACCGGCGGATTCGCCCTGATCTCCTACCACGCGCTCGGGCTGGAACCGTCGATCGCCGAGGGCTACGAGCAGGTGGTGGCGCTCGATCCTCCCTCGGTCCCCTCGGCGGCCTCGCTGCTCGACGCGGGTCGGGGTTTTACCCTCTTGGCGTGGGGCGAGCCTGAGCTACGCTTTGCACAGCAGATGCACGAGCTGGAGTACGGTCTCCGTGCTTCACTCGCGGCCCTCTACCGGAGCCTCAGGCTCCGGGAGAAGGTGACTGGCGAGGAGCTCGAGCACCTGCTTCGCGGAGACGGTCCGCACGGCCGACCAGCCCGTCTGGCGGCCAGGCTGATCCAGGTCCTCGCGGAGCTTGGGCTCGTCAGCCTCGACCGGGATCTGCCGGCCCTGGCGATCGCGGGCGACGATCCCACCGAGCTGGAACGCTCGCCGGCGTACAGGGTCTACGCACAGCGGTACGAGGACGGACGACGATTCCTGACCAGCGCAAACCAACTTCCCGGAGGCTGAGCCGGACCCGCCAGAAAGACGGGTCGGGCTCACCCGCGCACGAGGACGGCAACGGGTCAGCGGTGTTCGCCACCGCGCGCGGGCCGGTCGATCGGGTGGCGCGTCCGGATGCCCACGGCGAGGTCGAGCGCGCGGAGCTGGCCGAGACCGAGCGACGGCTGCTCGGCGACCTGTTCGCGATCGTCGAAGAGCACGTCCACGAGTCGGCCGCCGCCATCGACCGCGACCGGGTCGAGGAGGCGTTCGTGTATGCCTGCGTGCACCACGCCGACCAGCGCCGTCAGTCGGGCGAGGACTTCATCGTCCACCCGGTCGGCGTGGCCAAGATCTGCGCCGGCATGCGCCTCGACACCGAGACGCTGTGCGCGGCGCTCCTGCACGACACGGTCGAAGACACCTCGGCCTCGCTCGACGAGGTGCGCGAGGCGTTCGGCGAGGAGATCGCCGGGCTGGTCGACGGGGTGACCAAGCTCACCGGCCTGACCTTCCAGTCCCGCGACGAGGCACAGGCCGAGAACTACCGCAAGATGATGGTCGCGATGGCCACGGACATCCGGGTCATCCTGATCAAGCTGGCCGACCGGCTGCACAACATGCGCACGATCGGCGCGATGTCGAAGCAGAAGCAGATCGAGAAGGCGCGCGAGACGCTCGATATCTACGCGCCGATCGCCCACCGCCTCGGTATCCACGCGATCAAGTGGGAGCTCGAGGACCTGGCCTTCCAGACCCTGCACCCCCGTAAGTACAACGAGATCAAGGGGCTGGTCGCCCAGCAGCGCGCCGAGCGCGAGCGCTATGTCAACCAGGCCGCCGGCTACCTGAGCAAGGAGCTCGATGAGCTCGGCATCCACGCCGAGATCTCCGGCCGCGCCAAGCACTTCTACTCGATCTACGCCAAGATGACCAAGAAGGGGCGCGAGTTCAACGAGATCTACGACCTGACCGCGATGCGGGTGATCGTGGGCTCGGTCAAGGACTGCTACGGCGCGGTCGGCGTGATCCACTCGCTGTGGAAGCCGCTCCCGGGTCGCTTCAAGGACTTCGTGGCCATGCCCAAGTTCAACATGTACCAGTCGCTGCACACGACGGTGATCGGGCCCGAGGGACGGCCGCTCGAGATCCAGATCCGCACGCGCGAGATGCACGACCTCGCCGAGTTCGGGATCGCCGCGCACTGGATGTACAAGGAGACCGCCCCCCGCGACGGCGCAGGCGGCCCGCGCGGGTCCGACGGAAAGCTCAAGTGGCTGCGCTCGCTGCTCGACTGGCAGCAGGAGGAGGCCGATCCGCGCGAGTTCATGGAAACCCTCAAGGTCGACCTGTTCGAAGACGAGGTGTTCGTGTTCACCCCCAAGGGCGAGGTCAAGTCGCTCGCCGCGGGCGCCACACCGCTCGACTTCGCCTACGAGATCCACACCGACGTCGGCCACCGCTGCGTCGGGTCCAAGGTCAACGGGAAGATCGTCCCGCTGTCCTACCAGCTGCGCTCCGGTGACATCGTCGAGGTGCTGACCTCCAAGCGCGAGCGGGGCCCGTCGCGGGACTGGCTGGCCCTGGTCAAGACGACACGGGCGCGCAACAAGATCAAGGCTTGGTTCAAGGCCGAGTCGCGCAAGGACTCCGAGCACACGGGTCGCGAGCTGCTTCAGGATCACCTCAAGAAGCAGGGACTCCCGTCCCAGAAGATCGTCGGCTCTCCGCTGCTCGCCGACGTCATCCGCGAGATGGGCTTCCGCAAGGCCGACGACTTCTATATCGCGCTCGGCGGAGCCAAGATCTCGGCCAAGGTCGTCGTGAACAAGATCATGCAGCGCCTCAAGCAGGGCGAGGCGGCCGAGTCCGAGCCGACCGCGGCCGACGACCTGCTCAAGACCCGCCGGCGGCGCTCGCGTGCCACCACGTCCTCCTCGCGCTTCGGGATCTCGGTCGAAGGCATCGACGAGGTGATGCTGCGGCTGGCCAAGTGCTGCCGGCCCGTGCCCGGCGATCCGATCGTCGGCTACATCTCGCTGGGGCGCGGGATCACCATCCACCGCGAGGACTGCCCGAACGTGGCCGTCCTGCGCAAGGACCCCGAGCGCTTCACCCCGGTGTCCTGGGACGGCGATCCCGAGACCTCCTTCCGGGTGGAGATCGAAGTCGACGGGTGGGACCGCCACCGGCTCCTCGAGGACATGTCGCGGACATTCGCCGAGGCCGGCATCAACATCCTCGAGGCGCGTTGCATCGTCAACCACCCGATGGTCAAGAACCGGTTCGTGGTCGAGGTCGGGGACACGCGCTCGCTCGACCAGGCGATCAACCGCCTGCGCAACATCGACGCGGTGTTCGACGCCTATCGGGTGACGCCCGCCGCGGCGTAGGCGCGGCATGGGCGTGATTCATCGCCGCGCCGGATCCGTTCCGGGATCGCCGGCCTGGGAGGGCGTCGAGCCGCAGGCCTACGGCGACCCCTCGCTGGCCGGGGTGCGCAAGCACGAGCTGATCGGCGAGTCCGAGGGCGCCCGCCAGTACCGGATGCGCTACTTCGAGGTTCCGCCGGGGGCCCGGACCGCCCGCGAGCGCCACCCCCACGACCACGGCGTGATGATCGTCGCCGGGCGCGCCCGGGTCACGCTCGGAGAGAGCACGCACGAGGTGGGGGAGGGGGACGTGGTGTACGTGGCGGGCGACGAGCTGCACTGTTTCGAGGCGCTCGGCGATGCGCCGCTCGGGTTCGTGTGCGTGGTCGGCCCCCGGTCAGCGCCCGAGTGAGCCGGGCGGGCGCTGTTGCGATGGTGGCGGCGACCCGGCGGGACGAGAGCGCTGCGTTCCCCGCACTCGGCGTATCGGAGGGTCCGGTTCCAGGCGTCCGGGCTCGGCAGGGCGTGGCGGGTCCGGTGAGCGCGCGGGCGACACGGCACGCGGCGGCTCGACTCGGACCCGCTGTACCCGTTGCTCCGACAGATTCGAGATGACGATCGCCTCGCCGGTGCGCAGCGACTGGATCTCGTTCGGATGGACGATGAAGCGTTCGACCTGCCGGCGCGTGCCCCGTCCCGCGTCGTATCCGCCGAGCAGCCGGCCGGCGGTCTGACGCGTCTCCTCCCAGACCTGCTCGGTCCCGATCATCAGCGCGATCGTCCGGGCCGACTGCGGCACCTCCTGACGGTGGAAGACCTTGAGCGCGGTCACCCCGACGACCTGATCGCGCAGCCCCGCAGCGGCGCGATCGAGGTCGGCCATCTCCTGGGTGGCGACCAGCACCGACAGTCCCGACTCGCGCCCGCGGGACAGGAGCGCGACCACGTGGTCGGCGCCCAGGGCGGAGAACTCGTCGATCGCGATCGTCGCGGCCGCGGCCGGGACGCCGGGTCGGGCGTCGTCCAGCCGATCGCCCGAGGCGCTGACCAGATCCTGCACGGCCAGCGTGCCGAGCTGGGCTGCGAGGCGGCCGTATCGGGCCGAGTTCAGGCTGAACAGGACGACCTGTGGTCCTCGCAGCGCCTGGTGGAGGTCGATCATCGGCCCCGCTCCAGGCGCCAGATATGGCGCGGTGTGTGACTCGGTGAGCACGGCGAGCCGGGTCTGCAGACCGCGTGCGGCACTCAGCTGGTCGGGCGTGAGGCCGGCCAGATAGTCCCGAATCCGGTCGCGCAGTTCGTGGTCGACCCCGCGCAACATGCTCGGCAACCGGGCGGGATCCATCAGATGGACGACCTCGCCGAGCGTGGGCGCTCGGCCCGGGCTCGCCGCCGCCAGGACCTGCAGGACGATCTGGATGTAGCGCTCGGCGGCGCGCTGGTAGTGGGGCTCGGTGAAGCGCTCGGTGGCCATCAGCTTGTCCTTGAGCTCGGTGGCGTTGCCGTGCCGGAGCGGGTTCCAGTGCGCCGGTCCGTCGATGCTCCAGACCGCGAACGGCCGCCCGGCCGCCCGGGCCGCCTCGCCGAGGACCCGGGCGAAGGCCGGCGAGCCCTTCATGTCGATCGCCACCACCGGCCGGCCCCGCGCGATCTGCTCGGTCAGCATCCTCAGCAGCGTGGTCGACTTGCCCGCGCCGCTCGCGCCGAGGATGAGCCCGTGCGCGGACAGCTCGTGGTCGGTGAGCAGCACGGCACGGCCACGCTGGTCGCTGCCCAGCTTGAACGCGCCGTCGCCCTCGGCTGGGGACCGTGCCCGGCGGGCCCGGGCGGCCCGCGCGAGTCGCCAGCCGGTTGCCCCGACGGCCGCTGCGATCGCCACGACCGCTCCCCACGGGGCGGGGGCGAGGAGCAGGCCCACGAAGGCCGGGAGCACCCAGTAGCGATGCCAGGGACGAGCGCTCAGCTCGATCTCTCCGAGTCCCGGCTCCGCCGCCCCGGTGCCGCGCGCTGCGCGCTGATGGCCGGAGCAGCCGCCGGGTTCGCCACCGTGGAGCGAACGCGCTGGATGTGAACCAGCGACGAGATTCCCAGCC
>DATIEI010000035.1:0-11658 GCA_035455845.1 Solirubrobacteraceae bacterium
GAGACCGGGGTGCCGCGGGCCATCCTCGACGCCTCGGCCGTGACCTCGGTCCGGACCGCCGCGGTGAGCGTGGTGGCCACGCGGGTTCTGGCCCGCTCCGAGGCCCGCGTCCTCGCGATCCTCGGCGCCGGCGTGCAGGGCCGGGCGCATCTTCGCGCGCTCCCGGCGGTGCGTGAGTTCGACGAGGTGCGCGTGTACTCGCCGTCGGTCGAGCACGCGCAGGCGCTGGCCGACGGCCGGGCGACGGTCTCTCCGAGCGCCGAGGCTGCGGTGCGCGGAGCCGACGTGGTCGTGCTGGCCACGAGCTCGCCCGAGCCGGTGATCCGCCGTGAGTGGCTGTCGCCCGGGGCCCACGTGAACGCGATCGGCGCCAGCGTTCCGAGCTCGCGCGAGCTCGACGTCGAGACCGTCGCGGCCTGCTCGTTCTACTGCGACAGCCGCGAGTCGGTGCGCAATGAGGCCGGCGAGTTCCGGCTGGCGGTGGAGCAGGGGGCGATCACGGGGGAGGAGCACGTCCGGGCCGAGCTCGGGGAGGTGCTGGCCGGCATGGCTCCCGGACGGACCGGGTCCGAGGAGCTCACCGTGTTCCGCTCGCTGGGCATGGCCGTCGAGGATCTGGCCGCGGCCGAGCGCGCGGTGAGCCTGGCCCGGGCGCGGGGGATCGGGGTGGAGGTCCGGCTGTGATCGAGTTGCGCGAGATCGAGGCCGCGCGTGCCCGGATCGCCGACGTGGCCGTGCGCACCCCGCTGGTGCGGCTGCACGCCGCCGAGGTCCCCGACGGGACCGAGATCTACCTGAAGCTCGAGGCGCTGCAGCCGATCGGCTCGTTCAAGATCCGCGGCGCGACCAACGCCCTACGCCTGGCCCCCGAGGAAGCGCGCCGCGGCGGTCTGGTCACGGCCAGCGCCGGCAACATGGCCCAGGGCGTGGCCTGGGCCGGCCGCGAGTTCGGCCTGCCGGCCACGATCGCCGTTCCCGAGCACGCTCCGCAGGCAAAGCTGTCGGCGATCGAGCGCCTGGGCGGCAAGGTGGTCAAGCTGCCCTACGACGACTGGTGGCAGTCGATCGTCACCGGCTCGGTCGACGGGATCGACGGGTTGTTCGTCCATCCGGTCCAGGACGAGGGCGTGATGGCCGGCAACGGCACCATCGGCCTCGAGATACTCGAGGACCTGCCCGACCCCGACGCGGTGGTGATCCCGTACGGCGGGGGCGGCCTGACCGTGGGGATCGCCAGCGCGCTGAAGGCCATGCGCCCGGAGATCCGGGTGTACACCGCGGAGCCCGCCACGGGCGCCGCGCTGGCCGGCGCGCTGCCCGCCGGCGAGCCGGTCGACGTCGAGTACGCGCCGTCGTTCGTCGACGGCGCGGGCAGCCGGCGCGTGCTCGACCCGATGTGGCCGCGCGTGCGCGAACTGGTCGACGGCGCCTTTGCCGTGCCGATCCCCGAGGCCGCCGCCGCGGTCAGGCTGCTCGCCGGCCGGGCGCATGTGGTCGCCGAGGGCGCAGGCGCCCTGGCCACGGCGGCTGCCCTGGCCGGTCGCGCAGGGGCCGGCAAGGTCGTGTGCATCGTCTCGGGCGGAAACATCGATCCCGCCAAGCTGGCGGCGATTCTCCAGGGAGGTGACGGGTGAACGAGGATCTGAAGGCCCCGGTGCTACCGGGCCCCGGCGCAAGCGATTACGAGCGCTACCTGCGCACCGACGATTTGCTGTCGCTGCAGAAGCCGCCCGAGGAGCGGGTCCATCACGACGAGTTGCTGTTCCAGACCGTGCACCAGGCCTCGGAGCTGTGGCTGAAACTCGGGACGACCGAGGTCGACGAAGCGGGCGCGTGCCTGGAGCGCGGCGAGACGGCGGCGGCCATCCGGTTGCTGCGCCGCGCGGTGCTGTGCCTGCAATACGTCACCTCACAGCTCGACATGCTCAACCAGATGTCGCCCTGGGAGTACCACGAGATCCGGGTCGTGCTCGGTCACGGAAGCGGCTTCGACTCGCCCGGCTTCCGGCGCGTGCCGCAGGTCACCCAGCGGGTCAGCAAGGCGTTCGATGGGCTGTTGGAGCGCGCCGGACTGACGCTCGCCGAGCTCTACCAGCGCGGCCGCGAGCACGAGGACCTCTACCAGCTGGCCGAACTCCTGACCGAGTGGGACGAGCGCATCTGGGTGTGGCGCTTCCGGCACTACACGATCGTCGCCCGCGCGCTCGGCGAGGACACGATCGGCACGCAGGGCACGCCGGTTCAGGTGCTGGGCAAGCTGATCGCCCAGCGACAGATTCCCAAGCTGTGGGACGTGCGCAGCCGGCTCGTCGAGCTGTTCGACGCGGAACGGAAGGGCAGCGCGGCCTAGTAGCGCTGCCGTCTTAAGCCGCGCAGGCCGTCTTAGCCGCGCGGACCGCCCGTCTGTCGCCCAAAGTTAGTGCGACTGCCCGATGTGCGCACCGGGGTCTTAGCCGCATGCTGCGGGCATGACGACGATCTCACTCACCACCCCCAAGCGCCTGCTGCTCATCGCCGCGGCGTTGATGCTCACACTGGCCATCGCCGCGGCAGCGCCCGCGCTGTCCCGCGCGGACGTCTACTGCGTGCACCAGGCCGGATTCACGTGTGCGGTGGGCAGTGTCGACGAGGGCTCACAGCTGCAGAACGCGCTCAACGACGCCGCCGGTCAGCCGAGCACCGCGTCCTCCCCGAACGTGGTCACGATCGGCCCTGGGACCTACGAACCGCGGTCGGCCGGGAGTGGGTTCAACGCCAACGTCCAGTACCCGCTCGAAGTCAGGGGCGCGGGAGTCGGTCGGACGTCGCTGACGGATTCGGGGGCGTCGGCGGTCATCGCCCTGGCTGGGGCGTCCCCGAACCTGGTCACGCTCTCCGGGCTCACCGTGGGCGGGTCCGCCGAATACGGCGTCTCGATCGCCAACGGGAGCGTCGACCACGTCGCGGTCGATCCGAGCGGGCCTGGCTCGCGCTCCGAGGATGGAATCCTGCTGTCCGTTGCAACCGTGAAGGACTCGACGGTCACGTTCCCAGCGATCAGCATCGGCGCCGGCCTCGTGATCGACGGGGGCAGCTTCTCGTCGAACGAGATCGACGACGTGACCGTGGACGGCGGCGACTACGGTGTCTACGCCCGCTTTGGCGGCGAGATCCATCGCGCGAGATTGATCGGCAACGCCACCTCACTCGAGGCCGACGGCGCTCCGGTCTACATCGACGATTCGCTGCTCGTCGGCGGCGGGGTCCAGGCGGTCGACCGCTCCGACGGCGAAGGATCGCTTTTCGCGGTGAACGACACGATCGTGGCGGGAGGCAGCTCGATGATCGGCCTCGAGTCGGTCTCGGTCTTCAGCCGATCGGACATCACGATCTACAACTCGATCGTTCACGGCTTCCCGACCTCGTTCGAAACCTTCGGCGGCCCCACTGCGACACTCGCAGCGGCGAACGACAACTACGACGGCACGATCGTGCAGTCGGGATCAACGGTCAACGTCAGCGACACGGTCACGGGCGATCCGGCCTTCGTCGATCCGGGCGCCGGCGACTACCACCTGGCCTGGAGCTCGCCGCTGATCGATGCCGGCGACCCCGGACTCGTCAGCGCCACCTCATCGGCCACCGATCTCGGCGGCAACGCGCGCGAGGTGCGATCCTCCACCGGCTCGTCTTCGCCGCTTGACCTCGGCGCCTACGAGTACCAGCACCGCGCCCCGACCGTGATGGCGACTGCAGCGCCGTCCAGCGCCACGACCGGCACTGCGATCACCTTCGACGGTTCCCGCGCGAGCGATCCGGACGATGGCGACACCCTGACCTACGCGTGGTCGTTCGACGACGGTGCCACCGCCACCGGCGCGACGGTCACGCACGCGTTCAGCACGCCCGGCGTCCACACCGCTACGCTGACCGTCACCGACCCGACCGGGCTGACCACGAAGCAGGCCGTCGGGGTAACGGTGACCTCACCGCCCGCTGCCTTGTCGCCGACACTGCCGACGCCGCCGACACTGCCGAGCGGCATGACATCCAACGTGGCGCCACCACACCTCGTCGCCGTCGGCAGGCCGTCGGTGAGTGGCAACAAGGTGACGCTGAAGCTGTTGTGCGCCGGGAGCACGGCCTGCGCCGGGATACAAGTCAGCGAGACCGCGAACAACGCCAAGCACCTCGCGTCGGCCCGACTCAGCCTGAAGCCCGGCCAGACGCAGACCATCACGTTGACGCTGAACCGCAAGGGCAGCGTCGTGCTGGAGCATTTCGGCAAGCTGCGCGTGGTGATCACCGTCACGATGACCACAGCGGGCAAGACGGCGATGGTCAAGACGGCGCACGCGACTCTGCATCCGCGGAGGAAGCCGTCTCACCACCACCCGTAGACTGAGGCCATGCTGTCGCCGGATCGGCTGCTTGCCTTCGGCATCACCGCGTTCGTGGTGATCGTCATCCCTGGCCCGAGCGTCTTGTTCGTGGTCGGACGCGCGCTCGCCTGCGGTCGTCGGGTCGCGGTGTGGACCGTCGTCGGCAACTCGCTCGGCGAGTACGTGCAGGTGATCGCGGTGGCTATCGGGATTGGTGCGCTGGCCGAGCAGTCCGTGGCCGTGTTCACCGCGATGAAGCTCCTCGGCGGCGCGTATCTGATCTACCTCGGAGTGAAGACCTTCCGCGAGCGCGGGTCGCTCGCGGCCGCGCTCGCCGCTCCGGCGGCGCTTCGCTCGGACCGTCGCGCATTTTTCGAGGGTTGGACCGTTGGCGTGACCAATCCGAAGACCGTGGTCTTCCTCGCCGCGATCCTGCCCCAATTCGTCGATCGCTCCGCCGGCAACGTCCCGGTGCAGATCCTCCTCCTCGGCGCCGTGTTCTCGGCGATTGCGGTGGCGTCCGACACGATCTGGGCGGTGGGCGCCGGAGGCGTTCGCCTGTGGTTCGCGCGCTCCCCGCGCCGGCTCGAGCTGATCGGCGGAGCGGGCGGCCTGGCGATCGCGACCGTCGGCGCGGGCCTGCTCGTCTCCGGCCGCAAAGACTGAAGACGCGCAGGTCGGCTACGTCACGGCTCGTAGGAGCCAGGCTCCCAGGCCCGCGTGGTGACCGCGATCGCGTTCCAGGCGTTGATCGCGACGATCAGGCTGAGCAGCGCAGCGACCTCGTCGGGGCTGAAGTACGCGGCGACGGCGTCGTAGTCGGCCGTTGGGACGTGATCGCTCGCCACCAGGGTGACGAACTCGGTGAAGGCCAGCGCCGCGCGCTCGCGCTCGGTGAAGAACGGAGTCTCGCGCCACGCGGGCAGGGCGTAGATCCGTTGCTCGGTCTCGCCGACCGCCCGGGCGTCCTTGGTGTGCATGTCGATGCAGTACGCGCAGCCGTTGATCTGCGAGGCGCGGATGCGGACCAGCTCGCGCAGGGGCGGATCGAACTCGACCCGATCGAGTTCCTTGGTGGCAGCATTGTCGAGGTGCGTCATGGCCTTGAAGAAGGTGGTGCCGTGGGCCTCGAAGTCGAGGCGGACGGGAATCTGGGGCGTGGTCTCGGCGGTTGTCATGCCCGGGACCTTAGATCGGGAACGGCCCATTGGTAAGGTCCATTCTGGTGCCGCGAACATGGGCCATTTCCGGCGTCGATTTGCACCTCGACCTGGATGGGCCGCGCGTGCGGGCCGCGCTGGAGTCGGCGCTGCGGGAGGCCGTGTCGAGCGGGCGCCTGCGACCCGGGACGCGGCTGCCCTCCTCCCGGGCGCTCGCCGCCGACCTCGGGATCGCCCGTAACACGGTTGCCGAGGCCTACGGCCAGCTGGCCGCCGAAGGCTGGCTGAACTCTGTGCAGGGCTCGGGGACGCGGGTGGCCGATCGGGTCAGTGCGCCGGCCCGCGCTGCCTCGTCCGCCGAGCCGTCCGCCCCGAGTCCGCGCTACGACCTGCGTCCCGGCTCGCCGGACGTGTCGGCCTTTCCGCGCGCCGCGTGGCTGCGGGCGGCCCGGCGCGCCCTGGGCCAGGCCCCGTTCAGCGCCCTCGACTACGACGACCCGCGGGGACGGCCGGAGCTCCGATCGGCACTCGCCGAATATCTCGCCCGCGCCCGCGGCGTCCGCGCCAGCCCGGACCGCATCCTGGTCTGCTCGGGATTCGCCCAGGCTTCCTGGCTGCTCTGCCAGGTCCTTCGAGCCGGCGGGGCGAGGACGCTGGCGCTCGAGGAATACGGCCTGCCGACGGTTCGCGCCACCGCGGCGGCGTGCGGGCTTGCCGTCCACACGCTACCGGTGGACGAAAGCGGCGCGAGGGTCGAGTTCGCCGGAGGCGCCGACGCGGTCCTGCTCACCCCCGCGCACCAGTTCCCGCTCGGGGTGCCGCTCGCGGCGGGCCGGCGGGCCGAGGCCCTCGAGTGGGCTCAGGCCGAGGAACGGCTGATCATCGAGGACGACTACGACGGCGAGTTCCGCTACGACCGCCACCCGCTGGGATCGCTCCAGGCGCACGCGCCGGATCACGTCGTGTATGCCGGCACGGCCAGCAAGACGCTCGCGCCGGGGGTACGGCTGGCCTGGCTGGTCGTCCCGCCGTACTTGATCGCGCCGCTGGTGGAGGCCAAGACCCTCGCCGATCGCCACACCGGGGTCATCGACCAGCTCACGCTGGCCGAGCTGATCGCATCGGGCGGCTACGACCGGCACGTCCGCCGCTCGCGGCTCGTATACCGCCGCCGGCGCGACCGACTGATCGCGGCGCTTGGTCGCCGTGCCCCGAAGGCTCGCGTGTCCGGCATCGCCGCGGGACTGCACGCACTGGTCACGCTGCCGGCCGGACGAACCGAGGAGGAGGTGATCGCCGATGCGGCGGCACGTGGCCTGGCCCTGCTGGGGCTGGCCGGCTTCGGTGACGGCACACCCGGTCACGCCCCGGCGCTCGTGGTCGGCTACGCCAAGCCGCCCGAGCATGCGTTCACCGGGGCGGTGGCGCGCCTGGCCGCGACGCTCGCCGGTGAAGACAAGCCGTCGTCTGCTCGACGATCGCGCTGACGAAGCGCTCGAAGCGCGCCACTCCGCTCTCGGCGTCGACGCCCTCGAGCTCGGCGCGCAGGCTTGCCGAGGCCGCCGGCACGTCGACGAGCTCGGGCCGGAAGGCCAGCATCACCGAGGTCAGCCACTTCCCCGAGTGATTCCCGGGGTCGGGGCCGACATCGCCGCGGGGCGCGCACGCCCACGCCGGTCCCGCCCGCTCGTTGAAACGCGCCACCGCGACGTTCAGCGGCTCGACATTGCCGCCGTGAATCGGCACGAGCACGATCAGCCGGAATCCCGATGCGGCGAGGCTCTCGGCCAGCCCCAGCGCCGTCTCGGCCAGCGTTGCCGTCTCCACGCTCAGCGTGCCGTCCCCGGCCCCCACCCGTACGCTCGGCGCGAGCACGGCATCGAGCCGCATCGCCACCTCGCGTCCGACGAGATCCGCGAGCACCGAGTCCGCGCCCAGCGGCAGGTGCCCGTTCTGATCCTCGATCGATCCGAACGGGACGATCACCGTGCTCGTTCCACCCTCGAGAAGCCGGCGCAGGGCCGGGGCGGTGAGCAGCTCGAGCTCGCGCATGTCTCAGCCGAGCGCCTTCTCGCCTCGCACGAACGCGTAGCTCCGCCACCGCACCGTGCAGTACGAGACGCTCGCGAAGCCGACTGCGCACAGGTCGTGCATGAGCCGGCCGGGCGAGCGGAAACCGGCGTGGCTCGGCTGCGCCGCCCGCAGCACGAGCTCGAGCGCGAACACCGCCGGGTGGCGGCGGTTGGCGTCGGCGATGACGAGGCGGCCGCCCGGTGCGAGCACGCGCGCCATCTCGGCGATCGTCTTGTGGGGCTCCGGGAAGTGGTGAAACGCGGTGGTGCACACCAGCGCGGTGAACGCGTGGTCGTTGAACGGCAGCCGCCCGCTTACGTCGCCAACGCGGAACTCGACGTTGCCGATCCCGCTCGCCCGGGCGCGCTCCTCGGCCTGAGCGATCATCCCCGGCGACAGATCGAAGCCCACCGCGCGGGTCACCGTCGGCGCCGCGTCGCGGACCGCCGCGCCGGTGCCGCAGCCCAGGTCGAGCAGCACGTCGTCGGGGGTCAGCGCCAGCGCGGCGAGCGCCTGGGTCTGGATCTCCCGCAGCCAGCGCGCGGCCGAGTCCTCCTCGTAGGTCTCAGACCAGCGATCGAAATGCGTCCGAGCCGCCGTCGTCCGCGTGTCCTCCACGCGGCGACCGTAGCAATCACGCCAGTTGGCGCTCCGCCCTCCACGCCCGCGAGGTGGCGATGCTCGCAAGCGCGCCGGCGCCGAGCATCACCACGATCTGGACGATCAGCGAGGCGGTCACGCTCATGACCTGGAACGGGCCGTTCGGTTCGGCCGCGAGCCGGGACACGTCCGCGGTCAGTGCGATCGCGTAGAAACCGGCGGCCACGGCGATCGCCAGCATCGAGACCGTGACGATCGTGCCGGCCACAAGCGCTCCGCGCAGCCAGGCAGGGGCGACCGGTGTGGCGAACAGTGCACCGCGACAGGCGAATACACACGTGGTCCCGCAAGCCAGGCCGGCGATCCCCCAGGCGATCGCGATGCCGCCGCCGGCGCCCGAGCCGTTCGGAGCTTGGGCGTGGGCGATCGCGATCACCGCGGCGGTCACCGCTCCGAACACGATCACCGGCAGGAACGCGAGCGCCACCGTGCGGCGGAGGGCCGGCTCACGGCGGGCCTGGGCGAGCGCGGCGACGATGAGAGGGAGCGCGCCGATGACCACGGCCGCGGAGGCGATCAGCGCCACGGCTTGGATGGCCAGGTGCGCGTCGCGGAGCAGCGGATGGGCGTGGCCGGCGGTTGAGAACGGCTGGTCCTCGGTGCTCTTGTAATAACCGAACCCGGCGGCGGCGAAGAACACCCAGCAGAGCAGGACGCCGCTGGCGCTCGCCCGCACGCGCTCGCCGGCGTCGACCATGCCCGCGGGTGCGTCGGCTGGGCGGAGGTGCGCGCGGAGGGCACCGCGACCGAGGTCGAACACGGTGCCGATGCGTGGCGGCTGGTCCTCGAGCAGCGCGCGCATCTCATCGCCGTAGCGCCGCTGGTAGGCGAGCGGGTAGAGGCGCAGCGTCTGGCGCGCGAGCCAGCGGATCATCGGGTTGCCTCCGCCACCCGCAGCCGATCGAGCCCCTGGCGCGTGACCGTTTGGAGCTGCGCGAGCTCCTGCTCGAGGGCGGTGCTCCCGTCGGCGGTCAGTCGGTACGGGCGTCGGCGGTCATCGGCCGGCAAGGCCTCGATCAGGCCCCGCGACTCGAGCCGCGCCAGCGCGCCGTACAGGGTGCCCGGGCCGAGGTGCACGCCGGCGAACTCCTCGACGTCGGCGGTGATTGCGTAACCGTGCTTGGGACCCTCGGCCAGGCTGGTCATCACGAGCAGCCCCGGGTCAGTAGATCGCTCTCCGATGTATCGCATAACGTAATAATAGTCCGCCTGTCAACCCTATGGGGGTGTGATGGGTTAACCCCGCACACGGGGGTTAACCCATCACGGCCTGCGGCTCAGGCGGCCAGCCCGTTCAGCGCCGCCACCAGCCGGTCGACCTCCTCGGCGGTGTTGTAGTGGATGAACCCGAGGCGCACCGCGTCGTTCTCGTAGCCAAGCTGGCGGTATAGCCCGAGCGAGTACCAGGAGTCGTGGGCCCACACCCCCATGTTCTGTCCAGCCAGGTGCACGGCGACGTCCGCCGCCGCCACGTCGCCCACGTTGATCAGGAACGTCGGCACCCGGCCCTCCATGCTCGGCAGCCCGTAGACCGTCACCGCGTCGGAGATCCCGGCCAGGAACCGCTCGCCCAGCGAACGCTCGTAGGGCACGATCGCGTCGAACCCGCCGATCGAGCCGAGGTAGTCGAGCGTGGCGTTGAAGCCGGCCAGGAGCTCGTACGGCTGCGTCCCGGTCTCGAACCGGCGCCCCAACGGCGTGGTCGGCGCCGGCCGGGCCTTGTAGGGCCGCCACTGCTCGATCACCTCGGCCCGGCCGTAGGCCACCCCGAGGTGCGGGCCGCAGAACTTGTACGGCGAGCAGATCAGCACGTCGGCGCCCACCGCCCGGACGTCGATCGGCTCGTGGGCGGCGTAGTGAACGGCGTCGATCCAGGCGAGCGCGCCGGCGCGGTGCGCCAGCTCGCAGACCCGGTGGGCGTCGACCAGGGTGCCCACGGCGTTCGACGCCCACGCGAACGCTACGACGCGCGTGCGCTCGGTCAGCTTGCTCTCGAGGTCGGCGTAATCGAGCGTCGTGTCGGGCAGCAGGTCGACGGTCCGGACGATCAGGTCGCGGTCGTGGGCCAGCTCGAGCCAGGGCGCCACGCCCCCGTCGTGGTCCAGAGCCGACACCAGGATCTCGTCGCCGGCCTCGAACGTCCGCCCCGCCGTACGCGAGAGCATGAAGTCCAGCGAGGTCATGTTCGTACCGAAGATCACCTCGTGCGGATCGCACCCGAGGAAGCGCGCCGCGCCCGCCTCGGCCTGCTCGAGGATCTTGCCCACGCGGCGGCTGGTCTCATACACCGCGCCCAGGTTGGCGCTGGCCTCCCGGAGCGTGCGCGCGATCGCGTCGCCGACCTCGTCCGGGACCTGCGAGCCGCCCGGCGCATCGAAGAAGGTGAACCCGTGGTGCAGTGCCGAGAAGCGATCGCGGACCGCGGTCACGTCGAGCTCGTCCACCGTTTGGGCCATCGCAAGCCTCCTTCTGTCGATTCGCGGTAAGCCGGAGCTTGACGCATAACGCAATCGCAAGGTTGGTTGGCTTAGTCTCACCCGCGCCATGGGCGTCCGGGTGACACGCACCGCAAAGGCCAGCTGGCAAGGCGACCTGCCGGACGGCGGTGGCCGGATCGGCGTGGGCAGCGGCGCCTACGAGGGCCCGTTCACGCTGCGGGCGCGGGTCGACGACGTCGAACGCTCGACCAATCCCGAAGAGCTGATCGGCGCCGCCCACGCCGGCTGCTTCACGATGTCGCTGGCCAACCTGCTCAGCGAGTCGGGACATCCGCCGGCCGACCTCAACACCACGGCTCGGGTGTGCCTGGAGCAGCTCGACACCGGATTCACGATCACGAAGATCGAGCTTCAGACCACCGGCGAGGTGTCCGGCGTCGACGCCGACGCTTTCGCGAAGCTCGCCCAGCAGGCCAAGGACACCTGCCCGGTGTCTCGTGCGTTAGCGGGCACCGAGATCACTCTGGAGGCACGGCTTGGCGGCGGCTGATCGGGGTGGGGGCAAGGCAGGTTGTCGGCCGGGCAGGCCGAATCTCCCAGGGTGCGCGTGAAGGACGAAGGCTTGGAGGGGCTCGAACAGACCGTGCTCGAATGCGTGCCGGACACGAGCACCTCTCGCACCACCGGCGAACTTGAGGAGGTGCTGTTCGTGGTCGCCGGGCAGGGGGAGCTCCTCCTGCCCGGCGGCGAACGGCACCCGCTCGAGCCTGAGACGGGCGTCAACCTCGGCCCCGGGCAGGAGTACGAGCTGCGCAACGAGACGTCCGATCCGATGCGTTTGGTAAGTGTGCGAGTCCGTGGCCCGGCATCCCCCGAGTGCGGGGCGGAGGCCGAAGCGGGGCGTGTCGTGGTGCGGCGGCTGGCCGACCAGGAGGCGCGGAACGCCACCTCCGAGCGCGAGTTCCG